>NZ_JBRBAU010000012.1:0-81490 GCF_053480195.1 Corynebacterium guaraldiae | reverse complement strand
ACCAAACATGCGCCTCACCACCAACACATAACCACCAACAACGCCTGAGTAAGACACCGCTACCGGATACTCACTCAGGCGCTACCAGATACTCACCACACCGCTACCATTTCAGTCTTCTGAACACTTTGACGAGAGTCTTCTCGTTTAACTAGGTGGGGTAGACCGTGGCGAATTCATGGGGTGAGCTTGAGCGCTAGCCGGTAGATAGTGCGCCCAGCATCCGTGCGTGGGCGCGAGGTCAGATAACCCACTCGGCCTCCTCAATTCCTTTCGTAGACGATACGTACGAGCCCCGCCGTGATCCGAGTGCACACATGCGTTAAAAAGAATAACGACCTGAGCCCAATAGCCTGGCGAAAACACGGGCCGGCGGTGACGTCTTCAGGCCTCGAGCCCTTACTTACCCAACTTCTTTTCGAGCCGAACTATCCGTTTGTCCCAGTCTCCGTCCCAGCCTGCGTCTCGGGCCTCAACACAGAGGTCTAGGGCTGCTTGGAACTCTTTCTGCTTCTCATAAATAATCGCCAGCTGCTTAAATCCCGGATGTCCAGGGAGAACCTGTGGACCGAGCTCTGTGTACACTACCCGGCCTTCGAACAAGTGAGCATTCTCAGGCAAGAATCGTCCTAGCCCGGCGTCAAACATTGCCCCTGCCACAGTCTTTTCCAGCGAAATCATGACCTTGCATGTAGCAATTGTTTTGGCCAGGAATTCTGGTTCGTCACGCCTACGGTAGTACGCTTTCATTGTGTCACTGAGAGCAAAATGCCTATCGACGGGTGTCATGTAGGGGTCAGCAAAATGATGCCAGGATTCTGAAAGTTTTATCCAAATACCCTTGTCACTGTTCCGATGGAACCACTGAGTAAGTAGCTGAAGAATTCTCGTAACATCGACGTCTTCGGGTTCCAGTTGGCTGTCTCCAATTGTGAGCACAAGAGGGTCCTTGTCGATCACGTCACCATCCGTATGCTCCGCATAAACCTCCCTGATGCGCTGTTTCTCCGGCTCCGTAAACATCGTGTTCCACCAGGATTCGAGACCGTACGCCTCCAGTAGAGTTTTCTGCATCATGCATACGAGAATAACTGGTCACCGACGAAGACAGGCGTTGATAAAAAGCGCCTATACATGACGGCCCCTGTGAAACATAGGGTTACAAGACTTCTGCCAGCCGTTTTCCCAAGCGCAAGGTTTTGTTTCCAACTGTCGCACATCGACGCCTTTCCATCTCCCGCGATCACGGTGGACAACGACGACAATCTCTCCACCGAACGACCTGGCTGCTCATCAGAGGCGTAGAGACTCCGCCAGTGGTAGACCACTGTTTTTGATCGGGAAGCATACCGAAGGCGTAATTCCATAGTGCGGAAATCAACCGGTTAAAGCAACATCATGAGTGCGCCACCCATCTAGGCAAGTTAGCGGTGCGCTTGATGCAACGGCCAGCCAGCAACCGTTCGGTACTGACTGAAATGAATTTTGTAACACGTCCTATAGTGCTTTGTCAGAGGCCTCTCGGCCAGTGGCAGTACGGGGAGTGCCCCTCACCAAGCTGATGACGGCGGCCTGGGCCCCTGCGAGCACGGTGTAGGGACACAGCCCGCCGACCGGGTTTTGGATGATCCACTGACCGTTTCATCCCGACGAACAGATGCGCCACAATCACCAAAGTGACATGGTGGTACTGGCCCTCGAAATGATCCAGCCCCAAACCATGCTTGAGTTCGCGGTAATCGGGTTCGATGCACCACCGGCCGAGAGACAACTAACAAAGCACTATCAGGGACTGCAGTCTTGTGGGTCAGATCCAATGTATTAATAACGTATAATTATACAAAGGACTAAGTTTAATCCGCAGGAGTGCAAGTGGCAGGTAAAAAGCGTGAGAGCCAGGAAATCGTAAAGGTTGTCTATTTCGACCAGGAGACCGCGTCCGACTATCTGGACATCGTTGCAGGAGGTAATCTCTCTACAACTAAAGAAGATATTCATAACCGAACCACAGAAGCTCACGCAGACGTCGATGCAAAACTTAGCGCGAGGCTGAGTTGGCTGCCTTTTCTGCGAGGCTCTGCTGATCTGGGGGCTAGCGCGGAAGCCTCTATTGCGGGCGAGAGTATCCTAAGCAAAACGCTGGCTAACACCATTCTCACTGACTATCTAAAATCTGCAGGCGAGGACGCGAAGATTAGGAAGCTCGAAGGTTATAGTGTTTTCGCTGCTCAAAACTCGATGGCATTTATGAAGATTTACACCCCATTCATGATTGCTGCTCGTACCGAGGATGCAGACTTCGATATCGCACGTATGGATGAGGCTTTAGAAAAAGCGAAGGGGTACTACGAGTTGCTTGGCGAGAACGTCAATGACAGGAAGGTTGTACTCCGATTTAACATTCGTGCCTTTCGAAACAACTATGGTTTATCAGATTTAACCCGGATGAACTTGGTTTTCCACGGTATTGAAGTCGGACGAACGACAGAGGCAAGCCTGAACATTGAGTCCGAAATGGCCCAAGGCGCAACGGGCACTCCGAAACTAGTAGATCTGGTTCAAGATTCCATGCAAGCAGTTCTGGACTCTAGGGAGGACGTAGCTCTGCCGGTTTTTGATGTAGTTCTTGCGGCAGTTGAAGGCAAGGCGGCGGAGTGACTCGCAGCATGAAGGCGGAAATCTATTATGGTCCCCCCTCGTGGTTTGAAGAGCGAACCGACACAATCGGATCAGAGTCATTCTTAGACATTGTCTATGAACGAGACAGTAGGGCGCGGGAGCTCGTAATAGTGCAACGTGATGCGCCTCCTACCGAGGACCAGGACCCTGTGGAAGGGCCAGAGCATGTCGTCGTCAACTCTGGTGATTATGCGAGCTTGGTCGAGGCAACGATTTCCAATTTCGGCGGTCTAATTCAGTCTATCGACCCCAAGAATATTTACTTAAACAATCCTCCACAAGTGGTCCGCTCTCATGTTCAGCGCATTGCGGAAGTGACGGAGATCCACTACAACTACGGTGGATTTAATCCCCGACTTCTTCGAGAATTTTACGACGGTTTTAATGACCACTTGGTCGGGCAAGGTTCTGTAAAGAATGAGCTTTTAGCCGCTATGTATCCGTTAGCTAGCCAAAAAGGGAACGGGCCGGTAGTCGTGATGTTTTATGGCCCGTCGGGTGTTGGCAAAACTGAGACCGCCAAGTTCATCAGCAAACTCACTGGCGGAGACCTTTTCCGTAAGCAATTCTCCATGCTTCATAGCGAAAAGTTTGCCTCCTACGTGTTCGGAGGCAGTCACCAAGAACCCTCACTCGCACATGACTTGATGGAACGAGAGTCCAACGTGATCCTGTTCGATGAGTTCGATAAGGCGAGTCCAGTCTTCCATAGCGCCTTTTACGAATTGTTTGACGAGGGCGTTCTAGAAGACAAGAACTATCGTACGAAGGTGGGAAGCCCGCTCATCATCTGCACGTCGAATTATGGCTCCGAGGAAGCGGTGAAGAAGGCATTGGGAGAAGCACTTTACTCCCGCTTCAATGCGTTTATTGAGTTTCATCCCTTGAGCGTCGAAGAAGTGAGTTTAATTGCAGATCAACTCATTGACTCAAAGGTGGGCAAACTAGATTCAACCGAGCAGGCGCAACTAAACGTCGACAGCATTAGGACTAAGATGAAGCAATACGCTGGGCAACTTGGAAATGTCCGCAAGTTGAGCAGCAGTATTGACCAAGTGATTGGGTTCGAGTTAGCGACGAGCCTTCTCAAGAAGGCTCAGAGCGAGAGGCCCTAGTAGTGCTTTGTTAGCTCTTGTGGAGAGATGTCTGCAGGAGCAGATCAGCGCGTATCAGGACAAATGAGATTGAGCGGGTGCGCGGGGCACCCGCGATCCGGACGGGTCGCTGCCGAGGTGCTGGTTACGGGCCGAGTGGTCCGACGGCGCAGCTGAGCCCAGTGACTACTGGTTATTGACGCTGGATGAGGGCACCCCGATCGAGGAGTTGGTCCGGTGGTCGAAGGTCCACAGGCCGCATCGAACATGACTACCGGGCTGGGCTGCCATCATCACGTCACACTGGTAACCGCGGCGCACCTGTCTGCCACCGGGCAACGCTTGGCCGACGACCTGGCCCCACAAGCCCCGGAGGCGGGCTGAGTTTCTACGCCGTCCCGGCAGACCTCCAGGCCGCTGTCATCCATCTGCTGGGCCAGTGCCCTTACGGCCACCGCGCGGACCCCACCTAACGAAGTACTACTAAGGGTTCTTAATACCACGTGATGGCTACCTCAAAGTGAAAGTCAATTGAAGTGCGTTCGATACTTTGTCCCTGCGCATGGGTTGACTGGCTCATCTCGGCGCTATAGCGGCGAAGCGTACATCGGACGGAATCCGCTTTCATCAGGCACGATTAAGTCCCACCCTAAAGATTGCCAAAATCCGTCCGATCCTTCAGCCAGCGCCAGCATTTGCCGCTGTGGGTACTGCTCTACCACCCAGTGAACGATTGCTTTTCCTATGCCACGACCCCGATGAGCGAGCCTGACGTCGATGAACTGAATCTCGATCACGTCGGGGCCATCCATTGGCAGGGGGTAGGCGGAGTCACTCCAGTAACTCCGGTGAGGCTTCAAGCCCAACTCCAGTAGCGCAACTTGTTCACCGCCATCGCGCACCTCGTACCATTCATAGTCCTCGGATAGTCGGTATGTGCCCAACCAATGCTGGTTGAACTCATAATCACCAGCGATGCCCTGCGAGAATGCCATAGGGTCGGTGATGGGATGAAACGAGAGGTCCATGCCATTATCATACTGCCTGTTCCACACGGAAATTAACGTGTGTAAATCATCTGTCACGGCCGCGTATCGCCAGATCAACGGTAGCCACAATTCGTGGTCACACAGGCCGAGTGAACATCGAATCCGTCATGCGCTTAATTACGCTTTAAACTACGCGTAGCCAGTCGTAGATCGTCGTACCTCAGTGTAGTAGGACCACTCCGAAAACACTCCTCTCGCTGCAAGGATCCTTTTCGAGGCCATCTACGCTCACTAACGAAAATTACGAAACTGCGACCCTGCGTGTCGCGGGTTCGAGCCCGTCAGCCACCCTGAATAGACCCCGCTTTCCGCTTGAGTAGGATGCGGGGTCAACTTTTTGCATTGAGCCACCGCACCCGCGCACCACCAAGCCCCACAACCAGCCGGACTTGAGTATGTTAGCCTTACCTAAACTTAGAGTATGTAGGCTTCTGCCCTCACAGAAGATCTAAGCTCTTGAAGAGATAGCAAGGATAGTGATGACAATGGCTGACCAGGTTAAAGAGGCAGCGCCGAAGCGCAAACCCCGCAAGGCACATGAAGCGACCGTGACTGGCCGCCGCCAAGTATCTCCAGACCTGGTTCGGTTACACATGAGCTCCCCAGCATTCATAGGCAAGGAGCTGGAGTTTACAGATCACTACATCAAGTTGTTGTTCGTGCCAGAAGGTGCCGACTACTCCTGGCCGTTTAATATCGAGCAGATTCGCGCAGAGCAACCGCGCGACAAGCAGCCAATTCTCCGCACCTACACCCTGATCAACGTGAACTCAGAAACCGGGGATTTCGACATCGACTTTGTGTCCCACGGTGATTCCGGCCTGGCTGGCCCTTGGGCACGCAGAGCCGAGGTTGGAGAGAAGCTCGGTTTCCTCGGCCCTGGTGGCGCGTGGGGACCAACCAAAGACTATGAGCACTTTGTGTTCGCCGGCGACGAGTCTGCAGCACCGGCCATCAGCGCTGGCTTGAAGCGGCTTCCCGACGGCGCGACTGCGACTGCATATATCGAGATCGAAGCCGAAGACCGCACGTTTGAACTGCCCACCCGCGATGGCGTGGAAATCACCTGGGTAGTCCGCAATGGCGCTACCCACGGTACTGAGCTATCCCGTGTGGTCCGCGCGGCTGGTATCCCCCAGGAGAAGAAAACCGGATGGTTCATCCACGGAGTCGCCGAAATGATCAAAGAGCTTCGTCGCTTCCTTTTCGTTGAATCCGGGATTCCCAAGGAAGACGTTTCTATCTCTGGCTACTGGCGTATCGGAATGACTGAGGACCAGTGGCAGGCCTCCAAGCGTAATTTCAACGCAGAGATTGAGGCCGAGGAAGAACGAGCTAAGGCCTAACGTTTGTTTTCGCGTTAGACTGCGGCAATGATCGATTTCACCGACACCGCCGACGTCGTTGCTCCCCAGCTTCTGGGCACGGTGCTCACGCACAACGGCGTTTCGGTGCGCATCACGGAGGTCGAGGCTTACCTCGGCGCAGACGATGAGGCCTCTCACACCTTCAACGGCCGCACCCCGCGCAACGCCGCCATGTTCGGCCCGCCCGGCCGCCTCTACGTCTACATGTCCTACGGCATCCACCGGAACGGCAACATCGTCTGCGCGCCCGAAGGAACCGGTCAGGGTTGCTTGCTCCGCGGCGGGGAAGTCATCGACGGAGTAGACCTTGCCTACCAACGCCGGGGCGACACGGAATTTCATAACCTCGCCCGCGGACCGGGAAATTTAGGCAGGGCCCTTGGCTTCAGTATCGCGGACAACGGCACGCCCATTCGCCTTAAACAACGCGATAAGGAACCTGAGTGGGTCCGCGGGCCGCGCATTGGCATCTCCAAGAACCAGGACGCCGCCCTGCGGTTTTGGATTCCCTTTGACAAGACAGTGTCTCGACGCCGCGGTCTGCCGCGCTAGTGCTGCCCGGCCGCTACTGATTAGCGGTAGCGTTGCCCGCAGACCAAGAAGCCCAGTCCATGTTCCAATCACCCAGACCATCGAGCGGGCTCAGCACGCCGCCGCCGGTGTTGGAGACCCTCACAATATCGCCGCGCTTGACCGTGTTTTGGAACCACTGAGCAGCCTCAGTAGTCACGTTGATGCAGCCGTGAGACTGGTTGTAGCTACCCATCGCACCGACAGCCCAAGGCGCTGCGTGGACATAGATTCCGGAGTAGGACATCTGGGTTGCCCACTGAACGTCAGTCCTGTAGCCGCCGGCGTCGAGAGCCAGGCCGAAGGTAGTGGAGTCCATAACGAGGGACGGGTACTCGTCACCGATGACATAGGTTCCGTTCGGGGTATCCCACTGGCCATCCCTACCCATCGAGACAGGCAAACGGCGCAGCACTTCACCGTTTTTGAACACCGACATCATCTTCGTGTTGTTGTCGATCAGCGCGATGACGCGGTCACCAATGGTGAAGTTAGTGGAAGCATCCTCGCCGCCGTAGATGCCGCCGCCGAGGTTGCGGCCGTACAGGTCGACATCGACGGTCACTTTCGTGCCGGGTTCCCAGTAGTTTTCCGGGCGCCACCGCACTTCCTGGTTGTTGACCCAGTAGAAAGCACCTTCAACGGCAGGCTCGGTCTTGACTGTGATTGCCTCTTCGGCCGCCTTGCGGTCGGTGACGTAGTTTCCGAATCGCACGCCGATGACCTGGCCAACCCCCACCTCAGAATCCGGTATCGGACTCAAGGCCACTTCGGACACGCCTGCTGCCTGCGGGGTGGTGAAGGTGATGGTTTTATGGGTGCCGTCCTTGTCCGTGGCGTCGATGGTGTAGGTGCGGTTATACCCCAGCACTTCGGCGCTCTTCCACGTCTTCGAATCAGATGACAGCTCATCGTCCACTTCGATGCCGGCTTCGTTGGTCATTGTCACCGACTTAAGCCCGGCCGGGGACGTAACCTCAACCGGCTTGGAGGGATCTACGTCGCTCGCACCATCCTTGACGGAAAACTTCAGCTGCTTCGCCTTGGCGGCTGCCGACGCCGATGCTTCCGCCGAAGCGCTCGCTTTGACGTCAGCCTCCGATTGGGCAGTGGCCGGACCGGAATCCGCGGCACCACCAATGGTGCAGGCGGTTAAGAGTGAAGCGGTCGCAACGATACTCGAGAGAAGCATTGCGGGACGTGCGGAAGGGAATAGAGAATGCACACAAACCCCTAGCTCATAGAAAGACACAGACAATAATAAGAGTGCACATAGACTAACCGCACACGCACCCTACGAACCAGTTAGCGCCACCGCTCTTAACCGTTTCGTTACCCACCCGTCAGACTTCCACACCCGCGACTCTTTGAGAGAAGCATTTAGCCATGGCATTAATCGCGGAAAACACCCATTTACCTGGCGATTTTACCTTTTTACGAAGAGGGTGTTAAAGTTACATCTCGTTGCACGGCAGGCACTGAGGAAATCAGAGCCGGTCAGAGACACCAAGCGCCATTAGCTCAATTGGCAGAGCAACTGACTCTTAATCAGTGGGTTCGGGGTTCAAGTCCCTGATGGCGCACAGTTTAAGCCCCTCACCCCCGTGGTGAGGGGCTTTTCCGATCCTAGCCCAAGACCTCGAGCTGCTGCGTTTTGGGGCGCCACCACGCGGCCTGCGCCGCCGTGAATTCCTTGTGCTCAAAGGTCGAGATTTCATCGAGCGCCCGCATATACTCCGGCACCATCGCTCGCGGCAGCCGCAGCCCCATCGTCAGGTGAGGGGTCCACCGCGGGCCCCTCCCCTCCGGGTTCGAGGCACTGAGGCGGCGCGCGGCGGATTCCAGCTCATCCGTGGTTTCTAAAAGCCACGCCACGGTCTGTTTACTCTTCGTCCCAAAGACCACCGTGCCCACGCGGCGAAAGGCCGCGGGCAGAAGCGGCGGGAGCAGGTTGCGGGCCTCGTCGACGACTGCGGTCTCGAGCGCCGGCGCGAACGTCACCGTAATGTGCGGGCGCTGGTGCTGCACCGGAAAGCCACGCTGAGCCAGGGCAGCATAGACGTCCCGGATGGTGTTTTCATCCTCCGGGGTGAGGTATAACAGGAGGTTCTCGGGCGAATTTCGGCTCACACGGCCCGAGTCTAACTAACCTCCCGCAGCGCCACGACGGGTTGCCCGCGGTGGTCCAGCACATCCGTCTCTACGCCGTAGACCTCGCGCAAGAGTTCCTCCGTGAGCACCTCCCCCGGCGCGCCATGGGCGCGGGCCTTGCCACCGTGGAGCACGACGAGCTGGTCGCACATCCGAGCCGCCAGGTTGATGTCATGAATCGCCACCAACGCGAGGCTGCCTTCCTCCCGAGCTTTTGCCCGCACGCGACCCAAGACGAAGAGCTGGCGGTTGAGATCGAGGGCGGAGGTGGGTTCGTCGAGAAGCATGAGCCCAGGGGTCCCCACCAGCATCTGCGCCACGGCGACGAGCTGGCGTTGGCCGCCGGAGAGCTCGTTGAGGTAGCGCTGCGCAATGTCGTCGAGCCCCATGGAGTGCAGGACCTCGGCGGTGCGGGTGATTGGGTCCTCGCACGCTTCGCGTCGCGCCGCAATCAGCACCGCCTCAAACGCGCGCAGCGCCGCGGTGTGCGGCAGGCCCTGCGGCACATAGCCGATGAGCTGGCGGCGCCGCTGTCCGCGCGGGCTCTGGCCGTCGACGCGAAAGTCCACCGTGCCGCCCCGCGCGCGGTGCACGCCGGCGAGCGACTTAATGGTGGTGGTCTTGCCGGACGCGTTCGGCCCCAGCAGCCCCACGACCTGCCCGCCGCGCAGGGTGGGAAGGCTCAGCCCGTCTACCACCGTGCGCGAACCATAACCGGCGGTCAGATCGGTGATGGTGAGTTCTACGTCCACAATGCCCTCCTCCGGGTCATGACGATGGCAATGAAGAATGGCACGCCCAGAAGCGAGGTGACGATGCCGATGGGGATAGCCAGCCCGGGCTTAATCAGGAGGCTTAGCGCGTGGGCGGCGCACATCACCGCCGCGCCCGCGGCCATGGAGGCCGGCACGAAGTAACGCTGGTCCTCACCCACCAACATGCGCGCAATGTGTGGTCCCACCAGCCCGATAAATCCGATGATGCCGGCGAAAGCCACGGTGGTGGCCGCG
The DNA here is from genome assembly GCF_053480195.1 of Corynebacterium guaraldiae. Lineage (NCBI taxonomy): Bacteria > Bacillati > Actinomycetota > Actinomycetes > Mycobacteriales > Corynebacteriaceae > Corynebacterium > Corynebacterium guaraldiae. The sequence goes on along the minus strand of NZ_JBRBAU010000012.1, from coordinate 71,570 downwards.
ACGAGCGAGACCACGACGAGAACAATCACGCGTAGGCGGGAGGTGTTGATACCGAGGGCGGTGGCGCGGGCGTCACCAAGCCGCAGCGCCGTTAGCCGCCACGACAGCGCTCCCAGGATGGGCAACGCCACCGCAAGCACGCCGGCCAGCACGGCGTTGGCCTGCCAGCTAGCGCGGGTGAGCGAACCCATGGACCAAAAGACGATCTGCTGGAGAGCCTCGCTGGAGGAACGGTATTGAATGAGCGCCAGCATGGCCTGGAAAAAGAAGACGAGGCCGATGCCGAGCAGCACCATCGTCTCGGACTTCGCACCGCGAATAACGGCGGCAACGACGATGATGGCCGTGGCCAGCGCCGCCGACAGCCACGCGATGAGCGCGAGGTTGAACTGCGGCTGGGCCAGAAGCTGCCAACGCAACACGATGGCGCTGGCTCCGCCGAAGGCAGCCGCCGCGGAGATGCCGAGGGTAAAGGGCTCCGCCAGCGGATTATCCAGGATGGTCTGCATCTGCGCGCCAGCCAGTGACAGGCTGGCGCCGATAAGCAGCGCCATGACGGCCATAGGCAGGCGCAGGCTCCACAGGACTGTACGCGTTTGCTTGTCGACGCCTCCCGGATCCACCATCCCCCGCAGCACCTGCCCCGGGGTGAGGTCGATGGCGCCAACGATCACGCTAAGAACGAATGCGGCGAGCGCTACGACGATAAGCCCAGCGACGATGGCGATGCGGCGGCGGGTCACGCGGGAGTGCTCGCGTGCGAGGGCCTCCACGGGAAGCACCGCGGTTTCTGCGTGCGTGGTCCGTTCAGGGCTTGCCGAGCGCGCGGTTGAGGTGAGAATGCTCATGACTAGTTGGTGCTGAAGAAGGTTCCGTCGCCGGGGACGGGCGAGTATTTCTCTTGGGCTTCGGCCCATTCTTTCTGAACGTTGACGTCTGCGTAGTCCTCTGGGTGGAGCCACGCGGCGATCTGAAGGAGTGCCAGGTAGTTGAAGGGCGAGTTGTAGAACTGGTGCCACAGGCCGTGGAGGTTGTGCTCCTTGACGGCAGAAAGATCCTCAAAACCAGGTTGGACGCCGGCCAGCGAAGCGGCGCTCTCGTGGGCATCCTTTTCGCTGATGCCATAGCCGGCGGCAGCGAAGCCGGTGTGGCCCTTTGCGTTATCCACTTTGGCGGACCAGTCGCCGCCGGTGGCAATGATCATGTCGGGATTGGCGTCGATGACCTTCTCCGGGGTCAGCGCGCCGGACTCACCCTCGATGATGCCGTCTGCCACGTTCTTTCCACCGGCGACGTTGACCAGCTCAGAAATGTTGGAGTCATTCCACGAGCCGCAGCAATCGGAGACACCCGCTGCGCGCCACACGAAGGTGGAGGGCTTGTCCTGCGCTTTCGTGGCGCGCTCGGTTACCAGATCCACGTTCTTTTGCCAGTCCGCGATGAACTCCTCCGCGCGGTCCTCGTGGCCGAAGATATCGGCGAAGATTTCCATGGTGGGAATGGTGTTCTCCAAGGGCTTGGCGCGGAAGTCCGTGACGGCATAGGTCAGGCCGGCCTGATCCAGCTTGTCGGTGAGCCCAGCGGTCTGGGAGGCCTCGTACTGATCCTTGGAGAGCACGATGAGGTCCGGGTCGAGGCTGATGAGCTCCTCCACAGTGACATCGCCCTTGGTGAAGCCGCCGATTTCCGGCAGCTCGTTGACTTTGGGCGTGGTCTTTTCCAACTCGCGGTAGTAGTCGGGCACATTCTGCTTCAGGTCCGATCCGATGGCCACGACCTTGTCCAGCGGGTCTTCCTTGTTGAGGATGCCGGTGGCAAAGACGCTGCGGCCTTCTCCCAGGATGACGCGTTCCGGCGCGTGGTCCAGCTCCACCTGGCGGCCGGCAAGGTCTGTGAAACTCACAGCGGCAGTCCCCTGCGCTCCCGTGGCCTGCTCGCTGCCGGCATCGGCATTGTCGGAGGCACAGCCCGCCAGCGCGCTGGCCAGCGCCGCCACCATGGCGCACGCCCCTACTACTCGCCCGGCGCGCGGACGGGATGCCTGGCCTGCAGGCGTCGATACGTGAAGCACGATTTCTCCTTCAAACTTTGGTCTTATGGTCTGTTCGGAGGTTCATACTACACAGACAGGTAAGGCTACCCAAAGCCGGCATAGGGTAGGCAATGCTTCCAGTAACGCATACGGAGCACAAAAATGCCCCACCCCGGGGTATTTCCCAAGGCAGGGCCTCTAGGTATGCAGTCGCGCCCAACGGCGCTAACCGGCTCTAGCGACGCTCAGCGAGCAGGCGCTGCAGTTCCTTGATATCGGACTTGCGGCGCTTGGAGCGGAAAACGGAGAAAGCGATAAGGCCTACGACGGCTGCACCAACGCCGGCGAGCGCCATCTGCACATTGCGCTCCTGCAGCTTCTGGGTTGCCGCGCCCTTAGCGTCCTCGACGAAGTTCTGCGGCTTGCTGCGATCAGCCAGCTCATCCAAGGTGCTAGCCAGCTGACGGCGGGTGCGCTCGATGTCGCGCTGGATATCATCAATGTTGCGTGCCACGTGAATCTCCTGAATTTGGCTTCGTTCGGTGTTGTTGCGGTTAGTGTATTTCTAACCGTTGTGGTTCTAACGTCGACATTCTACATTGACCGCCAGCTCCCCTGCAGAGTTGGCCAACGTTTGTTTCACCCTCGGTGGCGTAGATTCGCCAGATAGCCTCCCCGTAGGGCACGGTAAGGTAGACAGCATGACTGAAGCACAACGACTGTCCGTAGGAGACAAGGCTCCCGCTTTTTCCTTGAGCGATGATGCCGGCAACACCGTAAGTCTGAGTGACTATGCTGGCCAGCGCGTCGTGGTTTACTTCTACCCGCGCGCCAACACCCCTGGCTGCACGAAGGAAGCCTGCGACTTCCGCGACAGCCTGGAGCAGCTCAATGACATGAACATCGCCGTGGTGGGAATCTCCCCTGACAAGCCCGAGGCACTGGCAAAGTTCCGCGAGGACCATGAGCTCAACTTCCCGTTGCTGTCTGACCCCGACAAGGAAGTCATGACGGCTTATGCCGCTTTCGGCGAGAAGAAGAACTACGGCAAGATCGTCCAAGGCGTTATCCGCTCCACGTTCCTCATTGAGGAAGACGGCACTATCGGCCAAGCCATGTACAACGTCAAGGCCACCGGCCACGTCGCCCGCGTGCTTAAGGGGCTCAACTAAACCGTGGAATCCAGCTCGAAGTCACCGGAGATTCTGGTCCCGAGGCGTCGCCCAGCGCAGGCGCGCAGCCGGGCCAAGTATGACCGGATCTTGTCCTGCGCGCGGGAGACGCTCGTGGACTATGGCTTCGAGTCCTTTACTTTCGACGAAGTCTCGCGCCGCGCGGAAGTGCCGATTGGCACGCTCTACCAGTACTTCGCCAACAAGTACGTGCTGATCTGCGAGCTTGACCGCCAAGACACCGCGGAGATGTTGGCTGAGGTTGAGCGCTTTTCCCAGCGCGTTCCGGCCCTGCAATGGCCGGACTTCCTCGAAGAATTCATCGACCGCATGGCTCGTGTCTGGCGCAACGACCCCTCGCGCCGAGCGGTGTGGCATGCCGTGCAGTCCACACCCGCAACCCGTGCCACGGCCGCCGACACGGAGCTCAGCCTGCTCAAACCCATCGCGGAAATCATCGAGCCTCTTGCCCAGGGAATGGACGCCGATGCCCGTGTGGAGATCGCCGCCTTCCTCGTCCACACCGTGGTTTCCCTGCTCAACTACAGCACCATGCGCTCCGAGGAAAGCTTTGATGGCGTGGTGGAAGAGATTAAGCGCATGCTCATCGCCTACCTCTTCGCCATCGCCACGAGCGCCTAGCCACACCCAGCGAAGCCAGGGGCGCCCAGGCGCGTTTAGCGCGAAAGGTACACAATGGCGGTGGCGTAATCACCATCGTGGCTGATGGACAGCGCCGTGGAGAAATCCCCCAAGGACTCCCGCGCGAGGCGGGCAATCTCACCGCGCAACTCGAGTGCTACTCGCCCCCACGCATCCGGGCGGACCTCAATCTCCGCCCAGTCCACGGCTTCCTCTGCGATGACCGGCGGGTGCCCGTAAAGCGCTTGCGACCACACCTTGATGAAAGCCTCCTTCGCCGCCCAGCGCCCCGCCAGGTGCTGCGCGCGGGCAGCACCGCTCAGCCCCCGGGCCTGCGCCACACGCAATTCGGAGGCGCTGAAAACCTGCGCGAAGCGCGTGCCGGGAAGCTCCAGCTGCTGGGCAAAGGAGGGGATGTGCACCAGGTCGGTGCCCACGCTCACGCCACTTTTTGTCATGCGGGCAAGCTTAGCGTGCCAGCTCCTGCTTGAGCTCCTCCAGCTCGTCGCCGCCCGCCATCCACTGGGTCAGCTCCGGCAACGTGACCTCCTCCTTGGAGGCGTCCAGCGACATCTGCCCCACCGTGAGCACGATGAAGTGATCGCCCACGAGGTAGGCGTGCTGCGGGTTGTGCGTAATGAAGACCACGCCCATGCCGCGTTCGCGGGCGGCGTCGATAAAGCGCAGCACCATGCCCGACTGCTTCACTCCGAGTGCTGCGGTGGGCTCGTCCAGGATGATGTAGCGCGCGCCGAAGTAGATGGCGCGGGCAATCGCCACCACCTGGCGCTGGCCGCCGGAGAGCGCGGAGAGTTCCACGGAGACGTCGCCAAGCTCAATGCCCATTTCGGACAGCTGCTCGTGCGTAATGCGCTTCATCTCTTCCTCACGCAAGCTCCCCAGCGCCCCGGTAAGTTCCTGGCCCAGGAAGAAGTTGCGCCACACCGACAGCGAGGGAACCAGCGCCAAATCCTGGTACACGGTGGCGATACCGGCGTCGAGGGAATCGCGGGGGCTGGTGAAGTTCACCTCTTCCCCATCGACGGTGATGGTGCCACCGGTGGGCTGGTTAAGTCCGGCCAGAATCTTGATCAGCGTGGACTTGCCCGCGCCGTTATCACCCAGCACGCAGGTCACCGCGCCCTCTTTCACAGAAAGGTTGATGCCGCGCAGGGCGTGGAAGTTGCCGAAGGTTTGGGAAATATCGTGCAGCTCAATCATGGTTATCGCTTCCTCGTAAAGTTGGCCACCGAGGTGTTCGTGAGCACAGCGAAGAGCAGCATTGCACCGAGGAAGAACTTGAACCAGTCGGGGTTCCAGCCGGCGTACACGATGCCCTGGTTGGTCATGCCGAAGATGAGCGCGCCGATGGCTGTGCCCACCGCGGTGCCGCGCCCGCCGGTCATGGAGCAGCCGCCAATGACCGCGGCGATGATGTAGAGGAACTCGTTACCGATGCCCTGGCCGGCCTGGATGGAGTCGAAGGCAAAGAGGGTGTGCATGCCCACGAACCACGCCGCGAAGCCGACGAGCATGAACAGCGCCACCTTGACGCGGCGCACGGGAACGCCGACGGCGCGGGCGGCTTCATCATCGCCGCCCACGGCGAAGATCCAGTTTCCCCAGCGCGTCTTGTACAGCACCCACGAGGCAATGGCGACGAAGAGGATCCACCAGATGACGGTGGCGCGGATGCTCAAGCCACCGATGTGGATGGTGCCGGCAAAAATGACGCGGGCCGAGCTGAATCCTTCCATGTCAGCGATGGTCGGGGTGGCCACCTGGCCGGTCACCAGCTTGGTAATCGCCAGGTTAAGGCCCTGCAGCATGAGGAAAGCCGCCAGAGTAATGAGGAAGGAATCGATCTTGGTGCGCACCACAAGGAATCCATTGAGTGCACCGATGGCCAGCGCGGTCAACAAGGAGAGGCCCACGCCCACCCACGAGTTGAGGTGGAAGTTGTAGTTAAGCATGGTGGCCACGAGCGCCGCGGAGGTCACCGCCACGCCGGAGGACAGGTCAAACTCGTTACCAATCATGAGCAGGCCCACTGCCAGGGCCACGATGCCCAGCGTGGAGCTGGCGTAGAGCACCGTGGAGAAGGCCTCCACCGAGCGGAAGGCGGGCGCCACGATCATGAAAAGGACGAAGATGACCACCGCGCCGAGCAAGCTGGCCAGTTCCGGACGACGGATGAGGCGCGCGAAGCCGCTGCGGCGGGTCAGGCGGGTATCGGCGGGGTTTGATTGCGCCTCGTCTGATGCAGTCGTGGCTTCACTCATCGCAGACCTGCCTTAGCGGATTCGGAGATGATGTCCACGTTGGTGGAGTCCACGAAGGAGGGGCCGGTGTACACGGGGCGTCCGCCGCCCAATGTGGAGCCGTTGCGGTGTGCCAGCCACAGCGAATCGACGGCGAGGTAGCCCTGCATATAGGGCTGCTGGTCGACGGCCCACTGGATTCGCTTATCCGCGATGGCGTCGACAAGCTCGGCGTTGGTGTCGAAGGTGGAGACCTTGGCTTTGGAGGAGGCGTCGGCAACCGCGTCGGCGGAGCGCATAGCCACGGAGGCCTGCAGCGCCATCACCCAGTCGATGGAGGGATCCTGGCTCAGCTTCGCGTTGATGGTGGACTGCGCGGCGGTCAGATCCTTGCCGTTGACGTACAGGAGCTCAACCTTGCCGTTGTCCAGCCCCTTCTTCACACCGGCGCAGCGCGACTCCTGCGAGGAGTTGCCTTGCTCGTGGATGACGCACAGAACGTGCTTGGCGCCATCGTCTTTGAGTCGCTCGCCGGCCTTGGTGCCGGCGACCTTCTCCTCCTGGCCGAAGAAGGCACTCATTCCGTACTTCTGGTAATCATCCATGCCGGCGTTAAGCCCCACGGTGGGGATGCCGGCATCGGAGGCCTTCTTGGCCACCGGCCCAATCGCCCCGGAGTTTGGCATGGTTACGGCGATGCCATCCACGCCGGAGTCGATGGCGGACTGCACCAGGTTAGCCTGGTTGGGTGCTTCGGGGTCGGAGGAGTAGCGCAGCTCGATATTGTCCTTGCGAGCGGCATCCTCCGCGCCCTTGCGCACGAGATCCCAGTAGGTATCCCCCGGCGCGCCGTGGGAAATCATGGCGACGACAAGGCGTTCGGTGTCGACGCCACCGGCTAGCTCGCCGTCAGCTTCGGGGCGGGGCGCGCCGCCGGTGGCCGAACATGCGGTAAGTACGGCGGCGGCAGCGACCGAGATGAGACCTAACAGTGGTTTCTTAGCATTTTTCACCCTTGCATGGTGCCCCAGATTGGGGGACTTCTCCAACCCGTCTGACCTGCTTCTTTATCGTTCCAGAGGGTGCACGCTGGGGATATTCCAGCGCCTGCTACCCCCGTTGAGCCGTGCTTCCTCCCTCTGGATCCAGGGTGCCTCCGCGCAAGCGCGCGGACTCGCTCAGCAGCACTGCGGCCTCGCGCTGCGCTACCTCGGCGGCTGTGCCCGCCCCCAGGTTGCGGTTCACTGGCCGCTCGTACAGCGCTGCTCCACCTCGCATGGCCTTTTCCAGGCACCGCACGCCGCGCCGCTCGCGATCGGAGGCGGCCGCCCGCCAGGCTTCGGCCACGCCCTCACCCTGCTCCCGAGCCAACGCAGCATAAAACGCACCCGGGTGAACCAACGCGATAAGGGCAGATACGTGACCGAAGCCCAGGGAGGTCACCAGGCCCGCCTTCGGCGGGGTGCGGCGCAGGTCCAACGGCTGGCGCAGCCACAGCAGGTGCGAGTGACGGCGCAGCACGGGATCGACGCAGTCAAGGGAACGATTCGGCGGGAGAATTCCGCTGCGCAGCACCTGAGACAGCCCCACCAGCTGGAAGGCGGCGGCACCGCCCTTGGCGTGCCCGGTCAGGCTCTTCTGCGATATCACATACAGCGGGTTACCGGGGCTGCGGCCGAGTGCGGCGGCGATGCGCTCGTGCAGGTCAGATTCGTTGGGGTCGTTGGCGTTGGTGGACGTATCGTGCTTCGACACAACTGCGATATCGTCCGCGCCCACTCCGAGGGCCTTCAGCGAGCGGGCCAGGCGGGAATCCTGCCCGCCCCGCGCCGCGGAGAGTGCGCCCATGCCCGGCGCGGGGATGGAGGTGTGCGCGCCATCGGCGAAGGACTCGGCAAAGCCCACCACGCCGAGAACCGGCAACCCCATCTGTGCCGCGAAGGTTCCCCGGGCGAGCAGGATAGTCCCGCCGCCTTCGGACTCCACGAAGCCGCCGCGGCGGCGGTCATTAGCGCGGGAGAAGAAGCGATGCTCAATCCCCTTCGCCGCCATCTCCGCGCTATCGGCCGTGGCTGCCATGTCACCGAACCCGGTGATCCCCTCAATCGACAGGGCATCGATGCCGCCGGCCACGACGAAGTCGGCCTTGTTAAGGCGCAGCTTGTCGACGCCCTCCTCCACCGACACCGCCGCCGTGGCACACGCGGCCACGGGGTGCACCATCTGGCCATAGCCGCCGACATAGGACTGCATCACGTGCGCAGCAATGACGTTGGGCAGCGCTTCCTGGAGGATGTCATTGGGGCGCGGCTGGGCCAAGAGCTTATCGACGTACAGCGAGCGCAGCGCCTCCTGGCCCGCCATGCCGGTGCCCTGGGTGGAGCTCACCCGCGCCGGGTGGACGTGGGCTAAGAGCTCGGCCGGACTAAAGCCCGCCGACAGGAAAGCCTCCACGGTGCACACGAGGTTCCACAGGGCGAGGCGGTCGAGGTTATCCACCATGTCCGCGGGGATGCCATAGACCTGTGGGTCGAAGCCCTGCGGTATCTGGCCGCCCACAAAGCGGGTCATGGCCACGCGGCGCGGTACGCGCACCGGGGAGCCTGCGGGCCGGGTGACCTGCCATTCGACCTCACCGTTCGGATCAGTAACGCGGCGCAGCGTAGCGCCTTCGCAACTATCAACGAAGCTGCGCGCTGTCTCTTCGTCCTGCACGGTGAAGCTCAGCGGCTTCTCCAAGTAGATGGTGGTCAGCTCGGGCGCGAGGTTATCCACCATGGGCAGGTGCGGACCGAAGTCATCGTGGAAGCGGCGCACACCAATCCCGGCGAGGACTTCGTCGTGGAAGCGCGCGTAGACGTCTTCCTCGGCTACCTCTTCTCCTTCGGCCGTCAGCCATCCGGCTGTGCGCTCATCCCACCTGATGAGCCCGCGGCTCCACGCCAGCTCCAACACTCCGGCGGCGGACAGGTCTCCGCCGACCTCCGCCTCAAAGCGAGTACGCGATGAACCCAGCGGGCCGAGCTCGCCGGCCCCGACGATGACCACCATGTCCTCGAGGGACTGCGTCACGCCGTTGAAGTCTGGGCTGGTGCACTCGGCAGGTCTGAGAACGTTCGGCAGGGCCTTTACCGTTCGCGGCGCCTTCCCTTCGCGCAAACTAGCGGCTGCGCTCGATGCGTCGCTGTTCTCGGGTTGCGCCGCGCGGGCCAGCTCCGCCAAGTCCAGCTCGGCCTCGGCCAGCCCGCCGGTGAGGTCAGCGTTCAGCGGTGAGGACGCTGCCTGGGCGCGGATGTGGGGGGAGGCGGTGGCGTCGATAAGCTGCACCGCCATCTCCTTCGCCGAGAAGGTCCGCACGCCGCGGGCCTCCACCTGTGTAACCAGCGGGTCGTTGCCGCCCATCAGGCCGGTGCCGCGCACCCACCCGATCTGGGCATGCACCAAAGAGGTCCGCGCACCCCAGCTGGATTGCTCGGAAGACCAGCGGTTAACCAGGGCGTCGAGGGCCGCCTTGGCCTCGCCGTAGGCGCCATCGCCGCCAAAGCGTCCGCGGTTGGGCGAGCCCGGAAGCACCACGTGCAGCCGGTGGCCCACGTGTGTATCCGCGCCTACGCCAGACAGCGACGCGATGAGCTTCTCCACCGACCACAGCAGCAGACGCATCTGGGACTCCGCCCCTGCCCCGGCATCTGCAAGAGTGCCGGCCACACGCGGCGCGGCGAAGGGGAAGAGCAGATCCGGCACGTAAGCAGGCTTGAGCTGCACAGACTTTCCGCCGACGGTGGCGGTGCGCTCCGCCGCAATCCATTCCGCGAGCGCATCCACGTCCGCGAAGGAATTGAGGTTCGCTGGGACGACCCACAGCGCTGCCGCGCCGACGGCACGGTGGCGATAGAGCTGCTTATAGAACTCAAGGCGCTCGTGGCTTAGTTGGGAGGTCGTGGCGATCACGGCCGCTCCTTCCGCGAGCAGCTCGCCGATGAGCTCGGCGGCAATCGAACCCGGCGAGCCTCCCGTCACCACGGCCACCTGGCCGGTGAAGAGCAATCCGTCGGCCGGGGTGTGGGCATCGCGGGCTAGGTCCTCATAGCCGAAGTGCTCGGCCAGGAGCGCAACCTCCTCGCCGGTGCCCAGCACGTCCAGCTCGGGCTCTGCTTCCCCGGCGGCGGCCGCGCGGGCGATGTCCTCGCGGGCGGTGGCCCAGAGGTCGTCGAGAAGCACTGCCTTGCGCGCATCGAAGGCTGGGGCGACTTGTCGCTGCCAGTCCGGGCCGAGCTCCGCTGCAACGAGCTGCTCCAGCTCCGTGTGCGCGGTGCTATCAACCTCGTCGGTTGGCGCCACCTCGCGGCCCAGGGCGGCGAGTGCCGCGCGGGCGGAGTCCTCCAGCGCCGCTTCGAGGCGCTCGGTATAGGCGCGCACCGCCTCCGGGTCCACGGTCTCGGTCGGCGTGGCCAAAGCTTGCTTCTGCAGCGAGACTCCTTCGCGCTCGCCGGCGGCGCTCACGGAGGCGTCGATGAGCGCATCGAGCTCAGCAACCGACGCCGCACCGGTCATGGGCAAGCTGGCCAGCTCCCCGCCGCGCAGCGATGAGCCCTCGCGCGTGCCCAGGACCAGCTGTGCAATAGCGCGATCGGCCCAGCCCGGGCCCAATCCCCAGGTACTGCTCACGTACTCGGCCACGTAGCTCGGCTTCTTGCCCGCGGGCCCGGTCAGCCGGGTGAGCGCCTGCGCGACGTGCTCCGCGAGGACCTCCCCAAACGTTGCGTAGCCCGGTGCGCGCTGCGCCACGCTCTCCGCCAGCTGCAGGATGGGTGCGTCCGCCGCGTTCTCGATGGCGCTGATGCCGAACTCCACGCCGAGGTCAACGAGCAACTGGTTGCGGCGGGAGGACACGCCTTCCACGAGGGTTTCGATGGAATCGGTCGCCGTCATCTGATCAGGCCGGACCTTGGTCCACAGCGCGATGAGCATCTCAAGAGCCTGGTGCACGCTGAGCGGGCGATCCTCGACGGCGGCTGGGGCCTCCTCGCGCGGGGCGTGCACCGTTTCTTGCTGGTGTGCGCTCTCGGATGGCTGCCTCGACTCGGGCTCATCTGCCTGTGCTTCGACGGCGTCCGCAGAATCCTTCGCTGCTGACTCGGGTGCCGTCTCGGCGTCTTCGGCAAAGACCCGCCCACGGTCGCGCTCATAGTTGAGCACCTCAATGCCTGCGCTGCCCGCATACTGGGGCAGGCGCAGTGTTTGGCCCAGCATATTGGTCAGCGTCGGCGCGGTGCCAACGCCAACCTCGATGAAACGCTCCACGCCGAGCTGCCCAAGGATCAGCTCCTGGGTCTCTATCCAGCGCACCGGGGAGGCAAACTGCCAGGCCAAAAGCTCGATGAGCAGGGTGCGGCCCAGGCGCGCCGGGCATGCCATGGCACCATCGAAGTCCACGAGGATCTCCTCGATGGGCTCCGAGTCCACCACTTCTGCGATGGCCTCCACGAACTCGCGGCTGAGCGCAAAGGGCCGCGCCACGAGGTTAGGGATATAGCGCCCCACCAGCGCATCGAGGTTGATTTCTTCAGGGATGAGTGCGTCGAGGTGCGCGCGGAAATCAACCACACCGCCCACTAAGCGGGAGGAGTGGAAGGGCACGTCAATCCCCGGGATGGGGATGACGGCACGTTGCCCGGGGGCGCGGCGCTCGGCGTCGTTCGCCAGCGCATCCAGGCCCGCCTTCGTTCCGGCGACCGCGTATTGGCGCCCGGCGATATTGTGGTTGACCACTTCGAGGAACTCACCCGTCTCCGCGGCCACACGGACGACATGGGCGAAGGCCTCGCTCGCGCTCATCCCCATCTTGTGCGGGCGCAGCGCCGCCAAACCATAGAGGGACTGGCCAGCGGAATCGCGCTCGACCAGACGGTGCATGGTCAGCCCGCGGACATAAACAATATCCAGGACCGCCTCCAAGGACAGGACCCCAGCATAGGCGGCCAGGGCGTTGTACTCGCCCACCGAGTGGCCAGCGAAGAAGGCACAACTTTCAAGGACCCCGGATTCTTTAAGCGCTGCAATCTGTGCGCAGCCCAGCGTTGCCATGGCCACCTGTGTGAACTGCGTCAGGTAGAGCACGCCGTCTGGGTGGGTGAAGGTCTCACCATCCACCACCACGGTGTCGGGGTTGTGGCGGACGATCTCCAGGATGGAAAAGCCCAAGCTCTGCCGCGTGTGCTTGTCCGCGCGCTCCCACACCGCGCGCGCCGCTGCGGATTCCGCATAGTCCTTCATCCCCATCCCCGGGGATTGGATGCCCTGGCCGGGGAAGGCATAGAAGGTGGTGGGGCTGCTCATCGTCGCTCGCGCTTGCAGCACCGGCACGCCCTGGCTGGTGGCGGTCACGCTGCGGACCTCGCCGTAGCCGCCGCGCTTGTCGACGCCCACCCGTTCCACCTCGAACTCCACCTCACTGCCTGGCAGCACGGGTGCAAGCCAGGTAGCGGACCACTCGAGGACGCGGGCGCCGTCAAAAGCCGCGGTCGCCTGCGCCAGCGCCGAGGTCCACATGCCGTGGACGATGGGGCCTTCACGATGCCCCGCCAGTGCCGCTGCGTTCGCGGACAGGTGGATGGGGTTCCTATCCCCCGTTACCACGGCGAAGGGCAGCAAGGATTCCGGTGCCACCATGCTGGTGCGGTGGCGGAAGGAGCGCGGAGTCTCCCGGAAGGAGGACTTTACGCTGTCGTCTTGACCGCTTTCTTGTGCACCATTAGTTGTGGCGCGCGCGAGCTCGAGCGCAGCGCCACCGCGCCGCCCGGTAATCAGGAAGCGCTCGTGCAACTGCGCGAATTCATGTTCTTCTCCGCGCACGGCGACGTTGACCGCAACGCTCACGTCGACGAGGCGTCCCGAGGGCGTATCGCGTACCTCCTCCAGCTCGGCGGTGTAGCGCAGGTCCAAAGGCTCAGCTCCCGGCGCGGTGCTGCTGCGAAGCAGATCCCAGGCGTGCGGTGTGAGACTCAGCGCGTGCTCGAGGTGGACCAGGTCGAGAAAGCCCTCTACTACCGGCTCCCCTGACACCGTATGGGCGCTGGACAGCACGGCAAAGGTGGCAGGCCAGGCGGGGCCGACGAGGACATCGGGCGAAACAGTAGCGCTCGTCTCCCCGCTTGTCACCGCCGCGTAGTGAGCGATGTCGGTGGTGCTGAGGTGAGCGCTGACCGTCGTGGTCCCAGAGTCGACGTCGGGCAGGTCACCGCCGACGGCCTGGCGCAGCAGCTCCCGCATGGCTGTCTCGGCATCCTCGACCTTAACGAGTGGTGAGGCACCCGGTATGCGCGGCGGGGTGATGCGAACGCGCATCGAAGCATCGGACTGGAACGGGACCGTCAACCACATAGCGCCGTCACCGGCAGGTTCGAGCCTCACGCCGCGAAGGCCAAGGCTCAGCGGGTTGGGCTGCTCGCGCCCGGCCCAATTCAGGCCCGGGGCGCTGCGGATGAGCTCTTCGTCGCTCATGTTGAGCTCGTCCGCAAGCCCCTCGTCGAACTCTGCGTCGGAGGCGTCGAGAAGCGCGAGCACCGCCTGCTCAAATCGGGCAAGCACCTGCGCCACCGGCTCGTTGGCCTGCGCGATTCCCTCAACGGCTGACGTGCCGGGGATGATGCAGACCTCGTCGGCGTCGTAATGCTCATCGTGGGCCTGCCACAAGGTATCGTGGCGCCAGCGGCGGCGTACGTCAGCATCGATGACCGGCACAAAGTTTGCGGGTTTGCCCGGACCGTCCACGAGTTGAATGAACCACGCGGCGTCGGTCGGGTGCAGCGCCGCGTCACCGTAGAGTTCCCTTAGCTGAGCAACTGCCTCGGCAGGGTTTTCGCGGTCAACCTCAACGCACAGCTCGATCTCGCCGTGATCGGTCGGGTGAAGGCGGGCTTCGGCGCGAGCCACCATGCTCGTAAATCGCCTCAACCAGGATTCATCAACCCAGCCGTCCAGGTAGGACAGCTCAAGGTAGCGCTGGAGCCACTCGGCATAGGTCATCTCATCGAGGTCCCCGAAGTAGGGCTTGCACGTGCGCCCGATGGCCTCAATGATTTCCGCGTGGCGGGTCTCCACGGCCGCAACATCACCGGCCACCTCATCCAGAAGGCGCCCGGCGCGAGCGAAAGAGTTATCCAGCTCATGGATGTCCGCGCCCAGGTCCGAGCGGCCCGACACAACGTCCCCGCTGTGCGCGGCGACAAGAGCCTGCTTCACCGACTCGGATGCGGTGGATTCCTTCGCCGCCATGGCAGCGGTGCCCACCATGATGGCATCGACTGGGGCTGCGGGCAGGCCGAAGCGCTGCGCCCACGTACCCAGGAGGTACTCCGCGCCACGCGCCGGGGTGCCGATTCCCCCGCCGACGGCGAGGAGGACATTGTCGTGCTCACGGATCCGCGGGTAGGAGGCGGCCAGAACATCATCGAGGTCCTCGAGAGAATGGTGGCCGCCGGCCGCGCTACCTTCCAGCTGCACGATGACGGTGGTCTCGGGGAGAGCATCGGCGATACGGAGCACCTCCTCCACCTGCGCCGAAGTTCCCGGCTTGAAGGCGACCCAAGGGATGTTTGCCCCGTGGAGCTTCTCCACCAGCTCCACGGCCTCCTCCACAGGAGGAATGCCCGCGGAAATCACCACGCCGTTGATAGGCGTTCCTGCGGCGCGCGCTCGCAGAATCGAGTTTGGCCCCTCAATTTGGCGGCGCCACTGGGAAGCCGCGAGATACAGCGCGTTGAACTGGGCATTAACCCCTGGCTTTAAGAGCCGGCTCAAGGTGCTCAGGTTCTCCTGCAGGATGTCATCGGTGTGCTGACCCCCGCCGGCCAGCTCCGCCCAGTGCCCAGCGTTGGCGGCCGCGGCGACGATGGCCGGATCCACCGTGGTGGGGGTCATCCCGGGGAGCATGACCGGTGAGTAACCAGTGGCCTGCGTAAAGGCAGTCATCAGACGCCCGTCTGCCACTCGCGGCGCCCACTCGGACCACGCGCGGGGCAGGGCCGGTGCGCGGCCCGGCTCCACCAGCTGGGCCAACCCTTCCGATGTAGCAACGGCCAGCGTGCCCACACCGCGCCCGGCCACGATATCCCGAGTCAGCGGCTCCACCCCGCGGGCGGGCCCGATTTCCAGAATCCAACGCGCCTCGGCCTGAAGCGCTGTGTCAACGCGCTCGGGCCAATCCACGTAATCGGTCAATACCGCCCGCGCGAGCTGCGCGGTGGGCTCAGGATCCAGTCCGATCCGGTCCGCCCAGCTTTCCACCTGGTCCACCGCAAACTGCATAGTGGGATGGTGGAAAGCGGCTGACACGTCAAGGTCGGAAACGGTAACTGCGGCGGTCTTCCCTTCCGCCCCTTCCGCCTGAGTCGCGTCCTCTTGCAGCGCGGCCTTCACTCGGGCAAGTTCAGCCGGTGTTCCGACGATGACGAAGCGCCCCCGCCCATTGTCGAGCCCGATGTGGGCGCCGGCGTCGAGTAGTTGCTGCTTCGTCGCGCCGGTCACCGCCGCCATGGGCGCGCCCTGCGGGGTGCGGACCAGCCCAGCACTGCGTGCGGTTGTCTCCAGAGCCGCGCCGATGAGGCGTGCCAGCGCCAGAGCCTCGGCTGGGCTCATGCGTCCCTCAACGACCGCCGCGGCAAGCACGCCCTGGGAATGTCCGATGCTGGTGACGGCATCCTCGAGTTCTATTCCTTGCGCACGCAAAGATTCGAGGACCGCTAGCTGCGCGGTGAGGATGCCGGGGGTGGAAAGCGAGGCGTCGGCAAGCGCGTGCGCCCACGCCGGCTCCTCGTCTGCCCAGTCCAGAGGCGCAAACCCGTGCGGAGTGGCAGCCAGGAGTTCCTCCTCCAGCGGGGCAAGGAGTTCCTCGGCCGCGGAGAGGAACGCCGCTATCTTGGGTCGGACGCCGGTGGCGAGGGCATCGCGCAACGTCGGCAACCAGGCATAGCCCTGACCGGAGAAAGACAGCGCAAAGGGCTCGGAGCCCAAGCGCGCGGACAAAGGCAACAAAGGCGCAGAGACGTGAAAATCAGACACCTGCTCTACTCCCCCAAGGTGTGGGCGACGAGTTGAACCGCCTCTTCGAGGGAAGACTGGGGCTTCGGCTCAGGCGCATCACAAAAGACCTGGCAGGCGTGGTCCGGGACAACCTCGGCGGAGCGCGTCAGGCCGCGTTCAGCGAGGTACTCGTCAAAGAACATATCGATACTCATACCGTGTGCCGATTTTACCCACTAGGATCAATGCGTCATGGCCACTCGTACCCCGTTCTTCATCGCCGCGCTGCTCAACGCCGCGGTGGCTGTGCTCGTGGCGATCGGCCTGCTCCTTCCCGCCCCGGCCGCGCCCCCAGTGGCGTCGCCAAGCGCGGCACCTACACCACCCACCGCGCAGGAGAGCCCAACAGAAGAACCCTCCGACGTAACCACGCACACACCAGACATTGCGCCAGAAATTGCCGAGGCGCTCGCCGCCTTAGATTCCTTGGAGGTCAAAGGCCGCGCGCCCAGGACCGGCTATGAGCGCGAAGAGTTTGGCCAGGCGTGGTCCGATGACGTCACGGTGGAGTTCGGCCACAATGGCTGCGATACCCGCAATGACATCCTCCGCAGAGACTTGGCCCCAGAGAGCCTCGTTCTCAAGGAAGGCACCCACGACTGCGTGGCACTTTCCGGCACCTTGCACGATCCTTATTCGGGCCAGGACATTGAGTTCCAGCGCGGGGCGCAGACATCACGTGCGGTACAGATCGATCACGTTGTGCCGCTTGCCGACGCCTGGCAGAAAGGCGCCCAGCAATGGTCACCAGAAAAGCGCCGCGACTTTGCTAATGATCCCCGCAACCTCCTCGCCGTCGATGGTCCCCTCAACCAGCAAAAAGGCGCTGGCGATGCCGCCACGTGGTTGCCGCCCAACAAAGGATTTCGCTGTGAGTATGCGCGCCGCATCGTAGAGGTGAAGGCGGCCTATGGAGCCTGGGTCACGGCAGCGGAGAAGGATGCGCTTCGTCAGCTACTGAATGCTTGCTGAGTATTTTTACCCCTTTTAGATGCCCTGATACCCCTCCCGCTACCCCCGAAATTATGCGCATAATATTCACTCGCCCCTAAACGGTTATGCAGGGTTTTCGACGGCGGGAACCTTAGTGCGCACTGCACCTACATTCCTCACGCCCGATAATTTCTATAGGCCTATTAATATGTAATAAATGCAACCTAAGGACGTGCAGGCAGCACCCCCATGAAACAAAAAACAATAAATCTTTCCCTCCTGTCTCACATTTCTTTTAATATGTGACACAGCACCTAGCCTGAGGTCTAGGTCACATGGATGCCGTGAGGTTTCACGGCATCCATACTTCCCAAACCTGTTGAGACCACACCCTGCGAAGGAATAGTGATGTTCAAGTACATCATCAAGAAGACCGCCAGCTGGCTGGTAGTCATCTTCCTCGCGACTAATATCGCGTACCTCCTGGCCGCAACCTTCCTTGATCCCCGATCAAATTATGTCGGCCGCAACCCACCGCTCGGGCCGGAAGAAATCGGCCGAATTCTCACGCCACTCGGCCTCAACCCGGAGACCCCTCTCATTGAGCGCTGGTGGGGATGGCTGTCCAACATCATCTTCCACTGGGACTGGGGTACCTCCCCTCTCGGTGACCCGGTTAGCGCACAAATCGGGCACCGCGCGCTCGTCTCGGCACAGCTGCTGCTCGTGGCCACGATTCTCTCCGTCGTCATCGGCGTCGCCCTCGGCGTCTACACCGCCTCCCGCCAGTACAAAGCGGCCGACCGCTTCTGGCAGGGCGTCTCCATCATCACGATGAACACGCACGTCGTCGTGGCTTCCATCTTGGTCGTCGCCGGCGGCCTGTGGATCAACCGCGTCACCGGCCACCGCGTGGTCTACGTAACGGGTGCCTCCAGCCTCGGCGTCGAAGGCTTCTTCCCCAAGCTGCTGGATATGGCGCAGCACCTCATCTTGCCGTCCATCTCGCTCATCATCATCAGCTACGCCGGCTACCACATGATGCAGCGCACCCTCCTGCTGGATAATTTGAACGCCGACTATGTGCGCACCGCCCGGGCCAAGGGCCTGACGCGCTCCCAGGCCATCCGCAAGCACGCCCTGCGCACCTCCATCATTCCGGTGGCAACCTCCGTGGCCTTCTCCGTTCCCGGAATCTTTACCGGCGCCATCATGACGGAAACCATCTTCGCGTGGAAGGGAATGGGCCAGTACTTCATCGAAACCATCAGCCGCAACGACGTCAACGGCACCACCGCCGTCGCCGCCTTCGGTGCCGTCATGATTGCCTTCTCCGCAATTCTGGCTGACCTCGTCGTCGTCGCCCTCGATCCGCGAGTAAGGGTGAGCTAAATGTCTCCAGAAAAGAAATCCACGTCGCCACGCTCCGAAGCGCGCCACACCGAGCGCCACCGCCGCAACGACCTCGCTATCGATACGGCAGCTGATAACCTCGGCGTGCGCCCGCATGCCGCCACTGCGGACTTTTCACCGCAGACCGAACCCAGCGCCCAGTCCGCGCTCGGCTCCGGCGTCGACGTCGATGACGCGCAGCGCAAGCAATTCTCCAGCAGTGATTTCCGCGGCACCTCCAAACTCAAGCTGTACGTTCGCCGCTTCTTGCGCAACAAGGCGGCTGCCGTCGGCCTCGTTATCTTCGTGCTACTCGCGCTGCTCTCCATCTTCGGCAGCTACCTCACCCCGTGGTCCTTCGACGAGCCTGACTTCTTCAACCTCTCCACCGGGCCTTCCCCGGAGCACTGGTTCGGAACCACGGACTCTGGAAACGATCTCTTTGCGCAGACCGTCCACGGCTTGGGCCGCTCGCTGATCATCGCACTCATCGTCTCGCTGGCTTCTACCCTGATCTCCGCCTTCATCGGCGCGGCCGCGGCCATGTACGGCGGCGCGGTGGAAAAGGTCATCCTGGCAGTCATTCACTTCTTGCTGGCTATCCCGACCTTCCTGCTCATCGCCCTGGTGGTGTCTGATTCCGGCGGCGACTGGAAGCTACTCATCGTGGTGCTCATCGCCTTCGGCTGGATGTATCCGGCGCGCGTCATCTGGGCCATGGCGCTCAGTGTGCGCGAGAACGACTATGTCCGCGCCGCGGACTACATGGGAGTCTCGCGCCTGCGCACCATCTTTCGCCACGTGGTTCCCAACATCGGCTCGCTGCTCATCATCCAGGCGGCCCTGGGCGTGGTGTCCACCATCATGTCGGAGACCGCACTGTCCTTCCTGGGCTTGGGCGTGAAGCTTCCCGACGTCTCCCTGGGCACCCTCCTGGCCGGCGGCGCCAACGCCGTCGAGGCCTCGCCCTGGCTCTTCTACTTCCCCGCAGGCATCCTCACGCTGCTGACCGTCTCCATGGCGTTCATCGCCGACGGCCTGCGCGATGCCATTGACCCCAACTCGAACTCCGGAGGCCGAGCATGACCCCGCAGAATACTGCACACACCGCCAACGCCGTCCCGGCCAGCCGCGCCACCGACCCCACTGCATCCACCGAGCCAGTGCTGTCCGTGCGCAACCTCACTGTCACCTTCCCCTCGGAGGCCGGCTCCGTCCACGCGGTGCGTGGCGTCGACTTCGACCTCATGCCGGGGCGCACCCTGGCGATTGTGGGCGAGTCCGGCTCCGGTAAGTCCGTGACCTCTTTGGCCGTCATGGGACTGCTGCCCGACTACGCCAAGGTGGAAGGCTCCGTGGTCTATGCCGGCACCGAGCTCATTGGCAAGTCCGACAAGGAAATGTCGAAGATCCGCGGCAAGGATATCGCCATGATCTTCCAGGATCCTCTCTCCTCCCTGACCCCGGTGTTCTCCATCGGTGACCAGCTCATCGAGGCCATCCAAACCCACCGCGATGTCTCCACGAAGGAAGCGGAGAAGGAGGCCATTCGCCTGCTCGAACTCGTCGGCATCCCGGAGGCGAACAAGCGCGTGAAGTCATTCCCGCACGAGTTCTCCGGCGGCATGCGCCAGCGCGTCGTCATCGCTATTGCCATGGCCAACAACCCGCGCGTCATCATCGCCGACGAGCCCACCACTGCGCTCGACGTCACCATCCAGGCCCAGATCCTGGAGGTCCTCAAGGTGGCCCAGCGCGAAACGGGCGCCGCGGTCATCATGATTACCCACGACATGGGTGTAGTCGCCGGCACCGCCGACGACGTCCTGGTCATGTACGCCGGGCGCCCGGTGGAGCTGGGCGATGTCGACACCATCTTCAACAACCCCAAGATGCCCTATACCGTGGGCCTTCTCGGGTCGACGCCGCGCGTGGACAAGGCCACCGACGAACCACTGACCCCCATCGTGGGTACCCCGCCGCAGCTTATCGACGTCGCCGCCGAATGCCCCTTCGCGGACCGCTGCCCAGTGGTGAAGGATGAGTGCCGAACCTTGGAGCCCGAGCTGCGCGCGCTTGACGACGTCCCCGGGCACTTCGCCTCCTGCCTGCGCTCCGATGAGATCAAGGACGGCACCATCGGCGGCGAGCGCATGTACCCGTTGCCGAAGATTTCCGCCGATACCTTGGGCGATACTCCCTACGAGCAGCGGCCGGTTACCTTGGAGGTCAAGAACCTGGTCAAGGACTTCCCGCTCATCAAGGGAGCGATTCTCAAGCGCCGCGTCGGCACCGTCCATGCGGTCAAAAACGTCAGCTTCGATGTGCACCAAGGCGAGTGCTTCGCCATCGTGGGCGAGTCCGGCTCCGGCAAGACCACCACCCTGCTGGAAATCATGGACCTCAACCCACCCGAGGGTTCCACCATCGTGGTCAACGGCACCAACACCTCCGGTTTGAGCGCGTCGGCACGCCGAAAGCTGCGCAAGGACATCCAGATCGTCTTCCAGGACCCGATGAGTTCGCTCAACCCGCGTATGACCATCCGCGAGATCATCGCTGAGCCGCTGGAATCGCTGGGGTACGAGGGGGACGTCGGCCAGCGCGTGGCGGAGCTGATGCAGCTCGTCGGTCTTGAGTCCCACCAGGTGGACCGCTTCCCCGGACACTTCTCCGGCGGGCAGCGCCAGCGCATCGGCCTGGCCCGCGCTCTGGCCACCAACCCCTCCATCGTGGTGCTCGACGAGCCCGTCTCCGCACTCGATGTGTCCATCCAGGCCGGCATCATCAACCTGCTGCACGACCTGAAGAATCGCCTAGGCATCTCCCTGGTGTTCGTCGCCCACGACCTCTCCGTGGTGCGCCACCTCTCCGACAAGGTCGCCGTGATGTACAAGGGCGACTTCGTGGAATACGGCCCCACGGACGAAGTCTTCGACAACCCGCAACACGCCTATACCCGCGCGCTGCTCTCCGCCATCCCGGTGCCGGATCCAGCCGTGGAACGTGACCGGGTACGCGAGATTTACCAGCCCGCCGAAACCCCGGCTTAGCAAGACTTATAACTAAATACTCACCTTTGTCTCCATGTTTCCTCTCGAAAGGACACACACACATGAATATGAAGCTCCGCAGGACCGCCCTCGCAGTGGTCACCGCCTCTGCCCTCATCCTGACCGGCTGCGCCTCCGATGGCGGCTCCGGCTCCGATGGATCAGGCAATTCCGCCTCCGGCGAGAAGCTCGACGTCAAGCTGGACGGCTCCTACAACCCTAAGGACCGCTCCGAGCTCAAGGAGGGTGGCGAGCTGCGCTTGGCTATCGACGAGATCTCCCAGCAGCAGAACACCTTCCAGGCCGACGCCACCTCATACACCCTGAGCCTGTGGAAGTACTACAACCCGCAAATTGGCCTCTTCGATGGCGCGGGTGAGTTCCACGTCAACAATGACTACATCACCGACGTCAAAGACGAAGAAAAGGACGGAAAGACTGTCGTCACCTTCACCATCCACGAGAAGGCGCAGTACAACGACGGCACCCCGATTGACTGGAAATCCTTTGAGAACACGTGGAAGTTCAACAACGGTGAGAACAAGGACGTCAACGTTAGCGCCACCGACGGCTACGAGCTCATCGAGTCCGTCAAGCCGGGTGAGAACGACAAGCAAGCCGTCATCACCTTTAAACAGGCCTATCCGTGGTGGCAGGGTCTGTTCAACGTCCTGCTCCCGCCACAGGTTGACTCCGCGGAGAAGTTCAACGAGGCCTACCTGGGCAAGGTCCACCCGGAGTGGGGTGCGGGCCCGTACAAGGTCGAAAGCGTCGACTTCAAGAACGGCAGCGCTACCTTCGTTCCAAACGAGAAGTGGTGGGGTGATAAGCCATTCCTAGACAAAGTGACCTACCGCCAGATGGAGGACCAGGCCTCCATCAACGCGTTCAAGGCCGGCGAAATTGACGCCACCGGCGTGGCCAACAAGGAACGCCTGGCGGCCGTCAAGGACATGCCAGACGTTGAAATTCGCACCGCCATGACCCCAGGCAAGAACCTGTACACGCTCAACTCCAAGAACGAGATCCTCTCTGATATCAAGGTGCGCGAAGCCATCATGACCGGCATCGACCGCGCCACGCTCTCCGGCATCCGCTTCAACGGACTCAACGGCTACACCGAGGACCTGCCAGGTTCCTTCAACCTCTACCAAACCCAGAAGGGCTACGAGGACAACGTCGGCGCAGTCATTTCTTTCGATCCAGAGAAGGCCAAGTCGCTCCTCAATGAGGCCGGCTGGAAGGAAGGCGGCGACGGCATCCGCGAGAAGGACGGCAAGAAGCTGTCCATGCGCTACACGCTGCTGGGAGATTCTTCCATCAGCAAGGCCATGGCCACCGCCACCCAAAAGATGATGAAGGATATCGGCGTGGACCTGAAGGTGGAGGAACGCCCAGTCTCTGACTTCTCCGAGATCACCTCCAAGTACGACTTCGATATTCTGCCTATGGGTTTCTCCTCCGGCGATCCCTTCGGTGTCGCTTACTTCGGCCAGACCTATCGCACCGGCTCCCAGCTCAACCGCTCCGGCACGGGCACACCAGAACTGGACAAGAAGATCGACGAGCTATCCCAGATCGCTGACCCAGACGAGCAGATCAAAAAATCCAATGAGCTGGAGAAAGAAGCCCTTGCCCAGTACGGCATCATTCCTATCTTCAACGGCCCGACCATGGTTGCGACCCACCCCGATATCGCAAACTTCGGCGCCAACTCCTTCGCCGTCATCGAGGTGGAGAACATCGGCTACACCAAGTAAGTAACGGCCGCCTAGCACCACCCAAGGCAGGAAAGAGGGCCTTCCCCAAGCGGGAAGGCCCTCTTTTTATGTGCTGAGCTTAGTCTTAAGCGCTGTGCTTAGTTATTGCCCTTGTTGAGCTGGTTGCGCAGCTGGTCAAAATAGTCGCGCGCGCTCTGCGGCTGGTTATTGCCCTGCGGCGGAGAAGGGAAGCTCGGAATCTGGCTAAAGCCCTGGCCCTGCTGCGGCGCGTTCTGCACCTGCTGCTGTGCTTGTTGCTGCGCGCGCTGCGCCTGCTCCATCATCTCAGCATCGCGGCGGGCGCGCTCGTCGCGCTCACGGCGCTCCTGCTCCTCGCGGCGGCGACGTGCAGCACCGGAATCCTCACGGCTGTGCTTGTTGTCGGACAGGGAAACCGACGGCTTCGGCGCTTCATTAATAGCGTTGGTGGACAGCAGTGCGTCGCGCATACCACCGAAGAGATCCTGCATGCCGCCCGGATTAGACGGCATGTAGAGCACATTGGTGTGGGCGCGGTCGGCCACGTCTACCATGGCGTCGAGGTACTGGGAGACCAGCATGAGGGTCTCGGGGTTCTCTTGCACGCCGGCAGCACGCAGCAGCTCATACTGCTGAGCAATACCTTCGACGATCTCCTTACGCTGGTCAGCCACACCGCGGCCCTGCAGCTTCTTGGCCTCGGCCGCACCTTCGGCCTCCTTGACCACGCGGATCTTCTCGGCCTCTGCCTGGGCAACGGCTGCCTCGCGCTCACGCTGTGCGGCGTTAATGGAGTTCATGGACTCGCGCACGCGGGCATCCGGGCGGATATCGGTGACCAGGGTATTGACAAAGTTCCAGCCGTAGGCGGCCATGTTATCGCGCAGGGACATCGCCACGTTGCGGGCGATGGTGTCCTTGGAGGAGAAGGAATCATCCAAGTCCATGTTGGCAACCGAAGAACGGACATTGTCCTGAACATAAGCCACGATCTGCTGCTCGTGGTTAGACAGAGTGTAGAAGGCCTGACGCTCGCTGCCCTGAACTACCTCGTACTGCACAGCAACGGGGATCTGGACGAAGACGTTGTCCTTGGTCTTGGTTTCCACCATGACGTCGAGCTGACGGATCTGCAGGCTGATCTTGGCGCGCACGCGGTCGACATAAGGCACCTTGAAGTGCAAGCCCGCGTGAGCAACGTTCACGAACTTACCCATCCGCTCAATGATGGCGGCCTCCTTCGTCCGGACGATGTAGAAACCGTCGAAGGCGGTGGCAATAATAATTAGAAGAATCACGCCGATGACGATGAGTCCGCCCATAGGCTTATCCTTTCTGCTTCGGTTGGATTTTCCTAACCAGTCTGCCACACGGTGACCACCACCACATCTTGGGGGAGATTGCTCCCCGAACGCACTCGACGCCCGTTAACGCTCGTCAGCCGCCCGGAAGAGCTCGCCCAAAATCCCCGCGCCGTCTTCGCTAATACCGTTGTGCTGGAAGCGGTTGGTCACCACCGGGCGCAAATCGCGGTAGGTCTCCCCCGTGGCCAGGGAATCTTCGAAGGGCACGAAGATATCGTCAAGGTAGATGGCGGCGGAGGCGATAACGGGGGCGTCGGCAAGCGCGGCAGCATCGTACGGCGAACTTGCCCACTCGTGGACGGCGAGCTCCTCGGCGGCCTGCTTGAAGGGGCGCAGCGCCGGGTCCTCGTCGAACTGCCAAGGGAAAATGTGCTCGCCGGTCAGATAGGTGCCTTCCTCGGCGAACTCGGGGAATTCCTCGCGCACACGGTGCGCCGCCCAGCCTGTGACGGCCTGGCCGCCCACGCCACCGTAAATGGACTCATGGATGGCCGCGTAGAGAGGCCCAGCCTGGAAGCTCACGCGGCTACCGACGTTGTTGAGGAAGTCCGAACGCAAGCGCTTCTCGCCGTTCACGGTGCGGAAAGGCTCCTCCAGCAGGTAGCCCAGAGAATCGAATCCGGTACCGCGGCCCAGTTCGATGCCGATAGTGCGGAAGCGGCGCGAGGACAGGCGCTCCCCTGTCGGCAGCAGCTCTTCCGAGTTGTCCAGGTGGTGGATGAGCTCCTCGATGCGTGCTTGAGCCCACGGGAACTGGGCATAGAAACGTTCGTGACGCACCTTGAGCTTGGCAAAGGTCGTGCGGTAGAGATCATCCGCACCCTTAGTCAGGGTGGGCAGGCCACCGGTGAGAAAGGCACGGCCGATGGAATCGGGGAACATCGAAATATAGGCAGTAATGATGAAGCCGCCAAAGGATTGGCCGTAGAGATCCCAGGAGTCCTCGCCGAGGTGCTCGCGCAGGCGCTCGGCATCGCGCACGATATTCTCCTGCCGCAACTGCGCCAAGCGCTGCGCCGTGCGATCCTCAGCTGGGCTGAGCTCATCGATGCGGTGGCTGCGCCCAGTGCCGCGCTGGTCCATGAGGATCCAGCGGTAGCGCTCCAGGCCTTTCCCGATGAGCCCGGTGGCACCCGTCGGCCGCGGTGCCGGGAAACCCGGCCCACCCTGGTTATAGAGCAGCGCCGGGTAATTCTCACCGCCCGGCGGGATGATCTCCCGAGCGTAGAGCTCGAACTCCCCCGCGGCTGGATTGTCATAGTCCCAGGGGACGGTGATGGTGTGTTCCTTGATGGTGTGGCCGAAGCGTTTCATGCTTCTAGTAGACCACGAAACCTTCCTTACGGAACACCTCTCGGATCTCCTCCATGTCTTCCGGCTTCGGCGGCTTTGTATCCTCCAGGGTGTACGGGTAGCCCAACTCGTGCCACTTGTCCGCGCCCATGTTGTGAAAGGGCAGCACCTCGACGCGCTCGACGTTGCTCTTCCAGCGGGAGACAATTTTGGCCACGTTGGCGACGTTCTCGGGGCTGTCGGTAAGCCCCGGCACCACCACGAAGCGGATCCAGACCGGCTTGCCTATGGCGTTGAGGCGATCCCCAAAATCGATCGTCGGCTGCAGCTCGCGGCGGGTGACCTTCTTATAGGTCTCCTCGTCACCGGACTTGACGTCCAAGAGCACCAGGTCGATATTGTCCAAGTCCTCATCGCGCAGGCGCGCGCCAAGGTAACCCGAGGTGTCGATCGTCGTGTGGATGCCCGCGTCGTGAACTTCCTTGAGCAAGCGCCGAGCGAAGGCGATCTGGAAGAGCGGCTCACCGCCCGAGATGGTCAGGCCGCCCCCGGAGGCGTTGAAGATGGGCTTGTAGCGTTTAATGCGCTTGACCACATCCTCGATGCGCTCCAAGGTTCCGACCTTCATTTCCATGGTGTCGGGATTGTGGCAATACTGGCAGCGCAACGGGCAACCCGACATGAACATGGTCATGCGGGTTCCAGGCCCATCCACGGCCGTCACCAGCTCCCAGGAGTGCACGAGCGCGACATCGCCAGAGCGGCGGGCCTGCATCAACTCCGGGCGGGTGTAGCCCTCGAGGTCGTTATCCGTTCCTAAACCGGCGGCGGCGCCGCGCACCTTCTCCCCTTCTTCAGGGTTGAGGTGCACGACGCCGGTAATGCCATCTGCCATTTAGGAGCCCTGGTGGAAGGTACGGGAGATGACGTCGAGCTGCTGCTCGCGGGTGAGCTTCACGAAGTTCACCGCGTAGCCGGAAACGCGGACCGTGAGGTTCGGGTACTTCTCCGGGTGCTCAACGGCGTCCTCCAGGGTGGACTTGTCCAGGACGTTGATGTTGGCGTGGTAGAGGCCCGAGTTCATGTTGTTGGCGGTGCGGCTGGCCTTCATGGAAGCGAGGCGCTCGTCGAAAGTTTTGGTTGCCATGTTGTGTTCTCCTTAGGAAGTGGTGTGGATGTGGTCTATTCGGAATCCATGATGAAGCCGGCGTCGAGGACGCCCACCAGGTTGGTGATGCGCTCCTCCGGGGTGCGGCCCAATCCGGACGGGGTGATGGTGTTGGTCAGCGAGATGCCGTCGAGTGCATCCTTGTAGTCCAGCTTGCCTACCGACAGCATGGAGGCAACCATGCCGTGGCTATCCGCGCCGTTCTCCGGGTTGGCACCCGGCGCGAACGGGGTGCCCGCCTCGTGGCCGGACGGGAAGGCACCGGTGGCCTTGCCGTAGACAACGTTGGAGGTAATGGTCAGCACCGACTGGGTGGGGATGGCGTTGCGGTACATCGGGATGGCCTTAATCTTCTCCATCACGGTGTGAACGATGGTGGCGGCGATGTCATCGGCGCGGTCGTCATCGTTTCCGTAGAAGGGGAAGTCACCTTCCGTCTTGTAGTCCACGATCAGCCCGGAATCATCGCGCACCGGGTAGACCTTGGCGTACTTGATGGCGGAAAGCGAGTCAGCCACGATGGACAGGCCGGCGATACCGCAGCCCATGGAGCGCACGATATCGGAATCATGCAGCGCCATCTCGATGGCCTCGTAGGCGTACTTGTCGTGGCAGTAGTGGATGATGTTGAGGGCCTCAACGTAGGTGCCCACAACCCAATCCAGCATCTCCTCGTACTTCTGCCAGACCTCGTCGAAGTCGAGCGGTCCATCGCCCTTGATGGGCTCGTAACCGTCGACGACCTGCTTGCCGCTGACCTCGTCGCGGCCGCCGTTGATGGCGTAGAGCAGGGCCTTCGCAGCGTTGACGCGGGCGCCGAAGAACTGCATTTGCTTGCCGACGGCCATCGGGGACACGCAGCACGCAATTGCGGCGTCGTCGCCCCACTGCTCACGAATCTGCTTATCGGACTCGTACTGGATCGAGGAGGTCTCAATCGAGATGTGGGCGCAGAATTCCTTGTAGCCCGCCGGCAGCTGCGGATCCCAGAAGATGGTGATGTTCGGCTCCGGGGACGGGCCCAGGTTGATCAGCGTCTGCAGCAGACGGAAGGAAGTCTTGGTCACCATGTGGCGGCCATCGTCGCCAAAGCCAGCATCGGACCAGGTTGCCCAGTACGGGTCACCGGAGAAGATCTGGTCATAGTCCTCGGTGCGCAGGAAGCGGACGATGCGCAGCTTGAGCACCAGCTGGTCGATGATTTCTTGGGCGTCTTCCTCGGTGATGATGCCAGCGGCAAGGTCGCGCTCGAAGTAGCAGTCGAAGAATGCGGAGAGGCGGCCGATGGACATGGCGGCGCCGTCCTGGGACTTGATGGAGGCCAGGTAGCCAAAGTAGGTCCACTGGACTGCCTCGTGGGCGGTCTTCGCGGGCTTCGAGATATCGAAGCCATAGGACTCAGCCATGGCCTTGAGCTTCTTCAGCGCCTTGATCTGCTCGGCGTGCTCCTCGCGGTAGCGTGCCCAGTGCTCGGAGAATCCGATATCACCGACTGCGTGCTTGGATGCCTCCTTCTCAGCGATGAGGTAATCCACGCCGTAGAGGGCCACGCGGCGATAGTCACCAATGATGCGGCCGCGGCCATAGGCATCCGGCAGGCCGGTGATGATGTGAGAGGAACGCGCTGCGCGGATGCGCGGGGTGTAGATATCGAAGACCGCGTCATTGTGGGTCTTGCGGTAGCGAGTGAAGATCTTCTCTACGTCTGGATCGACTTCCTTGCCGGCCTCAAAAATAGCCTGCTTGACCATGCGCCAGCCGCCGTTGGGCATCATGGCGCGCTTCAGCGGAGAATCCGTCTGCAGGCCCACGATGACGTTGTCGTCCTCACAGATGTAGCCGGCCGGGAAAGCATCGATATCGCTCGGGGTGTGGGTATCCACGTCGAAGATGCGCTTCTGGCGCTCGATGGACAGGTAGTTCTCCTCCAGGTGATTCCACACATTCTTGGTCTTCTCGGTGGGTCCAGCAAGGAAGGAGGAGTCCCCGTCATAAGGGGTGTAGTTGCGCTGGATAAAATCACGAACGTCAATGTTCTCAGTCCACGGGCCGGGCTCGAAGCCCTTCCATGCCTCGAACTGCACGGACTGTTCAGTTGCGGTGGTCACTATATTGACTCCCTTCGTAGTTCACACGACGCGTAATGCTTAGTCGCAGAAGGGCTTTAGGTGACTTCAATTCACGGGCAATTCGGTCAACCCGTCCGTCACCGAACCCCTCTCTGTAGCCCATAGTAGGGGTAAAGACGCACAAGCTCATATCGGCAAATGCGGGCCGCGCGCCACCAAAGGTGCCAGTGTGAGCACTGCACAGGTCAGCTCCGTCATAGGTAACGGCCGTACGGTTGGATGTGGGGGTAAAGCACCCCCTGACGTGGCCTTTCCCACACTTTTTGGGGCGAGCTCTTGGTGCGTGTCCTTGCCGCGCTCTATTGTTATGCGCAGTATCCTCGTCTCGCTTTTTAGCAAGGAGCCTCCCCGCGTGTCCGACATCGCAACCGCCCCTCAGCCCACACACCCGGTCGACGCCATCCCACCCGCCCCGAAGTTGGCAGCGCTCGGACTCCAGCACGTCCTCGCATTTTATGCTGGCGCGGTCATCGTACCGCTGCTTATCGCGGGCTCGCTGGGGTTGGATGAGGCCACAACGATCCACCTCATCAACGCCGACCTGTTGACCTGTGGTCTGGCGACGTTGATCCAAGCGGTGGGCGTCGGCAAGCACATCGGCGTTCGCCTGCCCATCATCCAGGGCGTGACCACCACGGCGGTCAGCCCCATCATTGCCATCGGGCTCAGCGCGGGTGACCAGCCGCTTCCGACGATTTATGGCGCAATTATTGCCGCCGGTATTTTTACGTTTTTCGCCGCGCCGGTCTTTGGCCGCGTGCTCAAATACTTCCCGCCGATTGTCACCGGTACCGTGCTCTTGGTCATGGGCACGTCGCTGCTGGCGGTCTCAGCAAATGACTTTGTCAATTACGCCGACGGGGTTCCGGCCGCGCGCGATCTGCTGTATGGCTTCGGCACGCTGGCCATCATCATCGTGGTTCAGCGCTTCTTCCGCGGTTTCCTTGGAACGCTGTCGGTGCTGCTTGGTTTGATCATCGGCACCGCTTTGGCACTTGTGTTGGGTGATACGTCCTTCGACGGTGTGCGTGAGGCCGACGCCATCGGCATGACCACGCCTTTCTATTTCGGCATGCCGCGCTTCGACATCATGGCGATTCTCTCCCTCATCATCGTCATGATCATCACCATGGTGGAGACCACCGGCGATGTTTTCGCCACCGGTGAGATTGTGAAGAAGCGCATCAAGCGCGATGACGTTGTGCGCGCCATCCGCGCCGATGGCCTCTCCACCACCCTGGGCGGCGTGATGAACTCCTTCCCCTACACCTGCTTCGCACAGAACGTCGGCTTGGTTCGCTTGACCGGTGTGAAGTCGCGCTGGGTGGCGGCATCGGCTGCCGGTTTCATGATCATCCTGGGACTACTGCCCAAGGCCGCCGCCGTGGTGGCGGCTATCCCCTCCCCGGTGCTCGGCGGTGCCTCGTTGGCGCTCTTCGCCAACGTTGCGTGGGCCGGCCTGCAGACCATTGCGAAAGAAGACATCACCGACGGCCGCAACGCCGCCATCGTCACGACCGCGCTGGGCTTGGCCATGCTGGTCACCTTCAAGCCGGATGTCGCTACTGCTTTCCCGGAATGGGCACAGATCTTCGTCTCCTCCGGAATGTCCATCGGCGCGATTACGGCGATTCTCCTCAACTTGCTGTTCTTCCACGTCGGTGCGCAGTCGGGTGATGATGTCAGCCGCCTCGACGGCGCCGGCGTCTCGCTTAAGGAGCTCAACGAGATGGAGCGCGACAGCTTCGTCAGCGCCCTGCGCCCGCTCTTTAACAACGAAACCTGGCCGCTTGAGGCCGCCTGGGAGCTGCGCCCCTTCCAGGACGTCAGCCAACTGCGGGAAGCAATCCAAGTTGCGGTACTCACCGCCCCGAGTGAGCAGCACCGTGCACTGATCCACGACTACCCGGCGATGGATGAGCTGCTGCTTGTCGACGCCGACTCGGCCGCCACCATCTCCGCCGACCGCGGTTCCCTGGCCCTGGATGACCTCGATGACGTACAGACACAGCAGCTTATCGACGTTTCAACGGCCTACCGCAAGCGCTTCGACATGCCCTTTGTGGCATACCTGGACACCAACGACTCGGCCGACCGCGTCATCGATGCGGGCGTGCGCCGCCTGTCCAACTCGGATGAGCTGGAACAGCGCGTGGTCTTGAGCGAAATCATCGAGATTGCCAACGACCGCTTCGACATCCTCCTCGCGGACGCCAACCCGGTACGCGCTTATTGGGACCGCAAGTTCACGGAGATCGAGTGACCAGAAGTCACTCGACGTAGAAAAGGT
This sequence comes from Corynebacterium guaraldiae, assembly GCF_053480195.1. Classification (NCBI taxonomy): domain Bacteria; kingdom Bacillati; phylum Actinomycetota; class Actinomycetes; order Mycobacteriales; family Corynebacteriaceae; genus Corynebacterium; species Corynebacterium guaraldiae. The sequence goes on along the minus strand of NZ_JBRBAU010000012.1, from coordinate 40,019 downwards.
TCATTCCACGTACAAGGCCACTCGACGTAGAAGAAGGTTCATTCCGCCTTCAAGGTCACTTGGCGGGCGAAGGTTTGTGGAACTCCATGGTGACCTGGGCTTCGGAGTCCACTCCGCGAATGATGCCTTCATAAAAGCTGCGGGCTTGGTCTTGTAAGAGCTCGCGGTTGTCGTTGATGTCCTTGCGCTTCTTATCGGCGCTGAGGACGTCCGACACCGTGGATGCAGCGTCGAGTGGCTGCGTGGTCCAGCTGAGAACTCCGTTGTTCTCCACGGCGGTCTTAAACTCCTCGTCGGTGTGCCCGATGAAGATGAAGTCCGGGATGTGGACCGTGTAGGAATGCTCGCCGGTTTCGGTGACGCTCACGTCCTTACCCTCAATACCAAGCTTGGCTTTGTAGGAATACTGCACAAACTGGGTGCGGTCGGTCCACGGAACCCTCACGCCAAATACCTGCCCGGCGGAGGACTTCTCTGTGAGTCCTTGGATACCGAGGCTAAGCAAGACGACTTGCTCCTCGCGCTCGACTGCGCTGATTACCTGCGAATTGGTTGACTCTACCGGCGCGGTATACACCTCTTGTGGTTGGCGCACGGCATACACACCTAAACCGGCACAGGCGAGTGAGAGAAGCACCACCAACGCGATGAGCGTGGTGCTGAGTTTGCGAGGAGACATGAGGCTTAGCCCTTCGTGCGTAGTAGAGATAGCTACGCTCCAGATTAGTCTCCGCTGTTTTAATACACGTCACCTGCAACCACCGAGACGAGAGCCTGCTGCTCAGCGAAAGCAGCAAAAGCCCTTAACAGGGTGTCGATATGCGTGCGCAGGTGACGATCCATGACCACCGAGCCCGACTTCCGAAGGCGTTCTTCGGCGGCTCCGTTGACGTCGCCAAGCACCAGCACAACCTGGCCGGGAAGAATACCAGCGAATTCTGTGGCGTCGACAATCACGCCGTCGCACGCACGCGCTTCCGCTTCGCTACCGATCCACCGGGCAGAAACTCCTTGCGGCGCATAAGCGGCGATGTCGTCGGCGAGCCGTTTGCTCATCATAAGCCCAAGGGTTATGGTCTTGCGCATTTCAATCATCTTCCTTAATCGTGCATGACGTGGCTTTTTGCCTTGACAAGCTACAGATTAAAGATTGAAGCGTTCACCGACCATGGTCATTTCATGGCGATACAATCAAGCCCATGGACAAGGAAGAACGCCAGCGCAGAATCATTTGGGCCGTTGACTCAGGAAGCAAAACGGTCAGCCAATTACAAGAACTCACCGGAGCTTCCGCTATTACCATCCGTCGCGACCTCGCGGCACTGGAAGAAGTAGGGGCCCTCGAACGATTTCACGGAGGAGCGCGCCCCGCGGTTCGAAGGGGCGCCCGCTATCCCCTGGAGGTACGCCGAAAAGAGGATCCCGCCGGCAAACGGGCGATTGCTGCGGAGGCTGCCCGCCTCGTTGAACCAGGCTCCTGCGTGCTCGTTGACTCAGGGACAACACCAACTGCCGTTGCCCGCAATCTCGCCGGCATGGACATCACAGCACTAGCGATGTCCCTGTACGCGGGCGCAGCATTAGCCAAGACGCCGGGCAGTGACGTCATCATTCCCGGTGGAACCGTCAACAGCGACGATCTTGCGGTGTACGGGGCGGAAGCGGTTGAAACAGTCCTGTCTATGCGCTTCGACCTCGCGATTGTCGGAATCTGCGCGTGCACTCCGTCGGTAGGCCTTATGTCCCCGAACCTCACCGAGGCGACCATTAAGCGGGCCTATTTCCAAGCCGCCCGACGAGTCATCGTTGTCACCACACCAGAGAAATTCACGCGCATGTCAGCCCACCGCGTGGCCACATTTGATCAAGTAGACACGGTCATCACAACGACTGACCTATCCCAGGATCTAGCCCAGGATGTGGTCGATGCCGGCGCCAACCTCACGATGGTGCCGGTGGAAGGCGCCTAAAGCTGGAACTTTTCGACGATTTCAGTGCGACGCTTGTGCTCCATCCAGAAGGACAGGAACGGGACAACACCGGCAAGCGCCGTGGTGAACAACTTGCTCACCGGCCACATGACACGCGGCCCAAGAACCAGGATGGAAACGAGGTAGACCATATAGGCCACGCCGTGGGCTTGGGCAATGAGCGTGGCCCACGACGGCATTTCCATGCCTACGCCGTACTGCAGGATCATGCGCACAACCAAAATAAGAAGGAAGATACCGGTAACCGTGGCGGCGATGGAAAAGAACTTCAGCGGACCACGGATGCGGGCCTGGCGGTCTGGGTGGACGGCGTTGCTCACTGAGTTGCTCATTAATTCTCCTCTTCGGTGCCGCGACGGCGGCGCTGTTTGTTCATGGCGTTGAAGGTTTCCACATCAACCTGCGGCCGAGGTGGCAGGAAATCCTCGTCGATCTTGGTCACGGCTTGTTCCTTGGTTGACCTCACGCTCTTTGCTTCATACTGAGCTGGTTCTTCTCCCCGCTCGAGGGCTTCGTTCTCTGCATCGATACGCTCATTCTCGTAGCGCATAGCGGTGCGGTATGCGTAGACCACGAACACCGCGAAGAGCGGCCACTGGAAGGCGTATCCCAGATTTTGGAAGGTTCCCGAGCCAGAGCGGAACCGAGTCCACTGCCAATAGGCAAGGAACAAAAAGAGCACGACAAAGAACACGATGAGGACGATGTGCCACCATCGAACCTTCATCCGCTTTTTCGGTGCTGGGTTGGTGCTCACGCACAACAGCCTACCCACCACGCCGTGAAAAGTGGATTTCCTTCCGCGGCCTGCTGCCCTGTAGGCTAGTGGACGTTGCGCAGAGAAGGTAGTACTCCGCAGCAACGAAACCAGCGCCCGTGGCGGAATTGGCAGACGCGCTAGATTTAGGTTCTAGTGTCTTATGACGTGTGAGTTCAAGTCTCACCGGGCGCACAATTTCAAACCCCGCTCGGCAAATTTCGAGCGGGGCTTTTGTTATTCCCAGTTCCGCGCTTAGGCTTGCCCGGCGAGGGCCGCCAAAGGTTCGCGCAGCTGCGCCAGTGCGCGGCCACGGTGCGACACCGCGTTCTTTTCCTCCGGGGACATCTCCGCGGCGGAACGGGATTCGCCCTCAGGCTGGAAGAGGGGATCGTAGCCGAAGCCATTTTCGCCCTGCGGTGCGGTGAGCAAGGAGCCTGGCCAGCGGCCCTCCACCACGTGCTCCTGCCCCTCCGGGGTCACCAGGGCACAGACCGACACGAAGGCAGCCGCGCGGCGCTCTGCGGGCACGTGGGACATCTGCCCCAGCAGCAGCTGGTTGTTCGCTTCATCGTCGCCGTGTCCGCCCGACCAGCGGGCCGAAAGCACGCCCGGCATGCCGTTGAGTTCTTCCACCGCGAGGCCGGAATCATCCGCAATCGTCGCTAAGCCGGTGTGCTGCACCCCGGCGCGCGCCTTAATCAGCGCATTATCGGCAAAGGTGCGGCCATCCTCCACAGGCTCCGGGTAAGCCTCTACCGCGGACAGTGGGAGCAGCTCGATGCCCGCGATGCCGGCGTCGGCGAGGATCTTCTCTAGTTCCTTGAGCTTCTTGGCATTATTCGAAGCGACGAGGAGCTTTACCATCCGAGGGCCGCCTTTTGAGCGTCGATAAGCTGGGCGCAACCGGCCTGCGCCACGTCCAACATGTCGTTGAGCTCCGCGCGGCCGAACAGACCGTGCTCGCCGGTGCCCTGAATCTCAACGAAGTCTCCGCCTTCCTGCATCACCACGTTGAGATCGACCTCCGCGCGGGAGTCCTCTTCATAGGGCAGGTCGAGGCACACGTGGCCGTCGATGATGCCGACGGAAACCGCAGCGATGGGATCCAGAAGTGGCTCGCCCGGGACGACGCCTTCCTCCTTGAGGTAGGCAATCGCATCAGCCAGCGCCACATACGCGCCGGTGATCGACGCCGTGCGGGTACCGCCGTCTGCCTGCAGCACGTCGCAATCCAGCTGGATGGTGTTCTCCCCCAGCTCAGACAGGTCCACGGCGGCGCGCAGGCTGCGGCCCACCAGGCGGGAAATCTCGTGGGTACGGCCCTTGACCTTGCCCTTCATCGACTCGCGCGGCATGCGCTCGTGGGTTGCAGAGGGCAGCATGGCGTACTCAGCAGTCAGCCAGCCCTCGCCGGAATCCTTCTTAAAACGCGGCACCCCGAATTCCACGGAAGCCGTACACATGACTCGGGTGTTGCCGAACTCCACCAGCACTGACCCAGCCGGGTTGGTGGTGAAATTACGGGTAATGCGAACGCTACGGAGTTGGTCGAGCGCGCGACCATCAGCACGAGTGAAATCAGTCATGCCCACTACCCTACCGCGCGTGTTAAAAGTCGAGCTCCATCCCAGCGGCGCCGACGACGATCTCTCCGTCGAACTCGCGGGCAGCGGCGGCATATGTTGCGGCGGCATCGCCCCACGGCTGCAGGTGAATAAGTACGAGCTTCTTTACCCCTGCCTCACGCGCTAGGCGCCCAGCTTCTGCTCCCGACATGTGCATGTCTGGAGCCTTATCCTCCGAAGTCTCGCCCCATGCAGCCTCGCAGAGGAAAGCATCCACGCCTTGGGCAGCCTCAACGAGCGCGGGCGTATAAGCGGAATCCGCCGAATAACACACAGTTGCGCCGGTCTTCGTGTGCTCGACCCGCAGGGCATATGTTTCTACCGGGTGCACGGTACGGAAAGGCGTGATGTAGACATCGTCGACAAGCTGGCGCTCACGGTCCACCCAGGGACTAAACGCAAAGGAGTCGCTCATATCATCCACCCCATCCGGGGCATCCGATGACAACCGACCCAAGTGGGTTTCAGTCGCCGCCGGGCCGAGGCAAAAATTGCGGGAAGCTGCCGGGGCCGTGGGGTGGAAGCGACGCCAGACCATCAGCGACGGGAAGTCTAGGCAGTGGTCAGCGTGGAGATGCGTTAATGCCACGTGGGCATCGCACGGATCCTGGAGTTCCTGCAGGCGAGCAAGCGTACCCGGGCCGAGGTCCATGATGATGGACGGAGCCGAGGGGAATGACAGGAGGTAGCCAGAGGCCGGATTACCCACAGTGGGCACCGACCCGGAACAGCCTAGGATGGTCAGCTTCATGCGTTCAATAGTTCCACGAAACAATGGGGGATGCGAGATTTGGCTCGATTGTACATCTTTGCCGGTGCTAAATCTTGGGTCCCAGGAATCGCGTAGCCAAACGCTCGAACGCCGCGTGGTCACCAGTGCACTCAAAACTGCGGGTTGGCGCTTGCCCCGCCGGGGCAAGCATGTCCGTGTTGGTGAGGATGCGCAAAACGTCCTTCGTGGTCTCCTCGGCGGAAGACACCAAGGTGACGTTGTCACCGATAGCGAGCTGGATGACGCCTGTGAGCAGCGGGTAGTGCGTGCAGCCGAGGACGAGTGTGTCGACCCCCGCCGATTGCAGCGGCGCGAGGTAGCCTTCCGCCACACCGAGGATCTGGCGCCCAGCGGTAATGCCGCGCTCGACAAAGTTCACAAAGTCCGAGCACGCAACTGCCTCGCACTCGACGTTCGGGTTGACCGCAAAAAGATCTTGATAAGCACCTGAATTAATGGTGCCCTCCGTACCGATCACGCCGATCTTGCCGTTGCGGGTGGTGGCAATGGCACGGCGCACGGCCGGGCGAATCACCTCGACGACTGGAATGTCGTAGCGCTCGCGGGCATCGTGGAGGAAGGCTGCGGTGGCGGTGTTGCACGCAATCACCAGCATCTTGCAGCCACGCTCCACGAGTTCATCAGCAATCGCGGTGGACAGCTCCCGCACTTGGGCAATGGGCCGCGGACCATAAGGGGCATGGGCGGTATCGCCGATGTAGACGATGGATTCGTTGGGAAGCTGCTCAATGATTGTGCGCGCAACGGTGAGTCCGCCTACGCCTGAATCAAAAATCCCAATGGGAGAGGTTGCATCAGGCATTAGTTCATCACTCCTCGAGGCGCAGGCTTAACCTTTCTCATCGGGTCATCAGAGGTGATCACCATGCCCGCGACGATGCCGCCAATGGCACCGAAAAGGTGGCCCTGCCAGCTCACTCCCTCATAGATGGGCAGCACGCCCCAGATGAGGCCGGAGTAGGCAAAACCAAGGCCTAAGCCAACGAGGAACTGGCTCAACGAGCGGTTAAAGATACCCCGCACAATGAGGTAGGCCAACCAGCCATACACCACGCCCGAGGCTCCAATATGCGAGGTTCCCGGCCCGCCCAGCAGCCACGTGCCAACACCAGCGATGAGTACCACGATGATGGTGACCTCCCACCACGCCTTACGCCCGGATAGGCCAATCAGGAAGCAAAACACCGCACCTGGCAGCGAGTTACCGATGAGGTGCTCAAAGTTTGCGTGGAGCAGCGGCGCGGTGAAGATCCCCCAGATACCGTTGAAATCCAACGGGTGAATGCCGTACTGTCCCAGCTCGCTTCCAAAGAACAGGAAGTTGATGATGTGGATGATCCACTCGACGGCCAGGAAGCCCACCGTTAAAGACGCAGCCGTTTTTAAACGTCCGGTCCGGGTGTAGTTCTTCGAGTCCCCCTTGTTGAGTACGGGTTGGTGCCCCGTTCCCGGTCCTGCCGGGCGGGGTTGGAAAGGGTTGGGCTCATGCGATTGCTGCTGGCCAAAGGGTCCACTCGTGGTCATAATGCCTCCAACTTTAGCAAGCGTGAGGCAAGGACTACGTCTCCAATCCCGGCCTGCGCTTCTGCTAGTCCATGATGACGTTGAGCAACGAATCCTGGCAGAAGGCCAGCCATTCCACGAGCGCATCGCGGTCTGCCCCGGGGGTATCCTGCGGCACGTCTCCCGCAGCAATGTAGAGGCGCAGGTCATTGAGGCCGGCGAGGAAAGCATGCGCCTCTTCCTCACTGATAGCCACCTCTACCCCGCCGGTGGGGCCAAGGGCGGTGTTAATCACCTGGAGATTCTCCAGCTTGGCGCGCGCGATGTCATTCTCGTGCAGCGAGCGCAGCAGCGAATTATCACCATCGAACTCCTCATCCCCTGGCTTCTGGAAGTCTGGAAAGAGACGGGCCAGTGACGGATCCTCCGGTGCTTCGGTGTGGCCAGTGGGCATGTCGAGCATGTCCGCTAATTCATCCTTCGGCGCTGACTGCGCGCGGGCGATGATGGCCTCGGAGACCGTCGCGGTGAGATCACCGAGGACTTCACGCTCCATGGGCTCGAATACCGTGGTGTACTTCGCACCACGCATGAAGGACTTTTTCTTCTTCCACGTCTGCATACTCTTATCCTGCCTGCTGCATCGTGGCCCACAGGCCGGCGACCTGTAGTTTCTTCACGTCAGCTTCAACCTTGTCGCGTTCGCCCGAGGACACTGCCGCCTTACCTTCGGTATGGACTTGCATCATCAGCTCGTTAGCTCGCTTCTTGTCATAACCCAAAACGGTCTGGAACACGTAGGAAACGTAGCTCATTAGGTTGACTGGGTCATCCCAGACAATGCACATCCACGGCAGGTTTTCGCTCGTGGCGACGTCGACGTCAATCGCCTCATCCAGCTCCGGGGTGGCCATGGGCGAACTCATCACCACGACTGCGGACGTTTCGTTGTGCGCTTTCATGTCCTCTACACTAGCCAAATTTTTTTATCGCGCGAACAGTTATACTGTCTTCGACCTTTAACCTGATTGTCGTTTGCAGGTGGCATCGATGAATTCTTTCTCCCTTCCCCCAGCCGTTACTGACATTCTCGCGGGACGCCAACCCTCAAGAGAAGACCTTGTGCCTCTCGTGCAGCGCATCATCACCGTATTGGTCCTCGGTGGCACGCTCGTGACCGCCGTGCTCAGCTTGACCAACCCCTCCGATAACGGCAGCTCACAGGATTCTGAGCCTCCCGCGCCGGCGACGTGCGATTACGAGCTTCCCGACGTCCCCGTCCAACGCCAGCTCGCCACCATCCAGGATGAGCTCATAGAGGCGCTCAACACGTGGCGTAAGGAGGATGGCCTAACCCCGCTGGTGCCCGGGATCGACCGCCAAACCGCTGCCCGCGAAAAGGCAGAATGCAACGCGGTAACACACGAAGAAGGGCCATCTGAAGAAAACGTGCAGATGGTCCAGCACCACCTTCCTTTGGACACGGCGAGTGGATATGAGTTTGTCGAAGCCTTCCGAGCTTCCCCCTCCCACGTGGCCGCCTTGCGCGATGCCCGCATGACCACCGCTGCGGTGGGCACGGCTTACAGCGACGGCGAAGTCTACGTTGTCATTCAGCTCGAAGCATAGAACTGCTGATTTTTCGGTACGCGCTGAGTAGCATCTTCGATGTGACTACTACCTCAGACAACGTCCAGGATTCTGGGATCGCGCCCAGCGATCGTTCTACGGCCCTGCTTACCGATAAGTATGAGCTGACCATGCTGCAGGCTGCGCTGCGCGATGGCTCCGCGCACCGCCAGGTGGCCTGCGAAGTGTTTGCCCGCCGCCTCCCCAACGAGCGGCGCTACGGTGTTGTCGCCGGCACCGAGCGTGTCCTTCGCGCAGTCCGAGACTTCCGCTTCACCGCTCAGCAGCTGGCGGAGATGGACTTCCTCGATGCAGAGACCAAGGAGTACCTGGCTAATTACCGTTTCTCCGGGCACATCGACGGCTATCGCGAAGGCGAGCTGTACTTCCCCAACTCGCCGCTGCTGACCGTGCGCGGAACCTTTGGCGAATGCCTGATCCTGGAAACCGTGATCCTGTCCATCATGAATTCCGATTCCGCAGTGGCCTCTGCGGCCTCACGCATGGTGGTGGCTGCGGATGGCCGCCCCATCATCGAGATGGGCTCGCGCCGCACGCACGAGTACGCCGCCGTCACCGCCGCCCGCGCCGCCTACTTAGCCGGTTTCCAGGCCACTTCCAACCTGGAAGCTGGCTACCGCTACGACATCCCGGTCTCCGGTACTGCGGCGCATGCATGGACGCTCGCGCACGTCAACGAAGACGGAACCCCGAACGAGGAGGCGGCCTTCCGCGGACAGATCGAAACCCTCGGCGTGGGCACCACCCTGTTGGTGGATACCTACGACATCACCAAGGGCGTGGAAACCGCCGTGCGGGTAGCCGGCCCCGAGCTGGGCGGCGTTCGCATCGACTCCGGCGATTTGGCCGCTGTCACCCGCCGCGTGCGCAAACAGCTCGATGACTTGGGCAACCACAACACGAAGATCGTTGTCTCCTCCGACCTAGACGAGTTCGCCATCGCTGGCCTGCGCGGAGATCCCGTCGACGTCTACGGCGTGGGCACCTCGGTGGTCACCGGCTCTGGCGCCCCAACCGCCAGCATGGTGTACAAGGTCGTCGAGGTCGATGGCCACCCCGTGGCCAAGCGTTCCTCCTCGAAGAAGTCGCAGGGCGGGGCAAAGCGCTCCCTGCGCACCTACCGCTCCTCCGGGGTGGCCGTCGAGGAGCTCGTGCTCCCCTTCTCCGCCGAAGATCCAGACACCGGAACGCTGAGCACCCGCGACATGACGGTGCCGCTCATGCGCGACGGGGAGATCATGGACAATCTGCCCACCCTCCACGAAGCCCGCGAGTACCTAGCCCACGCCATCACCACTCTGCCGTGGGAAGGTTTGGCTCTGACCCGCGACGAACCTGCGGTGCCGACCCGCTTCATCGGGTTCGGCTCATAGGATGCGTGCGGGAGGCAACCGACTAGACTGACTCAAATGCAGGACTCAACGGTTGACCTCCTCGACGCTGCCGTCTCCGCCCTCGGAGGTGCGCGGCGTGCCGGCCAGGTGCGCATGGCGGAAGCCGTGACCACCGCGCTGGAAAAAGAGCGCCACCTCGCCGTGCAAGCTGGAACGGGTACGGGTAAATCACTGGCTTACCTCGTCCCTGCCTTTCGCCACGCGCAAGAGACCGGGCACACCGTGATTGTTTCCACGGCCACGCTGGCACTGCAACGCCAGCTGGTGGAACGAGACCTGCCGCGCCTCGCCGAGGCCCTCGAACCGCACCTGGAAAAGAAGCCGACCTTCGCCATCATGAAGGGTCGCTCCAACTATGTCTGCCTCAACAAGGTTTCCCGCGCCGCTGAGCTTGACGACGAAGACGCCCTGCTCGATCAGGACGCCATCTCCAGCCTCGGCCGCCATGTCCAGCGCGTCTACGAGTGGGCGGAGGACACCGAGACGGGCGACCGCGAGGACCTCGAACCGGGAGTGCCTGATCTAGCCTGGCGGCAGGTCTCCGTCACCTCCAATGAGTGCCTTGGTGCTACCCGCTGCCCGCACGGCGAGGACTGCTTCGCGGAGCTCGCGCGGCGCCGCGCGGCAGACGTCGACATCGTCGTCACCAACCACGCGCTGCTCGCCATCGATGCGGTGGCAGACATCAACATCCTGCCAGAGCACGATGTCGTCATCATCGATGAGGCACACGAGCTAGATGGCCGCATCACCTCGGTCTCTACCGCCGAGATCACCGGGCGCGCCCTCAAAATGGCGGCCAACCGCGCCAAGTCCCTCGGCGCCAATGGCAAAGACCAGCGGCTGAGCGAACAAGCCAATGAACTGAGCCAACTACTCGGTGAATTCACGCCGGGCCGCTGGACCGATCTTCCGGAGGAAGCCAAGCAACAACTCATGAGCCTCGCGGACACGTTAAGCGACTGCCGCGAGACCATCGCCCGCGCCCCCGAAGGCGAACAGGCCCAAGACCCAGAAAAATCTGCCGAGCGCCAAAACCTGGCCAATCACCTCGGCAGCCTCGTCGAAGCCATCGCCCGCATCCTCGACGTCTTCGCCACCGGTGACCCCGCAGCACACGCCGACGTGGTGTGGCTGGAACGCGATGAGCGCACGCTAAACGACACCCTGGCCGTGGCCCCGCTCTCCATCGCCGGCATGTTGCACGAAAAGCTCTTCGGCGAACAGACTGTCGTGCTGACCTCCGCCACGCTTGCCTTGGGCGGGCGCTTCGACGCCATGGCCGCACAATGGGGCCTGCCCAAAGGTACATGGGATAGTCTCGACGTGGGCTATCCTTTCGACCCCGCGCGCAGCGGCATCCTTTATACCGCAGCGCACCTGCCGCAGCCGGGCCGCGACGGACTCAGCCCGCAGACGCTTAAGGAAATCCGCGAGCTCATCATGGCCGCGGGCGGGCGCACCCTCGGTCTCTTCTCCTCACGCCGGGCCGCACAACAAGCGGCCGAGGAACTCAAGCCCACGCTCCCTTTCGATATTTATCTCCAAGGCGAGGACTCCATCGGCGCGCTCGTTGATAAGTTCACGAAGAACGAGAACTCCTGTCTGTTCGGCACGCTCACTCTCTGGCAGGGTGTCGACGTCCCGGGCCCCGCGTGTTCCCTGGTGCTCATCGACCGTATCCCCTTCCCCCGCCCGGATAATCCCCTCATGCAAGCGCGCACCGAAGCAGCTAAGGCGGCTGGGCGCAACGGTTTTATGGAGGTTTCCGCTACGCACGCGGCGCTGCTTATGGCCCAAGGCGCGGGCCGCCTCCTGCGCTCCACTGCGGACCGCGGGGTCGTCGCGGTCCTCGATAGCCGCTTGGAAACCAAGCGCTATGGCTCCTACCTGCGAGCCTCCATGCCGCAGATGTGGCCCACGAGCGACCCGCAGGTCGTGCGCGGGGCGCTCAAGCGCCTGGTTGAGGCCCGCTAGGGATGACGCAGCGCGCACACCGTGGCTGAGTCTGGAGCGACCTCGGTGAAACCGGCGTCATGCACCACCACCGCTCCCGGACGCGCACAAGCCACGGCAAATTCCTCATGGGGGATTTCGCGCACGGACAGCGCAAAGTCCTGTGCTACCCAGTCCTCCACTTCCTCGGCGCTCATCGCCGCGGCTAACAGCATCGAACCGTGTCCTACCTGCGCTGCGGCCTTTCCCGCGCTCATGGCGAGGGAGGCGTCGACGTAGATCACGGGGGCGTCGCCAAGCGCGGGCCCGGGCTCATCCTGGGGCAGATCGGTGTGGCCGATCTGTAGCTTCGCCACGAGCGGGTGCACGTCCTGCACCGCCGAGGGAAGGAAGACGCGCGCGCGATCATCCACGGTGACGCCCGGCAGGGACTGCACATCGCGCCAGGCCTTGTTGCGTGCGCGGCGCGCCACCTTGCGGATGCGGTGCCCGTACCACTGCCCTAGGGCCTCGGCGAAGGCCCCATCCTGGCCAGCCCTCTCATCGAGACAGAGCTTGACGACGCCTTTAGCTGCCGCCTCGAGCACCTCCGTGCGCGCGGGCGGATCCTGCTTGGGCAGGTTAAGCGCGATCTGCATCGCCTGAATGGTCTCGGGTTTGTTCGGGTCCTCAGGGTCATCGCGCCAACTGCGCTCGCTGCACGCAGCCGCAAGACGGCGATGGGCCTCGCGGAGATTACTCACTGGCAACTTCTTCCATCGGGATACCGAGGATCTGCAGGATCTCATCCATGTACGGGTGGTTGACGGAGGTATCCGCAACCTGGCGAAGCGCTGGCTTGGCGTTGAAGGCAATGCCCAAGCCGGCGGCGGAAATCATGTCGATATCGTTAGCGCCGTCGCCGACGGCAACGGTCTGCAGCATGCTCAGACCCGAATCCGCAGCGAATTCGCGCAGGAACTTCTCCTTGGCCTTGCGGTCCACCACGTCACCGATGACGCGGCCGGTGAGCTTACCGTCCACGATTTCGAGGGTGTTGGCGCGCACGTAGTCGAGGTCGAGTTCCCGTGCTAAATCCTCGAGGACTTGGATAAAGCCGCCAGAGACTACCGCAACGCGGTATCCCATGCGCTTGAGGGTGCGGATGGTGGTCCGCACGCCCGGGGTCAGGCAAATATCGGCGGCGGTTTCTGCGATGACGGACTCCGGCAAACCTTCCAGGGTGGCGACGCGCTCGCGTAGGGATTGCTCGAAGTCCAGCTCGCCGCGCATCGCGCGCTCCGTCACTGCGGCAACCTCGGCTTCCTTGCCGGCGTGGGCGGCCAGCATTTCGATGACCTCGCCGGTGATAAGGGTGGAATCGCAGTCAAAGCAGATAAGCCGCTTCGAACGGCGCTGCAGGCCGGAGCGCTCGATGGCGATGTCGACACCTTGCTCGGTAGCTAGGCGGGCCAGCATGGCGCGCACAGGATCGGCAGCACCATCGATCGTGATATACAGCTCCAAGCCATTGAGCGGATAAGTGGAGAGCCCGCGGATACGGTCGATGTTGACGTTGAGGTTAGCCAGTTCCTTAGCAATGGCGGACATCTGGCTGGCGTTGAGCTGGCGTCCCAGAACCACGACGACGTGCGTCGAGCGCGGGCGTGAGGTTGACTCTTCTTCTCGCAGATCCACGTTGATGGACTGCGCGTAGATGCTCAGCGTATTTCGCAATCCCTGCTCCAAAGCCTCGAGGCGCGAGGAACGAACCCGGATGTAGGCGGACAGCGAAATCCGACCGGAGAAGATAGCTTGCTCGGCGTCGACGAGCTCCACATCATGAGAGCCCAGTACGCGGAAGAAGGCCGCCGACACGCCTGGCTTATCGGGGCCGGAGGCGGTAACAACGGCGAAGACTTGTTCACTTTGATTATCCACGGGGCTTATTATCTCACACCACGTTCGTGACCTTTTCACCTACGGCAAACGCCGCCTCCCCATCGCAGTGATGGGGAGGCGGCGTTTTCAGGAGTACTCAGCTAGTGAGTGCTTAGTGGCCGACGTGTGCTTCCTCGCGAATGCGCTTAACCATGTGCGGGTAGTGCAGCTCGAAGGCCGGGCGCTCGGAACGAATGCGCGGCAGCGACACGAAGTTGTGGCGCGGCGGCGGGCAGGAGGTGGCCCACTCGAGGGAGTTGCCATAGCCCCACGGATCGTCCACGGTGACGATCTCACCGTAGCGCCAGGACTTGAAGACGTTCCAAATCAGCGGGATAACCGAGGCGCCGAGGACGAAGGAGAAGATGGTGGAAATCTGGTTGAAGACCGTGAAGCCATCAGACTCCAGGTAGTCGGCGTAACGACGCGGCATACCCATGTTGCCCACCCAGTGCTGAACCAGGAAGGTGCCGTGGAAGCCGATGAAGGTCAGCCAGAAGTGAATCTTGCCCAGGCGCTCATCGAGCATGCGGCCGGTCATCTTCGGGAACCAGAAGTACAGGCCAGCGAAGGCGGAGAACACCACGGTGCCGAAGAGGGTGTAGTGGAAGTGAGCAATCAAGAAGTAGGACTCAGCAAGCTGGAAGTCCAGTGCCGGGGAGGCCAGCATAATACCGGTCATGCCGCCGAAGAGGAAGGTTGCCAGGAAGCCCATGGCGAAGATCATCGGGGTATCCCAGGTGATGTGGCCCTTCCACATGGTGCCGACCCAGTTGAAGAACTTCACGCCGGTCGGAACCGCAATGAGGAAGGTCATGAAGGAGAAGAACGGCAGCAGAATAGCACCGGTCACGAACATGTGGTGAGCCCACACGGCCATGGACAGCGCACCGATTGCCAGCAGGGCGAAGACCAGACCGATGTAGCCGAAGACCGGCTTGCGAGCGAAGACCGGGACAACCTCAGAGATGATGCCGAAGAACGGGAGTGCCAGGACGTAGACCTCCGGGTGACCGAAGAACCAGAAGAGGTGCTGCCACAGGATGCCGCCACCGTTAGCGGAGTCGAAGATGTGGCCGCCCAGCTTGCGGTCATAAAGAACACCCAGTGCCGCAGCGGTCAGCAGCGGGAAGATCATCAGAACGATGACAGATGCGGTAAACACTGCCCAGGTGAAGACCGGCAGACGGAACATGGTCATGCCCGGTGCACGCAGGGTGAGGACCGTGGTGATCATGTTGATGGCGGAAGCAATGGTACCGACACCGGTAGCGCCCACGCCGACGATCCACATGTCGGCGCCGATACCCGGGGTGTGAACCGAGTCAGACAGCGGGACGTACATGGTCCAGCCGAAGTCAGCAGCGCCGCCCGGGGTCAAGAAGCCCGCGAGCATCACGACGCCGCCGGTCAGGGTAATCCAGAAACCGAAAGCGTTCAGACGCGGGAAGGCCACATCCGGTGCGCCAATCTGCAGGGGCAGAACATAGTTACCGAATGCCCACACCACTGGTGTTGCAAACAGCAGCAGCATGACGGTGCCGTGCATGGTGAAGAGCTGGTTGAACTGCTCGTTGGACAGGAACTGCAATCCTGGGGTGAAAAGCTCAGCGCGAAGCAGCAGAGCCATGAAGCCACCGAGGAAGAAGAAGCTGAAGGCCATGATCATGTACATGATGCCCAGCTGCTTGTGGTCGGTGGTGGTTAGCAACATCCACGCCTTGGAACCGGTCTTTGCGTTACCAGTCGGCTCCGGACGTGTAGGCGCGACGTAATCGTCGAGCCGTGGCGCCACAGCGGTCATAAAATCCTCCTGAAGAACAAGCGT
This sequence comes from Corynebacterium guaraldiae, assembly GCF_053480195.1. Lineage (NCBI taxonomy): Bacteria > Bacillati > Actinomycetota > Actinomycetes > Mycobacteriales > Corynebacteriaceae > Corynebacterium > Corynebacterium guaraldiae. The sequence goes on along the minus strand of NZ_JBRBAU010000012.1, from coordinate 24,599 downwards.
CTAACCACATCGGTATCACGCGTTTTATCGCGCCACACGCCCAGTGATTAAACACCTAGGTTTACTCGCCTTATATTAGGGCACCTCAGGGCCAAATTTCCAGCGCTCTAATATTCCCCGTAGCTCTTGCTAGCCCCGTTTTATCCGGATAACCCCTTGTACGTGGCAGACCCGCTACACCATGCCTCACCAGGCGGTGATCTAGAACACAGATGGCCGAGTGTGCGGGCCCCTAAAACCCGAAAACGCACCCCCTGAAAGAATCAAACTTTCGGTTGATCGTTCTAGGAGGTGCGGCGTGGCAGTGGATGGTACTTAGAAGTCCCAGTCCTCGTCGGTGGTTTCCTCCGCCTTGCCAATCACATAGGAGGAACCGGAGCCAGAGAAGAAGTCATGGTTCTCATCCGCGTTCGGAGACAAGGAAGACAGGATGGCCGGGGACACGCGGGTTTCATCAGCCGGGAAAAGCCCCTCGAAGCCTAGGTTATTGAGCGCCTTGTTGGCGTTGTAGCGAAGGAAGCGCTTTACATCCTCGGTCCAGCCCAACTCATCGTAGAGATCCTCGGTGTAATCGATCTCGTTCTCGTAGAGTTCATAGAGCAGGTCGAAGGCGTAGCCCTTCATCTCTTCCTGCTCCGACTCCGAGAGCTTCTTGTAGCCCTGCTGGAACTTGTAGCCGATGTAATAGCCGTGAACGGCCTCATCGCGGATGATGAGGCGGATGATATCGGCCGTGTTCGTTAGCTTTGCGCGCGACGAGAAGTACATCGGCAGGAAGAAGCCTGAGTAGAAGAGGAAGGATTCCAGCAAGGTGGACGCAACCTTCTTCTTCAGCGGGTCATCGCCCTGATAGTAGGACATGACGATTTTTGCCTTGCGCTGGAGGTTTTCATTCTCTTCGGACCAGCGGAAGGCGTCGTTGATCATGGGAGTCGACGCCAACGTCATGAAGATATTGGAGTAGGACTTCGCGTGAACGGACTCCATGAAGGCGATGTTGGTGTAGACCGCCTCTTCGTGGAGAGTGGTGGCGTCGGGAAGCAGCGATACCGCACCGACGGTGCCCTGGATGGTATCGAGCAGAGTGAGACCAGCGAAGACACGCATGGTGGTCTCCTGTTCCTTCTCAGTCAGAGTTTTCCAGCTCTGGATATCGTTGGACACCGGCACCTTTTCCGGGAGCCAGAAGTTTCCGGTGAGGCGATCCCACACCTCGAGATCCTTCTCATCTGGAATTGTGTTCCAGTTAATTGCCTTCACCGGAGCCTCGTGGCTAGCGATGTAATCGTCGTACTCGTGAGACACGCACGTCACCTCGTCTTACTAGTTATTGTGAGTCTGGTGCCATCGTACCCGGTAAAACTAGGGGCCAAAATTCCTGCGTGTTTTATACTTAAGCCCTGTTCACACGCCCCCGAATGTCAATGGAGGTACCGGCTCCCCGTGACTGAACCCTCCGCTCCCCTACTCAGCACCGTTCTGGATACCATGGGCGCCGACATCGTCAGCGGCACCCTCGCCGCCGGTGAGCGTTTTACGCTCACCGATCTTTGCGCGCGCTTCGGAGTTTCTCGGACCGTAGCCCGCGAGGCAATGCGCGCCCTAGAGCACTTGGGGATGGTCTCTTCTTCGCGCCGCGTAGGTATCACTGTGCTCCCCATCAGCGAGTGGGCGGTCTATGATCCCGCCATCATTTCGTGGCGCCTGAGCTCAGAGAAATCCCGCGACAGGCAGCGCTCCTCTCTCAACGAACTGCGCCTTGCCATCGAGCCCGTCGCCGCAGGCCTCGCTGCGCTGCATGCGTCCCAGGAAGATAAGGAAGAGATCTTGGAGCTGGCCCAACGCCTCCAAGACACGCCAACGCGGCGCGTCGGTGAACACCTCGCTACCGACCTGCGTTTTCATGCCATGGTTCTCCATGCCTCGGGCAATGAGATGTTTTCAGCCCTCAGCCCTTATCTGCTGTCCATGGTGCGCGGGCGTTCACTCTTTGGCTCCCGCAAACGCAACCCCACGGCCGGCACCGCCCAGCGCCACCTGGATCTAGCGGAAGCAATCCACCGCGGCGACTCCCCCGAGGCAGAAAAAATCGCACGCGCCATCCTAATTGAGGCGCGTGCGAACAAGGACTAACAAGAACTAGAGCATGCAGGAAACGCAGCCCTCAACCTCGGTTCCCTCCAGAGCCATCTGGCGCAGGCGGATGTAGTAGAGGGTCTTAATACCCTTTCGCCATGCGTAGATCTGGGCGCGGTTGATATCGCGGGTAGTGGCGGTGTCCTTGAAGAACAGCGTCAGCGACAGACCTTGGTCAACGTACTTCGTGGCCTCGGCGTAGGTGTCGATGATCTTCTCGTAGCCGATCTCATAGGAGTCCTTGAAGTACTCCAGGTTGTCGTTGTCCATGTGCGGCGCCGGATAGTAGACGCGGCCAATCTTGCCTTCCTTGCGGATTTCAATCTTGGAGGCGATCGGGTGAATCGAGGACGTCGAGTTGTTGATGTACGAAATCGATCCGGTCGGCGGCACTGCCTGCAGGTTGCGGTTGTAGATGCCGTGCTTGGCGACGTCCGCCTTCAGCGCAGCCCACTCCTCCGCCGACGGGGTGTGAATCGAGGACTTAGCGAAGAGCTCCTTGACCTTTTCCGTGCGCGGAGCAAAGTCAGCCGGATCATAACGGTCGAAGAACTCACCGCTGGCATAGTCAGACTCGGGGAACTCGGTGAAGTACTCGCCACGCTCGCGGGCCAGCTTGTTGGATGCACGCAACGCGGCGTACATGATGGCGGCGAAGTAAGCGTTGGTGAAGTCCAAGCCTTCATCGGAGCCGTACTCAATGTGCTCGCGGCCAAGGTAACCGTGCAGGTTCATCTGCCCCAGGCCAATCGCGTGGGAATCATCGTTGCCCTTGCGCACGGAGGGAACGGAGTCGATAGAGGTCTTGTCCGACACAGCCGTCAAGCCACGGATAGCGGTTTCCACTGTCAAGGCGAAGTCCGGGGAATCCATGGTAGCCGCGATATTGAGGGAGCCAAGGTTGCAGGAAATATCGCTACCCAGGGTCTTGTAGGTGAGGTCGTCGTTGAGCTCTGACGGGGCGTTCACCTGCAGAATCTCGGAGCACAGGTTCGACATGTTGATGCGCCCAGTCTTGACCGGGTTGGCGCGGTTCACGGTGTCCTCGAACATGATGTAGGGGTAACCGGACTCGAACTGCAGCTCCGCGACGGTCTGGAAGAAGTGGCGAGCGTTGATCTTCTTCTTGCGGATACGCGGATCCTCGACCATCTCTTCGTAGTGCTCGGTGATGGAAATATCGCCGAAGGCCTTGCCGTAGACGCGCTCGACATCGTACGGGCTGAACAGGTACATGTCATCGTTACGCTTTGCCAGCTCGAAGGTGATGTCGGGGATCACGATGCCAAGCGAAAGGGTCTTGATACGGATCTTCTCGTCCGCATTCTCACGCTTGGTGTCAAGGAAGCTCATAATGTCCGGGTGGTGCGCGTTGAGGTACACCGCACCAGCGCCCTGGCGAGCGCCCAGCTGGTTGGCATAGGAGAAGGAATCCTCCAACAGCTTCATCACGGGGATGACGCCGGAAGACTGGTTCTCAATATGCTTGATGGGCGCACCGGATTCACGGATGTTGGACAGCAACAGGGCCACGCCGCCGCCGCGCTTGGACAGCTGCAGAGCGGAGTTAATAGAGCGCCCAATCGACTCCATGTTGTCCTCGATGCGCAACAGGAAGCAGGACACCAGCTCGCCACGCTGAGCCTTGCCGGCGTTAAGGAAGGTCGGGGTAGCCGGCTGGAAGCGACCGGTCATGATTTCATCCACGAGGTGTTCAGCCACCTCCGTGTCACCATCCGCCAAGAAGAGTGCGGTCATGGACACACGGTCTTCGAAGCGCTCGAGGTAGCGGCGGCCGTCGAAGGTCTTCAGGGTGTACGACGTGTAGTACTTGTAGGCGCCAAGGAAGGTCTTAAAACGGAACTTAAAGGCATAGGCGCGCTTGAACAGGGACTTGATGAAATCGAAGTCGTACTGCTCGATCAGCTCCGGCTCGTAGTACTTGTTTTCCACCAGGTAGCGCATCTTCTCTTCCAAGTCGTGGAAGTAGACAGTGTTCTGGTTGACGTGCTGGAGGAAGAATTGGTTCGCGGCCTCGCGGTCCTTGTCGAACTGAATCTTGCCGTTCTCGTCATACAAGTTCAGCAGCGCGTTAAGTGCATGATAATCCAGTTGCTCGGCCGGCTTCACAGGTTCGGCGACGGTCTTACCCAGTTGCGTGGTCACGACGTTCACGGGCCTTTCTTTGCTATGGCGAAATGGAGAGACGAAATAGTACGGATGAGGCTTTAGGCAGCCAAACCTAAAGCGGCCGCGTTGGCCAGGAGGCCTTCACGGCAAATTGTGACATCTTCCTCGGTTCCGAGAAGCTCGAAGCGATACACATAAGGAACCTTACACTTGGCGGCGATAACGTCACCCGCCTTGCCAAAGTCACTGCCGAAGTTGCTGTTTCCTCCGGCTACAACGGCGCGAATGAAGCTGCGGTTGTGTTCATCATTCAGGAAACGAATGACTTGTTTGGGTACAGGCCGCGTGTTCTGCCCGCTTACCGACGCCCCTCCCCCGTATGTCGGGCACACCAAGACATAAGGTTCATTCACGGTGAGGGGCTCGTCATTAAGGCGCAGCGGGATGCGGGCGCTGGGAAGGCCGAGCTTCTCGACGAAGCGGTGGGTGTTTTCCGTAGCGGAAGAGAAATACACGACCAACATGGCGTTAACCTAGGCGCTCGCCACCATCGCAGTGAGGGCCTTGATGCGATCCGGGCGGAAGCCGGACCAGTGCTCGCCGTGCGCTTCCACGACCGGCGCTTGGACGTATCCGAGGGCCATGACGTAGTCGCGGGCATCATCATCGAGGGAGATATCCACCAACTCGTACTCGAGACCAGCACGGTCGAGAGCCTTCTTGGTGGCGTTGCACTGGACGCAAGCGGGCTTAGTGTAGACAGTGATGCTCATGTGACGTTCCTTTGGCTTCCTTCGGCGCTACACGCGGAGTGACTGTTGAATTCGGTACTGGCAGAGCGTTCAACGGCTCTGCCTACAGGCTCTGCACAGCGATATCGGACCGCCGCTCGAGCAACATCAACGACACTATACTTTGTGCCCGCACCCCGCAACTAGCACTACATGTAGTAGTTACATGCCTGGTATTCCCAGGATGTAACTTGGCCCGACCCCACATGTTGACACCCCATCACTCCGCCCGTCCCCACGGCGGTAACTACACCGTTGATATTCCCTGCACGTTTACCGAAGATTCACTTAGTTTGTGACAAAGTCCACAAAAGGGCACGGCTCTAGGCCACGCCCTCGATACCGGCCCCTCTATTGCCAATGAAATCTAATCAAGCATTGGCTCGACACAGGTTCCAGAATCAGCCCCTTGCCCCGCCTCGCGGGTCAGACCAAAGAGCACCTGGCTCATCGTCATGGGATCCCGCGGCAGGTCCGGATGCAGCGGCTCCGCTCCGCACAGCTCCCCTAGATCGATGTTGACCACGTCGGCGCCGTCGACAGGTGTAAGCATGGAGGAAGAGTTCGGGGTCACCGTGACGTCGGCAGGCGAATAGATCGATGTATAGAGCGGCCCCGGCGCCGTATCAGGCAGCGCATTGAGGTTCTCCATGAACTCGGAGCCGACAACCTGCTGGATGCCTGCAGAGCTCGCCAAGAACCGAGCAAAGTGTGGCATCGCCGCAATCATCTTGGCCAGAACCTCGCCCATCCCGTTGAGGGTTGTGCCATGGAGGTTGCCACCAATGGCCACAGCGTGGGAAACGTGCTCAGCCGAACCGTACATCTGCGTGTAGGTCTTGATGTGCAGCCCGCCCTGCGAGTGGCCCACCAGATTAACCTTGTCGCTTCCGGTCACCTCGCGCACGTAATCAATCTGCCCTGCAATTTCGCGCGCAGACTCATCCAAGTCCGCAATCGCCTTGGCACGAGGATTCGCGTTCTGCAACGTCACGTCGTCCGCGCCGTAGTCAAAGGCCCACACGCACATCCCCTCCTCCTGCAGGACCGGGATCAGTTCGTTCCACGTCGAGGAATTGTCCGACGTGCCGTGGAGAAGCACCACCGGCTCACGCACCTCGCCGCTCGGCTCGCACGAGGGGTCATTGATTCCCAGCGAGGGATCCGCCAAGCTTTCAAACTCAAAGTCCGCAGCATGAGCTACCGGAACAGTGAACCCAACTGCAGCAGCACACACCGCCGCCACGAGACGCTTCTTCATTATTCTTCTTTCTTTCAACTATCTTCCGGGCTCCTGCCGAAGTCCGCCCGATAATTATATTCATTAAAGCGCATCTGTCCAGGCATGTGGGCATAAAAAATCCGCCCTCCCCACAAAGCGGGGAAGACGGAGACGAGGAAACTCGTTTCTTAGCCCTGGCGAGCCTTGAAGCGCGGATCCTTCTTGTTGATCACGAAGACCTTACCGTGGCGGCGAATAACCTGGGCGCCCGGCTTCTTCTTCAGCGACCGAAGCGACTTGCGAACCTTCATCGGGCGCTCCTTTCGTTATGCGCAATCTTGATGCGATTGATTAGTTCAAAGCATAGCTGGGAAGACACCCAGCAATGACACGAGGAAAAATGTTACCCCACACGCGCGTCATTACCAAAACACTCAGCTTTCGGAGTAGCGGGAGCGCAGCTGCTCGGCAACATCCTCGAGGCTCTCCCTCGCCGTTTCCGGAACGAGTGCGCGGGTATATCCCACCGCGACGAGACCTAAGACCGCGAAGATTCCGAAGGCCAGCGAGCCGCCGAGCCACTCGACCACCGGCAAGAAGAACTGCGCCACCGCCCAGTTACTCACCCACAGTGCCAGCCCAGCAATTCCCATGCCCACGCCGCGGACCTCTGGCGGCACGATTTCTGACATGAGCAACCACGTGGCCGGGGAGACTGCCGCCTGCTGAAAGGCAATGAACGCCGCCATGCACGCCAACGACAGCATGGCCAGCGGAATGGAGTCATGGGCGAAGTGATAGGCCACCGCGAGGACCACGAGTGAGACCACGTTGCCGCCTAGGCCCGCCAACAGCAGCCGGCGGCGTCCCAGCCGGTCAATCACGCGCATGCCCACGAGGCACGCTACGACGGATACCGCACCGATCACCATCGACGTATATACCGAGTTAGTAGTGGAGATACCCACCTGGTTCATCATCGTGGGCGCGAAGTACACAATGGCGTTCACACCCGTAATCTGCTGAGTCACCCCCATGAGCATGGCAAGCGCGATGGCCCAGCGCATCCAACGGTGGCGTCGCAAAGCTCGCCATTCACCCGTGCTCGGACGTGGACTAAGCTCCAACTCCGCTCCCTGCGCGCCGACCCGAGCGCTGACCGCGGCAGCTTCACGCGGTCGCCCTTGTGCCGCGAGCCATGCCGGGGTATCGGGCAGGAAGACCATGCCGAGCGCCAGCGCCGCGCCCGGGACCGCGGCCAGCCCCAGCATCCAATGCCAGCTGCCGCTTGCAGCCAATAGCGAGTTCACGCCATACGCCAGCAGCTGCCCCACGACGATCATGAGCGTATTGAGGGAGACCATCCGGCCCCGCACAGCCGCCGGGGTGATTTCGGAGATATACATCGGGGAGACGATCGACACCGCGCCCACTGCCACGCCGAGGAATGTGCGGGCGGCAGCGAGTTCATCGGCCGAGCTTGAAAGCCCGCACCACACGGAACCAGCCACGAAGATGAGCCCACCGGCGATGAGGGTGCGACGCCGCCCGATCATGCTCGCCACACGCCCAGCGACCAGCGCGCCAACTGCCGCGCCGGCCAAGAGCATCGAGGTCACCAGCCCCTCCTCATGGGCAGACATGCCGAATTCCGGTCCCACGAAGAGGAGGGCTCCGGACATCACTCCGGTGTCATATCCAAAGAGCAGGCCACCCAGGGCGGCGACGCCTGCGACCATCATGACGTACGTATCTTTGTTCACGGGTTCCTATTGTCGCAGGCGGCTACCATTGGCGTCATGTCACATGAATCCATAGACCTCCAGCACGACATCATCAAGGCCCTCGGCGTAAAACCCCGCATCGATTCAGAAGAAGAGGTTGAGCGCCGCGTCGCCTTTTTGGTGGACTACCTACGCGCAACCGGCGCGAAGGGCTTTGTCCTGGGCATCTCTGGCGGCCAGGACTCCACCCTGGCTGGGCGCTTGGCTCAGCTGGCGGTGGCCCGCGTCGACGGCGCGGACTTCTGGGCCGTGCGCCTTCCCCACGGCGTACAGGCCGACGAGGATGACGCACAGATCGCCCTCGACTTTATCGAGCCCGACCACTGCCTCACCGTCAACATCGCCGAGGCCACCGCGGCTCTCGACGGCGCCGTGGCCAACGCCCTACACCAGGACTCCCTGGGGGACTTCAATCGAGGCAACCTCAAGGCCCGCCTGCGCATGGCCGCGCAGTACGCGCTGGCCGGCGAAGTCGGCGCGCTGGTCATCGGTACAGACCACGCCGCCGAAAACGTCACCGCCTTCTTTACCAAGTGGGGCGACGGCGCTGCCGACGTCCTGCCCCTCGCCGGGCTTAACAAGCGCCAGGGTGCTCAGCTTCTGAAGCATCTCGGCGCACCAGAATCTACGTGGAAGAAGGTTCCCACCGCAGATCTAGAGGATGACCGCCCCCTACTCTCTGACGAAGAAGCGCTCGGCGTCACCTACTCCCACATCGATGACTACCTCGAGGGCAAGGACGTGCCTGCCGCCGCCCAATCGCGCATCGAGACCCTGTGGCGCCGCGGCGCCCACAAGCGCACCATGCCGCCGGGCCCTACCAGCGCCTAAGGTTCCAAGCCCCCTCCTCGCGGGGCCTTTCCTGTTCCGTTTCCGCACCCACCACGTGCGCCCGAGGCCAGCGTTTCCCCGCACGCCAGTGGCATTCTCTTCCAGGAGGTCAACTTCTCCCTTCCCATAACGCGAGTCCGTGCGCCCCAACACCTGTAGCGCACATAGTCCCACACCCATGATTGACTCTTCACTCCACCCCTGAGCTGGGCATTTCTTCGCTCCGGTTGCGGGGCCCACGGTGCTGTTTTAGTCTCTGTGCTCATGGGGGATATCGAAACCTACATCCGCCTACGCAACTCGGGGATTGCGCTGGTGGAAAACATTCCTGGCTCACCCGATGAGCTCCGCACGCTCGGCGCTTCCGCTTCCGATGCTGCCGAACTAGCACGCCTTAACCAGGTGTATTTCGGCCCCACCCGCTTTAGCGGCAAACAACGCAAAGCCCGTACCGCAGCCCTTCAACAACGCCACAGCCTCGGCACCCTCACACTGATTGAAACCTACACCGCAAAAGTCAAGAAAACCCTCGACGCCTGGAACCTCAGAATCAAACTCGCAGGAACACCCGCACACCGCATCCCCACCGTTGCTACCACACGACTGAAAGAACTACGCTCCAAACGCATAGCCAAACCAGGCGTGCGCATCACCTACCGGGAACAAGGCCCCAACACTCTCTCCATCACTGACGACGCCACCACGATTGCCAACATGCGCGGCGTCCTCGAATCAACCAACACCACCGACCTGCTTCAAGCCGCCAACGACATCTTCTTCAAAGAGGGCACCGGCTCTAAACCAGCGGTGCGTACCCAAGTCATCGTCACCCTGAACGAGTTGGACCAGATCATCAACGGCGACGGTGATGACATCGAGCTCAACCTCACCAATGGTGGGCGCATGACCGGGGCGGAATTCTTAACCCACAAGTTTGCCGAAATAGGGTATGCCACCATCGTGCACCCTCTTGAAGGACCCATCGACACCTGGCGGCTAGAGCGTGGAGCAAACTTCAAACAACGCCTTACCCTGCATGCTGAATTCCACACGTGTTCTAGACCAGGCTGCAATAAGCCGGCAGACTACTGCCAAGTCCATCATTTGGTGCCCTGGCAGGCAGGCGACTACACCAACATTAAAAACCTGACGTTTTTGTGCGCCTACCACAACGGAATAAATGATGATGACCCACAAAGACCTACCGGACGCGGCTACATGTACCGGCTTAACACCGGGGTCAGCTTCATCCCACCCTGGGGCACACCGATAACAGCAATGCCCGAATACCAAGAAGCACTAGCCAGACTCACCGCCGAACAAGCAGAACAACCACCAGAGGAACCACCCGACAGTAGTTAACACCCACAGCCACCAAACACAACACAAGCAGAAAGGAAAACGACCCACCACCAGCGACAACACCGCCAACCGAGGGAAGGTTCGCGGGCATATCGACGATCCTTCAGACAGCAGCACCCGCGAACCACAACAAGGTACGCGGGAAACTCAGTAATCCCGGACTACGGTTCACACGCCACCGGATGCAGCGGGAGTACCGGAACTCTTAAGCCTTAAAGAACGAAACCCGCCCAGCAGATGCGGGGAAGTGACAGCAAGGTCCGCGCGCCCTTAAAGGGCGGAGCACAAAAGCGCACCCAGAGCTCCTCTCCTTCAAATCCGCCAGAACCTTCGAGCGGTCACGCACTCATCGCAATGCCTCAAGGGTGGAACGCGCAGCCTGCTCAAGCGGAGCGTAGTAGGCCGGACCATGCGTCATCGCGTGAACTGCAAGTGGGTGCAATTGATGCATAGGCACCCACTTCTCGTATTCCTTGGGCGCCCCGTACCCGCGGAGGATTTCCTCGTAGAACGGCGTGCCAAAGAGCTCGAGCATGGCTAGGTCCGTCCACGGGTGCCCGCCGTGCGCGGCAGGGTCGATCATCACGGCCGAATCGGCAGTAAAAAGCACGTTGCCTGCCCACAGGTCGCCATGAATTCGCGCCGGTTTCACGTCCCAGTCAGCAGTTTTTATGGCCTCGCATGCTTGCCGAACAATCCCCTGCAGCCCCTGAGGCAGTCCTCCCACGAAAGGCAGCACTCGCTGCTCAACGTAGAACTCGCCCCAGGCTTCACACGGTTCGCAGGGTTGCTCCACGCGCCCAATGAAGTTCGCACCCTCCCAGCCCGCTGGCGGGGCGCCGAAGGCGGGCGCTCCCGCTTCATGGACCGTGCGCAGCGCAGCGCCAAAGGCGCGGGCAGCAGGGACGCTCGGCCGCGCCTGCTCCACCCGCCGCGTGCTAAGAGAAGTAGAGGTGACTTCGGTGACGTCCACGACGACGGCGGCAAGCGCCTGCGCCAGCCATCTCAACCCAGCAGCCTCGGCGCCAGCTTGATCAGAACGGGACACGGTCTTGGTGAATACATCCATGGCCCCAGCATAGAAAAAGGCCGCCCCCATTCAAGGAGACGGCCGAAAGTGGAGCTAACGGGATTCGAACCCGTGACCCCCACACTGCCAGTGTGGTGCGCTACCAACTGCGCCATAGCCCCAAAGCTGTATTGAATTATGAAGTGGAGCTAACGGGATTCGAACCCGTGACCCCCACACTGCCAGTGTGGTGCGCTACCAACTGCGCCATAGCCCCTCACACGAGGTGCAACCTTTGTGATTGCAACTCGTATCAATATATCGCCTCCGTTTTCACTCACCAAATCGCGAGTTTAGGTGCGGTATTTGCACGCCCCTACTTAGCTGCGACGAGGTCGACCCACTCCATGATGGAGGTCTTGTCATCCTCCGGAATGTCCTTGCCGTCCTTGATGATGCGCGGCGAGGACACGCTGCCGGTGTCGGCTTCCAGCTTCTCGTAGTTCGCGGTTACTAGGGCGTTGCCCTTGCCCACCGGTGCATCCTCGATGGCTTTGACGGTGTCCTTATCCGCGCCCAAGGACTTAGCGGCCTGCGCGAAGTCCTTCATCTCCCACTTGTTGTACACCTTGGACTGCTCATCCATGAGGTACTTACGCAGGTTCCAGTAGAGCTGTACGTCACCGGACTTGGCTACCTGCTCCATCGCAGCCGCGGCCTTGGAGGAGTGTCCCTCGTTGGACTTGATGCTCTCGATGCCATTCGGGCTGCCATCCAGGAAGTTGAGGGTGCGCACCTTAACAATGAGCTTGCCCTGCTCAATCTTTTCCTTCATCTGATCATCGGTCTGCTTGGCCAGATCAGAGCAGTGAGGGCAAGAGTAGTCCTCGTACAGCTCGACCTCCGGCGCATCCTTGACGTCGGCAGCCTTGAGGGTCACGGCGTTATCAGCAAAGGACATCTCCATATTGACGTCCTGCTTGGTGTAGCCTTCCAAGCCCTCAACGCTGGCACCACGGTTTTGGTAGAAGATAAAGCCGAGTACGACGGCAATAATCACCAGCAGAACACCGATGCCCCACAGGAATCCGCTGTTGTTATTGGCGGTGGGGTCTTTAACTGTACTCATTGAGAAACCTTGTCTTGTATGACGTAAATGGAACGAACCGAAATCCTACACACCGCTGTTAAGGGTGCAATGCAAACTTGGTGAAGGGACGCTTGATTGTCCACACCATTAACACAGAATAGAAGACATCACGCAGCAGTGTCATCATGTAGTTCATCACCTGCGCGTCTTCATCAGGGCTAACGGAGAAACAACCGCAGTCAATCCCGAGCCCTCGCATCCACGCTTGCGCAATGCCAATCATGAATAGAACGAGGACAATCTGTCCCACCCATGCCGATTGGCGCAGGAACAGCCCCAGCAGCAGCAACAGGCCGCCGCACACTTCCAACGGGCCAATCAGGTAGGACAAATACTGAGACCACTCTGGTGTAAAGATCTCATAGGCCTTGATGCTTTGGGACACTGCGAGCTGATCCGACAGCTTCGACGCTCCCGCTTTGATCCACACATAGGCCATATAAAAGCGCGCGAATGCACTAATGACGTCAAGCACAAGGGCGGCGCTGATTTTGTCTTTGATCACGAGCACAGTCTAACAAGTTAGGGGTGGAGAGCGTAACGGCGATACGGGCGCCAGATTGTCCAAAGGGTGAGGACCAAGAAGGTTGCATCACGCAGCAGCGTCAGCGCGTAGTTCATGCCTTGGCTCACGTCGGCGGGGTCATAGCCGAAACAACCGCAATCGATCACCAGCCCACGCGCCCATGCCTGGGAGATTCCCACCATGAAGAGGACTAAGACCACCGCCGCGACTGCCGACGCCTCCCTCAAGAACAACCCCAGCAGCAACAGCACCCCACCCATGAGTTCCAAGGGGCCGATGAGGTAGGCCAAGTATCCGGACCATTCCGGGGTGAAGATGCCGTAGGCCTCGATGGCCTGGGTCATCTCCATCCTGGCGTCCAGCTTCTGAATGCCGGCGATAATCCACACGGCAGCCATTCCAAAACGCACCAGCGCGCTCATCAGATCGGCGGCCGACATGGATTTTGCGGATGTCATAATTCATTAGCCTAGTCTCGGGCCCAGACTTCAGCCCTGGCCTTCAGTCCTAGCCTTCGAGAACCTGCGACACCAGCGCCTGCGCCTCTTCCTGCACCTGTTTGAGGTGTTCTTCGCCACGGAAGCTCTCGGCATAGATCTTGTACTTGTCCTCCGTGCCGGAAGGGCGGGCAGCGAACCACGCGTTCTCCGTCGCCACCTTCAGGCCGCCAATCGCTGCGCCGTTGCCGGGGGCCTCGGTGAGTTTGGCCACGATCTTCTCCCCAGCCAGCTCAGTCGCCGTCACCTGCTCCGGGGAGAGCTTCTTCAGGATGGCCTTCTGCTCGCGGGTAGCTGGGGCGTCGGTCCGCGCATAAGCTGGCGCACCGTATTCTTCGGCCAGCTCCGCATAGCGTTGAGACGGGGTCTTGCCCGTGACCGCCAGGATCTCGGCAGCCAAGAGATCCATGATGATGCCATCCTTATCGGTGGACCACACGGTCCCATCGAAGCGCAGGAAGGAAGCACCAGCAGATTCCTCACCGCCGAAGCCCAGGGTGCCGCCGACAAGCCCCGGCACAAACCACTTGAAGCCCACCGGGACCTCCACGAGCTCACGGCCCAGGCTGGCCACGACGCGATCGATCATGGAGGAAGACACCAAGGTCTTGCCTACCCCGGCTTCACCCCACTCGGGGCGGTGGCTAAACAGGTACTCGATGGCCACCGCTAGGTAGTGGTTCGGGTTCATCAGACCCGCATCCGGGGTGACGATGCCGTGGCGATCGGAATCCGCGTCGTTGCCCGTGGCCAAGTCGTACTTGGAGCGGTTCTGAACCAACGAAGCCATGGCGTCCGGGGAGGAGCAGTCCATGCGGATCTTGCCGTCAGTATCCAGAGTCATGAAGCGGAAGGTGCCGTCTACCTCTGGGTTCACCACCGTCATGTTGAGCCCGTAGTGCTCGGCGATGGCCGCCCAGTAGTCCACCGAGGCGCCGCCCATCGGGTCCGCGCCGATGCGCACACCGGCCTCTTTAATGGCCGCCATGTCCACAACGTTGGCTAGGTCAGCCACGTAGGAGTCGAGGTAGTTGTGCTTCACGCAGCGCTCATCGAGCACGCCGTCAACCGCCACGCGCTTGACGCCATCGAGCCCGGCGCGCAGATAGTCGTTGGCCTTGGCTGCGATCCAGTCGGTGGCATCCGTGTCTGCTGGGCCGCCCGTCGGCGGGTTGTACTTGAAGCCGCCATCGCGCGGCGGATTGTGGGAGGGAGTGATCACGATGCCATCGGTGCCCGGGTTGGTCAGGATGGCGTGGGAGACGGCCGGGGTCGGGGTGTAGCGTCCGCGGTCATCCACGCGAACCTCCAGCCCATTGGCAAGGAGAACCTCAAGGGCGGAGACCATGGCGGGCTCGGACAAAGCGTGGGTATCGCGGCCGATGAAAATGGCGCCCGTGGTCCCCTGCTCAGCGCGGTAGTCCACGATGGCCTGGGTAATCGCCAAGATGTGAGCCTCGTTGAAGGCGGTGTCCAAGGCGGAGCCGCGGTGCCCTGAGGTGCCGAAGGCGACCTGCTGGTCGGGGTTATCTGCATCGGGGGTGCGGGTGTAATACGCGGTGACTAGTTCTGCGATATCGATGAGATCGGAAGGCTGGGCTAGCTGGCCGGCGCGCTCGTGTGCCATGGTGGGTTCCTCCTTGGAGACGTGGATACACCCTAAGCTTGCCTGCTTCACGCTGGTTTCGCATCCCAATTAGGATGGTGCCTATGCCACAGATCCTTCTTGTGGGCTGCGGGACCGCGCTCGGGGCGCTGACTCGTTTCGGCCTTACTTCACTTCTCGGGGGTGGCGCGCTGCCGCTGCTGCTCATCAATGTTGTAGGCAGCACTGTCATGGGCTATGCCAAACCCCCGGCGTTCTGGGGCACAGGATTTCTGGGCGGCTTCACCAGCTTTGCCGCCTTTGCCTACCTCACCTCGGGCTTTAGCCCGGCGCGGGCGGGAGCGTACGTCCTGGCGACGATCATTGGCTGCACCGCGGCATACCTAATAGGTGACCTCATTGCTTCCCGGGGCCGCGCATGATCCTCTCCATCTTGGCGGTCCTCGCCGGCGGCTTTATGGGCGGCTGCGGGCGCTACTTGCTCACCCGTGTGCTCCCCTCCCCCACGTGTACCTTTGCCGCCAACCTCGTCGGCGCAGCGGTGGCCGGTGTGGCCTATGGCTATGCCACGCATGCACACGCCCCCGAGTATTTCCTCCCCCTGCTGGCGGCCGGACTCGCCGGCGGGCTATCCACGTGGTCCACGATGGCCAAGGAACTCGGTGAAATGATAAAGGCCAAGCGTTGGTGGTGCTTGGCACGTTATCTCTTCTGGACCATCGGCCTAGGAATCATCGTGGCCTGGCGCGGGGCGTGGGTCGGCTCGCTGCTGGCCTAACCCGCCTCCCACGCCCCTTGTGCAGCCGCAGGCTGTGTTAGTCGGCGATGGCGTCCAACGGCGGGGTCTTCGCCGCGCGCTGCGCCGGCCACAGGGCCGCCAGCACGCCGACGATTCCCGAGCCCACGAACATGACCGCGAGCATCATCCACGGCACCGTCGCGGAATCGAGGCCTTCGTCGGAAAGCACGGAGATGAAGGACCACCCCATCCCCAATCCCATGAGGATGCCCATGAGCGCGCCGAAGAGGGCGATCTGTACCGATTCCACCGTGATCATTGTGCGAATCTGGCGGCGTTGAGTACCCACCGCGCGCAGCATACCGATCTCTTGTCGGCGTTCAATCACGCCGAGGGTGAGGGTATTGACAATGCCCAGGACAGCGATGACCACGGCCAAAGCCAGCAGCGCGTAGAGAATCGTGAGCATCTGGTCAATCATTCCGGCGGCCTCGCCAGCATATTCCTCGCTGGTGCGCACCTGTACCACAACGAGGTCCTTGACGGACTTCTCCAGGTTGGCGCGCAGCTTCTCCTTGTCATAGCCTTCTTCCGCATTGACGGAAACCACCGTGACGTCGAGGCTGTTGGGGTCGATGACCTCTTCTACCGCGGATTGGGACACGGCCAGGCCCGGAAGCATCTGGAAAGGTTCATAGGTGCCGAGGAGTTTTACCTGCGCAGTGCGGGATGGATCCGGCCCCGCCAACTCATAGGACTGGCCGACCTCCCAGCCTTGCTTCTCAGCCAAGACAGAGTCGGCGATGAAGCCCGGTTCCTCACCCGTATTCAATGCACCGTCGACCAGAGTGAGGTTGAGCATGTCATCGGCGTTGCCATCGATGACCTGGCTGATCATCATTTCCGGACCATAATTCATCGAGGCCTGACCATCCACCTGCAGGGGTGCTGTGCTCATCGCCACGAGCTGTCCGACGCCCTCGGTATCGCGGGCGCGCTGCACCGTCTCGTTCGGCGTCGGGAAGTTTCCAGACGTCGGCCCGGACAGCAAGAAGTCCGCGCGGGCGTCCTGCTCGACGGCGTCGGCCACCGAGGCCTTCATCGTCGCACCCAACATGCCGATCGATGTCACCAGCGCCACGCCCAGCATGAGAGCGAAAGCAGTCGCCGCGGTACGGCGCGGGTTGCGCGCCGAGTTCGTCGATGCCAGCTTGCCGACCGCGCCAAAGGGCGCGCCAACCACGCGGCCGATCGCCGGAACGATAGGCAAGGAGATGGCCGGTCCCGCAAGGAAGAAGCCGAGGATGAGGTTGAGCGAGCCGAGGCCCACGAGTGTGGCGCGGATGCCCGTGGAGGCGTCGACAAGCACGCCCACGAGCGCAAAAATAATGCCGACGACGAGCAGCAGCCCGCCCAGCACGCTGCGCACCAGCAGCGAAGCGCCCGCCGCGGACTCGGTGGTGCGCATGGCTTCCACGGGCTTGACCGCGCCTGCCCGGCGCGCCGGTGCCCACGCGGAAACGATGGTGACCAATGCGCCCAGAATCAACGGCACAAGCACAGCGCTCAAGCTCAGGCCCAGGCCGCCGCCCATGGGCATGCCCTTGGCTTCGAAGACGGCCTTAATGATCGCCACCAGGCCCATGCCCGCTGCCACGCCCACGGCAGAGCCCACGAGGCCCACGATGAAGGCCTCCGTCACCACCGAGCGCGTAATCTGGCCGCGGGATGCACCGAGTGCGCGCAGCAGCGCGAACTCCTTGGTGCGCTGAGCCACGATCATGGAGAACGTGTTCGCGATGATGAACGTGCCCACCAGCAGCGCGATGAGGCCGAAGGCGATGAGGAAGTAGTTGACGAATTTCAGGGCAGAGGAAATCTGATCCGAAATCTCATCGGCCAGCTTCTGGCCAGATTCCGCCTTAACCTCGAAGGTCTCGTTGAGGTGATCCACGAGCTCATCGGCGCTCACTCCCTCGGCCGCAGCGACCTTCAGCTGTTCGGAATTGCCGTATCGCTCGACGAAGGCCTCGTGGTCCATGAGCAGCGTCAGGCTAGGGCCTTGGTCCACCACAGGCTTGACGACGCCCACGACCTTCACCTCATCACGCTGGTCCGGGTGGACCACGAGGAGGCTGTCGCCGATCTTGATGTCGAACTCTTCCGCAGCCGAGTCGTTGATGAGAACCTCGCCGGTCCCGTGAGGCGCGGAGCCGTCGACAAGCGTGGCGGGCTCACCGACGGACTGGTCCTCCGGGTAGTAGGGCTGCACGCTGGAGGTGCCGCCACCGGTTTGAAAAGCCTCGGCATCCTTGTTGGCAACCACGACGGTCTGGCTGCTTTGCATGTTGACCGCGCGCACGTCGGGGTCGGCGGCGATGTCATCGCGCATTTTCTGGTCGAGGTTTGGGCCGCCTTCCTTCTGGCTTACGGCCGCATCCACACCGGTAAATGCCGTGGATACCGCAGAGTCGAAGGTGTTCGACAAAGATTTGGTGAACATAAAGGACCCCGAGATGAAGGCGGTGCCGAGCACCACCGCCAGCAGGGTCAAGGCAAGGCGCAGCTTGTGCGCGAGAATATTGCGCACGGACACCGTGCGCATGGTGTTCTTTGTGGCCATGCTCTAGCCCTCGATTTCTGCCATCACGGCGTGGATGGACTCCATGGTCGGGTTGTTCAGCTCGTTGACCAGGCGACCATCAGCAAGGAAGACCACGCGGTCTGCGTAGGATGCGGCCTTCGCATCGTGCGTCACGATGACGACGGTCTGGCCGTCCTGATCCACTGCGGTGCGCAAAATATCGAGCACCTCGGCGGAAGAGTTGGAGTCCAGGTTGCCGGTCGGTTCATCGCCAAAGATGATTTCCGGGCGCGAAACCAGAGCGCGCGCACAAGCCACGCGCTGCTGCTGGCCACCGGAGAGCTCTGATGGGCGGTGGTTCAAGCGGTTGGACAGGCCCAGACGGGAAGTGACCTCATCGAACCATTCCTTATCTACCTTGTTGCCAGCGATATCGGTGGGCAGCGTGATGTTCTCTGCCGCGGTCAGCGTGGGCACCAGGTTGAAGGACTGGAAGATGAAGCCCAAGCGGTCGCGGCGCAGGGCGGTAATATCCTTGTCGCTGAGCTGCGACATGTCGGTGTCACCGATGAAGGCCGAGCCGGACGTCGCCGAATCGAGCCCCGCCATGGTGTGCATGAGCGTGGACTTGCCGGATCCCGAAGGGCCCATGATGGCGGTAAAGGTATTGCGCGCGAACTCAACGTCGACGTGGTCCAACGCGGTAACTGCGGTATCTCCCTGACCGTATTGTTTGAACAGGTCGACGGCACGAGCCGCAGCAGTCATCGTTGGGGTTGTCATGGACGTGTTCTCCTTATAGATGGGGAAAGTAACGTCCCTACCCTATCCTGCCCTGGGTAAGTTATGTGACGCGTGTGGTCTAAAATATGCTCCATGCGCGCATCTCTTTCCGCTCTGGAACATTACGACCGCTGTGCCGAAGCCGCCGCGGCTCAAATCATGCGCCACTACTCCACCAGTTTTTCCCTGGCCACGCGGCTTCTTTCCCCCAGGGTCCGGGTGGACATCCGAAATTTATACGCCATGGTGCGCACCGCCGATGAAATCGTCGACGCCGGGCTCGATCCCCAGGACGCCGCCGTGCTTCTCGACGCCTACGAGGCCACCGTCCGCGCCGCCCCGTCCCAGCGTTTTCACGCTGATCCGATCGTGCATGCCTTTGCGCTTTCCGCGCGGCGTTGCGGGTTCAGCGATGAGCACGTTGCACAGTTCTTTTCCTCCATGCGTTGCGATCTGACGCACCACACGCACACCCACGACTCCTTCGAGGATTACGTCTGCGGCTCCGCGGAGGTCATTGGGCTCTTGTGCCTGGACGCCTTCTACGCCGGCGGGCCCCGCCCGTCCGGCATCGAGGAAGGCGCGCGGCGCCTGGGCGCGGCCTTTCAGAAGATCAATTTCTTGCGCGACCTGCGCGAGGATTCCGCAGAGCTGGGCCGCTCCTATTTCCCGAACCTGCCGGACCCGGCTAGCTTGGATGAGGAGCGGAAAACGGCAATCATCGCTGATATTCGGCGCGACCTGGCTGTAGCGCGCGGCGCGATGGAGAAGTTGCCGCGCGGTTCGCGGGTGGGCGTGGCAGTCGCGACGGCCCTGTTTACCGAGCTCACCGACCAGCTCGCGGCCACCCCAGCCGCCGATATTCTCACGACACGGGTCTCCGTCTCGCCAGCGCGCAAGGCTTTCTTGGTGAGCCGGGCAGCGACAGCGGCGGTGAAGTAGCTATGAGCAAGCGGGTTGTCGTCATCGGTGCGGGCATCGCTGGCCTGGCCAGCGCGGCCCTGTTGCTGCGTGAGGGCTGGGAGGTGGTGGTCGTCGAGAAGCAGCACAGCGTCGGCGGGCGCGCGGGCGAACTGGAGGTCGACGGTTTCCGCTTCGATACTGGCCCGTCCTGGTACCTGATGCCCGAAGCATTCGATGAATTTTTCAAGGCCTGCGGGACGAGCACCGAGCACGAACTGGAGCTTGTCGACCTCTCCCCCGCGTATCGCGTCTACAACGACGACGGCGCCTTCCTCGACATTCACAGCGGCGTGGACAATGTTGTTCGGCTTTTTGACTCCATCGAGCCAGGCTCAGGCGAGCGCGTGCGCGCCTACTTAGCGCGCTCCTCTGATATCTATGCTGTGGCGCTAAGCAGCTTTTTGTACACCACGTTTTCCCACCCCACGCAGCTTTTAACCCGGGACGTGCTCACGCGGCTGGGTACGCTGGCGCTACTTCTCACTCGGTCCTTGGACCGGCTGGTGGCAGCACAGTTTCAGGACTACCGCCTGCGCCAGGTGCTGACCTACCCGGCGGTGTTTTTGTCCACGGAGCCAACAGCTGCACCGGCGCTGTACTCCTTGATGAGCCACACCGATTTGGTCGAAGGCGTGCGCTACCCGCAAGGTGGTTTCGCCGCGGTGGTCGCGGCGATTGCGCGCCAGGCACAAGGCGCCACCTTCCTCATGGATACGGCGGTGACGGCGATTGAGTGCGCAGAAGGTCGTGCGACTGGCGTGCAGCTGGACGACGGCCGCGTCATCTCCGCCGAGGCCGTCGTGTCCGCGGCGGACCTGCGCCATACTGAGACTGCTCTGCTGCCTCAGTCAGCGCGGACATATCCCGAGAGCTATTTCGCGCGACGCGACCCGGGCCTCGGCACGGTGTTGGTCTTCCTCGGCGTGCGGGGCGCGCTGCCGGAGCTGGCCCACCACACCCTTCTTTTCAGCAAGGACTGGGAGCCCGATTTCCGGGCGGTGTATCACGCTCCGGAGGCTTCGCGCCCGCTGGGGGCGTCCAAGTCCATCTACGTGTCGAAGACCTCCGCGACGGATCCTGCCGTAGCGCCGGAGGGCTGCGAGAATCTCTTTGTGCTGGTCCCCGTGCCGGCGGAGGAAAACTTCGGCGCGGGTAACGCCTATGGTGAAGAAGAATCGCCCCGCGTTGGCGCAATTGCCGATGCCGCGATTCACCAACTCGGCACGTGGCTTGGCATTCCAGACTTTGCTGAGCGCATCGTGGTGCGCCGGACGGTCGGCCCCTCTGATTTTGCGCGGCGCTACAACTCCTGGGCTGGTGGCGCGGTGGGACCCGCGCATACGTTGCGGCAATCCGCCTTCTTCCGCGGGCGCAATGCCTCGCGAAAACTCAAGAACCTGTACTACGCGGGCGGTACTACCGTACCGGGTGTTGGTGTACCGATGTGCCTCATTTCCGCGCACAATGTCATCACGCGGATGCGCGAACAGCACTAAGCGTCGAGCTCAAGGGTCGCGGGTGCACCGCTGCGTTTTGCCTTCACCGTTACGGCGTGCCCACCAAAAAGATAGCCATCATCGAATTCCACGCTGAGGTGTCCGCGTTGGGGGACCTCAACGGCAACGGGCGTGAGTTTGGCGTATACGTCGCCAGCCGTGAGCTCAGGTGCCGGGACATTTGCGCCCTCGGACAGGGCGACGTCATGACGCCAGCGGTTCGCAGCTCGAAGAGCTCTTTTGGCGGCAAAGCGCCGGGCCTCATCGATGAACTCGGCGCTGAGGACCTTATTGATAACGGTGAGGGGTGCCTTGAATTTACGCCCAAGCTTCGTGCTCTCCGCGAGAAGAAGCTCCTCCCCTTCGTACCAGATGCTGAAATCAACTCCGAGCTCTTCTGCCCTACCGTCGAACGTGTTCGTACTGCGATCGAGCACCAACGGACCGAACTTGGAATCAAGCTCTACCGGAACGTCAATCCGAGCGAGGAGCTGCTCCATTGCCTCGTCTTCCGCATCTGGGAGGATCTCCCAGATATCGACGTAGTGTTCTTTTCTTCTTTGGTTGAAGTGGTGGCTACCCCGAGCATGAATCACTGTGTAAGGCTCAAGCTCTGTAACTTCGCGCGGATCCCACAGCGTCTTTCCCGCGACAGTCTGGAAGAGCTGCGGATAGCGCACGCCGACGTCACCAGTAATCAGCTCGCCCCCGGGCAACATCTTTAAGGCGACTCCAGGCATCCTCATGAGCTGAATATGCGTCTTGTCCTCAGCGTAGGGATCATCGCTCACCCACTTCTTCGGCACATCTGCCACAACGAAGAGGAACTCTGCCTCCTCGCAGCGCAAGATAGAGCTGACGACGTCATTGTCCGAGAATTCACGGTAAAGGGAAAGCATGCCGCAATCGTACATACGTGAAAAGGCTACGCAGCGCTCCATGGCGTAGTCTGAGGAGGTTGACGTCGAGTGGAAGGGCGAAAAGCCGATGGCAGAAACGATTGAGCAGGCCACCGAAATTGTTGAGGAGTGGCTCAAGCAAGAAGACGCCATCGACCCCCAAAAGGCTCCTCGGCTCCAAGAGCTCTTAGCTCGCGTTCCGCGTCAAGAGCTCATCGCGATTGTGGAGCGCCAGAATGCTCTCCGCGCCGCATTGGCGTTAAGGCTGCTGCCGCGTGAAAAATCTATCGCGGTCTTCGATGCGCTTGATGCCAAACACCAAGCGGACATCATTGACGAATTGGGCAATGCCGATGTCTACGAATTCTTCGACGAGCTGGATCCCGAAGACCGCGTGGCGCTGTTGGACGAGCTTCCTGCGGAAATTGCGGATCGCCTCCTCCGTTCGCTGACTCAGACTCAGCGCGATGTGACCGGAGTGATTCTTGGTTACACGAAGGGATCCGTCGGCCGCCGTATGTCGCCGGAGGTGCCCAATATCCACCCGGAAATGAGCATGGAAGATGCCCTGCGCACCCTCCGCGACAACGCCGATGAGCTGGAAACCATCTATACCGTTCCTGTAACACGGAAGGACCGGCGTCTGGTGGGTGTCGTCAGCCTGCGCGAGCTCTTCACGGCTGAACGCGGCATTCTCATTGAGGACATCATGAACGAGCCGGTGTATGCATACGCGACTGCCGACGCCGAAGAGACCGTCCGCTGGTTCTTGCCCCTCGACATGCTGGCGCTGCCGATTGTGGATGATTCGCACCGCCTCGTTGGCCTTCTTACCTGGGACGATGCCACCGACATTATGGAGGAAGCGGACAGCGAGGACTCGGCTCGTTCCGGTGGTACGGAAGCGCTCCAGCAGCCGTACTTGTCGACGCCCCTTCTCAAGCTCGTCCGCTCCCGCATTCTCTGGCTGCTCGTTCTCGCCGTATCGGCTCTGTTGACCGTGCGGGTTCTCGATTCCTTCGAGGACACCTTGGCCAAGGCAGTTGTACTGTCTCTGTTCATCCCTCTGCTCACCGGCACGGGCGGCAATACAGGAAACCAGGCAGCTACTACTGTGACCCGCGCGCTCGCGCTTGGCGACGTCCGCACGCGCGACCTCTTGGCAGTCATGTGGCGGGAATTGCGCGTCGGAATGTTGCTCGGCGCCGTACTGGGGCTGGCCGGTCTTATCTTGGCGACGGTCATCTATGGCCTCGATATCGGCCTCGTCATCGGCTCCACCCTGTTTCTCATTTGTTCGATGTCCGCGACTGTTGGCGGTCTCATGCCCATTGTGGCTAAAACAGTTGGCGCGGACCCTGCGGTCTTCTCCAACCCATTCATCTCCACCTTCTGTGATGCAACGGGTTTGATCGTCTACTTCTTCATTGCAAAGACCGTCTTAGGAATCTAACTGGATACAGAAGAGTGTCCGCCAGGCCGTACAACGCCTGCTATATGACGAATAGGCCCGCGCCCCAATCCTTGGTGCGAATTGACAGCCACTAACCGCCCTGAGCGCCCGCGCACGATCCTTCGCTTATCCCGCAAGCAGTCCAATTGCAAGGTTAATAGCGGCGTGTAATACCGCGCATTCAATGACGCTTCCCGAGCGGTGTCGCACCACTCCCAGGATCCACCCGCAGAGAAACTGAACCGGAAGTATGGGCCACAACTGCGCATCGAAGCTCAACTGAAGCGTCCTGGGTTTAGTTCCTACCTCAGCTAAGGAAGGATTGAACTATGCCTAGAAAGTATTCCGTTGAGTTCAAGGAGAAGGCGGTCCATCAGATCATCGAAATGGTCCGCCTGGAGTCCTGCTCACTGCAACGTGCCTACACGGAGGTCGGTGAGCTGCTTGGAGTGTCTCACCATACGTTGCGGGCTTGGTACCGTGACAGCGCTTCAGTACGTGATGACTCTGGCGCTTCAGGTGGCGAAACGATGGAAGAAGAGCTCAAGCGTTTGCGCCGCGAAAACCGTGAGCTGAAGCGAGCAAACGGGATTCTTAAGACTGCTTCGGCTTTTTTCGCAGCGGAACTCGACCGACCC
>NZ_JBRBAU010000011.1:0-101556 GCF_053480195.1 Corynebacterium guaraldiae | reverse complement strand
CAAGACCGTTCTGGGTAAGGGTGAGAAGACCTTTACTCCGGAGTCTGCTAACGGTGAGGTTGTTGTTGAGATCATCGTTGATGAGTCTGTGAAGGAGCCGGTTGAGGCTGCGGTTGCTTTTGAGGAGCTGACCTCCGTTGAGGTCAACGACAAGGGCGAGGAGACTCCGGGTACTGATCCGGAGAACCCGAACCATATTGCTGAGCACAAGGACATCAACGATAAGAACCAGACGGTTCCGAAGTCGGGCGATGATGAGTCTGGCAAGCCGAAGATTTCGACGAATGCTGACTTCGCTAACGGTGCAACCGAGGTTGTTGCTGGTGCGCAGGTCAACGACCGTGTTACCTATGAGAACCTGGTTCCGGGTAAGGAATACACCCTGTTCGCTGAGCTGATTTCCAAGGAGGACGGCAAGACCGTTCTGGGTAAGGGTGAGAAGACCTTTACTCCGGAGTCTGCTAACGGTGAGGTTGTTGTTGAGATCATCGTTGATGAGTCTGTGAAGGAGCCGGTTGAGGCTGCGGTTGCTTTTGAGGAGTTGACTTCGGTTGAGGTCAACGACAAGGGCGAGGAGACTCCGGGTACTGATCCGGAGAACCCGAACCATATTGCTGAGCACAAGGACATCAACGATAAGAACCAGACGGTTACCTCTGACTCCGACAAGCCTTCCGATACCCCGGATAAGGGCGACGGCAAGGGCAATGATGGAGACAAGGGCAGCTCGAAGAAGGACCTGCCGTGGTGGCTGCTGCTCATCCCGGGTCTGGGCCTGATCAAGATCATCGCCGACGGTGGCCACAACGGTGGCAACGGCGGTCATGATGGTGGCAATGGTGGCCATGATGGTGGCAACAACCACGGTGAGTCCCACGACAACACCGGCCGCGATGACCGCGAGGTTACCGTCCTGGACGCAACCCCGCCGGAGGATGCTGCTAACCAGCCGCAGGACTTCGGTCAGCCGGTGCCGTCCAACACGCACCGCGTGGAGATCAAGCACGTACCTTCTGGTGCAACCCAGCTTGACCCAGGCATGCAGGACTTCATCAAGTAGTCCGCACTGCAACACCATCCCGGCCCTCACCGGCTGGGTGTGGTAGGGGCAGACAATGATTAAGACAATCCCCTCCAGGGTGAAAACGCTGGAGGGGATTCGTCATATGATCCTTAGACTATTGTTTACATCGAAACCCCATAGCGAAGACTTTTAGAAGCTAGAAGCCCATAACTAGAAGACAGTCACAAGGAGCAGAGATTATGGCTGGCGAAAGCCAACAGAACGATATTCCGGAATACCCCGCCGATTCCACGGGTGAGACTGCCGGGGAGGCTGCCGCGGCGAAGCACCATGCCGGTGAGGAGCAGTCAGCGGGCGAGTCGAAGAAGGGCAATAGGAAGCTCCTCATTGGTCTGGTGGCGCTCATCGCGGTCATCTTGGTCATCGTGCAGCTGGTGATCTATGCGGGCCGCAATGGCGATGATTCCGCGGAAGGCAATGCGGGAGAGTCGGCGGAGACGTCGCAAAGCGCTGAGGCACCGACGACGAACAATGATCCCTTCGTGGATGACTCCGGTGAGCAGGATAAGGAGATTGATGCGGCACCGGGTGAGTTCCGTGGCTTCGGTGCCATGTCCCTGGGTATCAACGATGAGTTCGCCGCCGTGGACCCGATTCAGGTCACGGATACCGGCATGCTGATTCCGCCGCGCGATGTGCAGCGCCTGGGTTGGTACTCCGCCTCCGCAGTACCGGGCGAGGCTGGCCCGGTTGGCTCCAGCGTTATCACCGGCCATATCAACTACCAGGGGCAGGGCACGGGCTTTGCAGAGAAGTTCACCACCCTGGAGCAGGGCCAGGAATTCACCGTCTTCATCGACGGCGAGGAGCGCCAGTTCCGCGTGACGGAGGCGCCGTACCGTCTGCCGAAGGGCTCAGGCTTCCCGGACGTGGTGAACGACACTCAGGGAGATAACCGCCTGGTCCTCATCACCTGCGGCGGCAAGTTCGTCGGCGGTGAGCTGGGCTACGAGGACAACATCATCACCGTGGCAGAGCCGGTAGCACCCGTGGAAGGCGGCGCTGAGGCACCGGTCGATGGTGCTGTTGACGCGCCCGCTGAGGGCGCTGTTGAGGCGCCGGCGGCTTAGGTTGGTTGGTGAATCGCCTAAGCGGGGTGATGGCTTAGGCGGAGGCCTCCTCCAGGCGCGCGATGTGCAGCGTCAGGTAGGAGACCTCATCGGGGGTTAGAGCGCTGTCGAGGCGCAGCTCAATGAGGTTAGCTACCATTTGGGCGGTCTCGACGGCATCGGGGTAGCGCGCGGAGATGGCGGTGGCTACTTGGCGGTCGTCCGAGTCCAGCTGCTGGTGCTCCGCCATGCGCACGAAGAGGTAGCGCAGGTGCGTGATGAAGCGGGCGACGGAGATGTCCTCGCTAATGAGCTCCGTATCGATGTGCGAGCCGATAACGGCCAGGATCTGCTGGATCAGACCCGTCATGCGGTAGGTGCCGGAGAGATCCCCCACTGCGAAGCCGGCGTTGACCAAGTGCAGTGTGATGGCCACGGCTTCGTCGGGAGCCAGGGGCTTATGGAGCCCGCCGTTGATGGCCGTGAGTAGCTGCTGCGCGAGGGCGAAGTCCTCGGCGTAGAGGTGGCGCACCTCGGCTTCGAGGGGATAAGACACGGCGTTGCCGCGGTTGACGGCACCGTGGATGTGGTCCGCAATCGCGACGACCAAAGTGAGTTTGCTGCGCAGTGCCTCAGACATGTCGACGGAGTGCATGGCATCGATGACCAGCTGGACGTACTCGCCGGGGATGCCGGCGATCATGGCGGCCAGGTGATCCGGGTCGCGGCCAGAATCCGGGACGAAGACCTTGACCACCTTGGCGGGGTCAACCTCAGCGCCGGGGTGAGCCTGGAAGCCGATTCCGCGGCCGGTGACGATGACGTCCTCCGCGCCGCGGCGTGCGAGCACGACGTTGTTATTGAACACTCGCAACAGTTGCACAAGGTACCTTTCTGGTTGGGGTTAACCGGTTAAGGCTAGCCGGTTGGAGCTAAAACGACTAAAGCCGGCCACGATGGTGGTTCCATCGAGCCAGCTTAGTCAGGGTTCGTTAGAGGCGTGCTAAAGGTTCCCTAGTGGGTCCTTTAGCGGGTCGTGGTGATGACCGTATCGCCAGCGGCGGCGTGGTTGAGGCCAGCCGGGGTGACGGCGGACAGCGCCTTGGTGTTGGTCACGGCAAGGACGATGGTGGTGTCGTAGCCGGCTTCGGTGACCTTGGCGAAGTCAACGGTGGCAAGCAGCTCGCCCTGCTTGACCGTGTCGCCCTTCTTGACGGCCGGGGCGAAACCTTCGCCCTTCATCTTCACGGTGTTGATGCCGATGTGGACGAGGACCTCCACGCCGTCCTCGGTCTTGATGCCGTAGGCGTGGCCGGACTTCATGGCACTCATGACGGTGCCGCTGACGGGGGCGTAGACCTCGTTGTTCTCGGGGACGATGCCCACGCCGTCGCCCAGGGTGCCGGCGGAGAAGACCGGGTCATCGATCTCAGCCATGGGGACAACCTTGCCGGCAGCCGGGGAGGCAATGTCGGTGGTGGTGCCAGCGGCAGGCTCAGCGGCCTTGGCCGGGGCGTCAGCCTTGGTGGCGGTGGCGGCACCGGCGCCAGCGCCGGCAGCGGCGGTTGCTGCGGGGGCGTCGGCAAGCGCGGCGTTGTCGGCGGCGTTGGCGTTGTCGAGCTCGGCCTTCTCGGCTGCCTCGCGGGCGGCCTTAGCCTCAGCGCGCTCCTCCGGGGTGCGGTAGTCGGTGAAGAGGATGAGGAAGAAAGCCACGAAGAAGGCCACTGCAATGGCGATGGCGTACTTGGCCATCGGGGTGAAGACCGGGATGGTCAGCAGGGAGGTGAAGACGAAGGCGTCGGTAGTAATGCCGTTCGTGCCCAGGGTCAGCAGGGCCACGGTCAGGCCACCAGCGAAGCAGCCCACCAGCATGCGTGGGTAAATCCTCTTGTAGCGCAGGTGGATACCGTAGAGGGAAGGCTCAGACACGCCGCCGAGCAGGCCAGCCAGGAGGGCAGAGCCGGAGGTCTGGCGCATCACGGTGTCGTGGTCACGAATGGACAGTGCCAGCACGCCAGCGGTGGCGCCGAAGCAAGCGAAGTTCCATGCGCCCATGGGACCCTGGATGAAGTCATAGCCCAAGGTCTGGATGTTGACCAGCATGAGGGCGTTGAGCGGCCAGTGCAGGCCCAGCGGGACGAGGAACGGGTAGAGCATCGGGATGGCCAGGGCGAAGACGAACGGGGCGTTGTCATTCATCCAGGACAGGCCAGCGCCTATGCCGTTACCGGCCCACACGCCGAACGGGCCAATGAGGAAGGCGGTCAGCGGGATGAGGAAGAGCAGGGTCAGGAAGGGAACGAAGACCATGTGCACCGCGGACGGGATGATCTTCTGGAAGCCCTTGTAGAAGAGTGCGGCGACGGCCGCCATGATGAGCGGGACGAAGACGTTTCCGCCGTAGTCCTGCAGCTGCATGGTCATGCCGAAGATTTCGATGGAGCACTGCTCAGCGCCGAGGGTGTCGTTGGTGACGCACTGGACGGCGGGGTTCTCCGAAAGATTCAGGAACTCCGGGGTGAAGAGCGCCGCCATGATGGTGGCTGGGACCCACGGGTCAATGCGCAGCTTCTTACCAGCGTTGTAGGCCACCATCACCGGCAGGAAGTAGAACACGGAGCGCCACATGGCGTCCACGAAGAACCAGGAGGCCGGCTTGTCCGGGGAACGGAAGTCCACGACGCCGAAAGCGTCCAGGACGGACGCGAAGGCGATGATGAGGGAAGCGCCCAGCAGCACGCCCAGAATCGGGCGGAAGGAATCCGAGAGGTACTCGAAGAAGGCATCCATCCACGGCAGCTTGCCCTTGGACTTGGCGCGGGCGGCGGCCTTGACATCGTCATTAGATTGGCCGCCGGACTGGTTGCGGTTCTTCATCTGCGGGAGGGCCTTGATCTCGTCATAGACCGTGGCCACGTCACCGCCGATGACAACCTGGTAGTTGCGGCCGCCCTGGGGCACGGCACCCATGACCTTGGGGATGGCCTCGAGTGTTTCCTTGTCTGCCTTGGAGGCATCAGCCAGCTCAAAGCGCAGGCGGGTGGCGCAGTGCGTGAGAGAGGTGATGTTCTCCGCCCCGCCGATGCCATCCAGGATGGCCTCGGCTGCCGAGCGAATATCAGTCGACATGAGAATCCTTTCGCGAGTTAAGGGCCTGTGAAAACCACAAAAGACCTAGGCCACAATGGTTCATAGCGAACCATCCCCACGCGGCTAAGAGTGGGGAGCCTAGGTCTTGCCCGAAGTAACAATCCTGGTTAGGAGCCTACTCCGGGGTGCTCACGGGAGACAAGTTTCTGTGGGATAGCACACTGTGGTCCCGGCTTAGGTGTCGGTGGCCTGGGAAGTTGATGAGGAAAAGCGTCAAGCGGGCGGCGAGCAGGGATGTGTTCCCGTACTGTGAAAGTGTCGTAGTGTCACTGTGTGTCCCAAATTGTGACCCCGGGTACACACCTTCTATGCAGAGAAAGGTTGGTCATGACCGCCAAGTCCTCACGCAATTCTGCCTTTATCAGCGTCATCGGGCGCGGCTTCGACGGCTTGGACGTTGCTGCTGTGGCTCAGGAACTAGGAGCCACCTTCGCCCAGGTCGATGACTTGGGAACCACGCTCAGCGAGGTTTTGGACAACGCCCCCGCGGGCAACCTGGTCCTTCAGGGAACAGGCGTTATGGACTTTGACGCCAAGGCCGCGGCCGCTCTGGGCCTGCCCTTCGTGCTGGTTTCCGATGCGCCTGACCGCGCCGCGGAGCTGGCGTTGGAGCACGCGCGCTCGGTAGGCGCCACTGTGGTGGGCGCGGTGGGCGACGTCTCCTCCGTTCCCAGTGCGATTTCTTCCCTGGAGGACATCGAACCCTATATGTGCGCCGAGCTCTTCCAGAAGCAGCTTCTGGATCAGGCCCGCGAAATCGGGGCGCACATCGTGCTGCCGGAGGGCGAGGATGACCGCATCCTGGAGGCTGCCGGTGAGCTCATTAAGGGCAAGGTGGCGAAGCTGACGATTCTGGGTGACGGGGACGTCGAAAAGCGCGCCCAGGAACTCGGGATCGACCTGAGTAGCGTGGAGATCATCAACCACCTGGAATCCCCGTTGGCGGAGGAATTCGCAGCGGACTTTGCGGAGCTGCGCAAGAAGAAGGGCGTGACGCTGGAGCAGGCGCGCGAGACCATGAAGGACGTGTCCTACTTCGCCACGATGATGGTGCACAAGGGCTTGGCCGATGGCATGGTCTCCGGCGCGGCGCACACCACGGCGCACACCATTAAGCCTTCCTTCCAGATCATCAAGACCAAGCCGGAGGCCTCCGTTGTCTCCTCCATCTTCCTGATGGTGATGCCGGGCCGCCTGTGGGCGTTCGGTGATTGCGCGGTGAACCCGAACCCGACCCCGGAGCAGCTCGGCGAGATCGCCATCGTCTCTGCGCAGACCGCAGCACAGTTTGGCCTAGACCCGCGCGTGGCGCTGCTGTCCTACTCGACGGGTACCTCGGGCGCTGGCCCGGACGTGGAGAAGGTGACGCAGGCCGTCGAGGTGGCTCGCGGCATCGATTCTTCCGTGGCGGTGGATGGTCCGCTGCAGTTCGACGCTGCCTGTGACCCCGGCGTGGCCGCCAAGAAGGCGCCGGAATCTGACGTTGCGGGTAAGGCTACGGTCTTCGTCTTCCCGGACCTGGAGGCCGGCAACATTGGTTATAAGACGGCGCAGCGCACCGGTGGCGCGTTGGCGGTGGGCCCGATTCTGCAGGGGCTGAACAAGCCGGTCAATGACCTCTCGCGTGGCGCGACCGTTCCGGACATCATCAACACGGTGGCTATCACCGCTATCCAGGCAGGGGTGAAGTAGATGGCGTACGTACTCGTTCTCAATTCGGGTTCCTCCTCGGTTAAGTTCCAGCTGGTGGACCCGGAAAGCTCGGCCACGGATACCCCGCTGGTCTCCGGCTTGGTGGAGCAGGTCGGCGAGCCGCAGGGTGCGGTAACCGTCAAGACGGGCGGTGAGGAATACAAGGAAGAGCTGGAGATTCCCACCCACTCCTTCGGCCTTGACCGTGCCTTCGGCATCATGCACGAGCACGGAGTGGGTCCGACGGATGTGGAGGTCATCGCCGTGGGGCACCGCGTTGTGCACGGCGGGCGCCTGTTCAGCGAGCCGCAGCTCATCGTGGATCAGATCGAGTCCATGATCGAGGACCTCATCCCGCTCGCGCCGCTGCACAACCCGGCCAACCTGGACGGCATCCGCGTGGCGCGCAAGCTGCTGCGGGACATCCCGCACGTGGCGGTCTTTGATACGGCCTTCTTCAACCACATGCCGCCGGCGGCCGCGCTCTATGCCATCAATAACGATGTGGCCTCGCAGTACGATATCCGCCGCTACGGCTTCCACGGAACCTCCCACGAGTTCGTCTCGCAGCAGGTGCCGAAGCTCTTGGACCGCGACCCGGGCCACGTCCACCAGATCACGCTGCACTTGGGCAACGGTGCTTCGGCGGCGGCGATTCGCAACGGCCGCCCGATCGATACCTCGATGGGCCTCACCCCACTGGCGGGTCTGGCCATGGGCACGCGCTCGGGTGATATTGACCCGGGTATCATCTTCCACCTCTCCCGTGAGGCAGGCATGTCGATCGATGAGATCGATAACCTTCTGAACAAGCGCTCCGGTGTGAAGGGCATTGCGGGTGTCAACGATTTCCGCGTGCTGCGCGAGCGCATCAACAACGAGGACCAGGATGCCTGGCTGGCCTATAACATCTACATCCACCAGCTGCGCCGCTTCATCGGTGCATACATGATTGCGCTGGGCCGCGTGGACGCGATTACGTTTACCGCCGGCGTGGGTGAGAACGATACCGAGGTCCGCCAGGATTCGCTGTACAACCTGGACATGTACGGCATTGACTTCGACAAGGAAGCCAACCTCGTGCGCTCGAAGGAGCCGCGCATGATTTCGACCGCGGAATCCCAGGTCAAGGTCTTCGTGGTGCCGACCAACGAGGAACTGGCCATCGCGCAGAAGTCCGCGGGCATCGCGGCCATGGCCCGGGAGGCGGGCCTGTACTAGTTCTACGTGCCGGCGAAAGCCGGCACCTAGAACATCGTGACCGGGCGGACCTTATTGGCCAAGTCCACCAGCGCGTAGCGGTGGCGGGCGAACGGTGCCTGGCGGGCTAGTGCCCGCAAGGTATCCGCCAGGCCATAGCGCAGGCCGCGCTGGGTAAAGGGGAACTCGAAGAGATCGTTGGGGGAGGCAGCGGCGTCGAGGTCTGCCTCGCGCAAGAAGGTCAGCCCGGCGGAGATGACCGCAATCTTGATCTGCAAGAAGCGCGGCTCGTTCTGCGGAATCTCCTCCAAGCGGCGGGCGGCGCGGCGGATGCGGGACTCGGAGAGATCGTGCACGATGAGCTGCAGGACCGTGGTCAAGCGGGCCATGCGGTGGTGGCGCGATGCATTGGGCACCCTATCCAAGGTGGCCACGGCGAGCTCAACCTGGTGCTCAGCGCGCAGCTGGCGGGCCAGGCCGAAGGCGGAGGAGACCGTCGTCGGGTTCGTGGCCCACACGATGCCGTAGAGGCGCAGCGAGTTGAAGCGCAGGTGGGCCGGATCGTCGGTGACATGGTCCCAGATGCCGGGCTGATCCTCGAAAGCATCGTTGGGCAGATCCGCCAGCGACGTAGTGAGGTTGGCGCAGGCGCGGGCGACGGAGGCGTCGATAAGCGCGGCTTCTGAAAAACCCAGCTGCTGCAGGATGAGCTCGTTGACCGCGCCGATGGCCAGCTTCGGGGCGGCCTCACCGGGCAGCACGTCGAGGACGTGGGCGAAATGGGCCTGAGCCTCGCGGTACTTATCCAGCAGCAGCTCGGTCACGCCCGAGTACCAGTGGAAGCGCCAGTCCTTGCCCAAGCGCTCCTCGATGGAGGTCAGCCACTCGCGTGCCTGGCCGATGTATCCCAGATCAATCATGGCGCGCACCACGCCGAGGGGAATCTCCGCGGACTCCTCGTACTCCGGAGCCTGCATGGCCTGTCGCAGGGTCTCCAAGGCTTCCTGTGGCTCGGTGTAGGAGGAACCCTGCAGCAGCGGGGCGCCGATATCGGAGCGGACGATGAGCGGGATGGGCAGCGCGGAGACCACCTCGGGGGCGGTGATGCGCACGGTGCGGTCGATGCCGTCGATGAGCTGGTCGGTGCGGAAGACCAAGTGCTTCGTGCCGAAGGTCGTACGCTGCGGGGAGAAGACGGAGTGTTGGGCTGGGTGCTGGATGCCATCGCGCAGCGCGATGACCTCACGCAGCACTCCGAAGAGCTGGTTGCGGAGCTCGGACACGGACGCGAAGCGCTGCTCCGGGTCAGGATCGGTAGCGCGCAACAGCAGGCGGTAGAAGGAGAGGTAGCGGCGCAGCAGCGGCTCCTCGGTAGGGGAGGGTAGGCCGGGCTTATAGACGCCATCCTCCACCGGCAGCTTCAACGTCAAGCAGGCCAGTGTGCGGCCGATGGAGTAAATATCGCTGGCCACCGAGGGGCCCTGGGTGGCGATCTCCGGGGCCTGGAAACCCTGTGTGCCATAGATGTGGCCGAAGGCGCCGATGCCGGAGACCGCGCCCAGATCGATGAGCTTGACCTGGTCCTCGGTGACGATGATGTTGGAGGGCTTCAAATCGTTGTAGACCACGCCGCGGGCGTGCAGGTAGTCCAAGGCGGGCAGGATTTCCAGGATGTAAGCAATCGCGGTATCGACCGGGAAGCGATCATTGACCTGGTCGTTGCGGCGCTGCTTGAGCGAGGGGCCGCCCACGTATTCCATGACGATGAAGCCGCCGGGCACGCGGGGGTCATCGATGAAGTTGAAAATCTTCACGATATTCGGGTGCGTGATGTCCGCGAGGAACTCGCGCTCCGCCTCCGCGGTGGCGGTTTCCTCCGCGGAATTGGTGGATTGCATGCCCTTGAGCACCACGATGCGCCCGGAGACGAAGTGGTCATTGGCCAGGTAGATCCACCCCAACCCGCCATGCGCGAGCACGCCGAGGATCTCATACTGGCCGGCCACCATGTCACCCGGCTTGAGCTGCGGCGGGGCGGCGCGGGGCGCATCCTGCGGATCGATGAGCGCCTCGCTGGGATCTACCGGGACCACGAAGGGCAAGGTAGCCATGCCATCGGCCACCTCGCGGTCGGTGCGCTTGGTGGCGCGGCGCTGGCGGAAGGTATCGAGCGCGCGGCGGCGGGAGGCCCGCGAGGGGTCCTCTGCTTTGCGACGATCACGCAGCTGCCCCAGCTCCTCGATGAGTGCCGCGATGTTATCCGAATCGACGTATTCGCCGTCCTCGGGTTTGCCCGTCGCGGTGCCGTGCGCGCCGGGGCGGTCCGCTGGGGAGAGGACGGCGCCGGTGGCGCCGAGGTCCTCCTCCTCGAGGTCATCCGCGAAGGGATCGAAGGGGACTGCCGCGGTGCGGTCGGAGGCTTCCGCGTTGTTGGCGCCGGGCGCTGTTCCCGGATCCCCTGGTTCCGCAGGCGAGGCGCCGAGGTGGTGGTCTTCCGAAAAACCATCGTCCTCATCGGCGAAGGGATCGAAGCGCACGGCCTGGGTGGCGTCGGCAGCTTCGGGCTCCACGGCTCCGGGATCTGCGGCTTCGGGCTGCGCAGTCTCGTGCTCTTCGGGCGTGAGGTGGTCGAGCTCATCCTCGCTGAAGCGGTGCGACATTAGTGCCCCTCCTTCTTCTCACCGGGCTGATTGCTGGTTGGGGAACTCGATTGCGATTCCGTCGCTGGCGGGGTCTCGTCGAGGTACTTCGGCGCCGGGAGCACGGGCTGATCCATGTAATCCCCGAGCCACTCGTTAAAGAGCTGTTGCCAGGTCCCGTCCTTGCGGATGCGCTCCAGCGTGGAGTTGACCTGGCGGATGAGCGGGCGCGAGTCATAAGAGCCATCGGGCTTGCGCACGGCCACGCCGTAGCTTTGGCTTTCGAGGGGATCGCCGACGATCTCCGTGTAGCGATCCTGGGCCAGCATGCCGGAGAGCAGGGCATCATCCACCACGATGCCATCCGTTTGCCCCAGCTGCAGCGCCATGAGGCAATCGCCCCAGGCGCGGGTCTCCAAGATATCGGAGGTGGGCGCGTGCTTGCGTATCGCATCCACCATGGTGGAACCCTTCGTCGCGCACAAGGTCAAACCGGCGGTATCCGCGATGGAGTGAATACCGGAGTTCTTCAGCACCAGCAAGCGGGCATCCGTTTGCATATAGGGAATGGAGAAGGCGACTTCGCGCTGGCGTGTGGGGCTGATCGTCATGGTGCGGATGACGATGTCCACCGTGCGGTCGTTGAGGGCACGCGCGCGCTCGGAAGCTTCCACGAAGCGGAAGTCCACCTTGTTGGGGTCGCCAAAGATATCGCGTGCAATTTCGCGGGCGATGTCGGCCTCGAAGCCGCGGACCTCGCCGGTGGCGGTATCGCGGTAGCTGAGCAGGTTATTGGAGCGGTCCACTCCCACGATGAGCCGGCCGCGCTCCAGGATCTCGGGCACGCGCTCCTTCGGCGTCTTTTCGTCCGGGCGGTAGGAGCCGTAGGCTTCGGCATCGCTTTGCTTGGACACCTCGCCGGTGCCGGCGGGTTCGATGATGGCGTCCTCCGGCAGCGGCGGGCCCGGCGTGGAATCGAGGTTCGCGGTAGACGGCAGGATGGGATCCGGCGCGCTAGGCGGCTCCGGCTCGCAAGCGCTGAGCGCCACGGCGCTGCTGAGCACGAGCAGGGACACGGTCCAGGCTGGGCGTTTCGTGGTAGGGCGGCGCATCACAGGTACTCCTGCAGACGGGGACGGATTCCCAACCACACGGCGATAATCGCGCCGAAGGTGGCCAGGAGCACGCCGGTGGACACCATCGTCATGGCGTTGAGACCTTGGACCAGGTAGGTGCGCATGGCGTCGCGGGCCTGGTCAATGAGCGCAGCCAAGGAATTATCCACCGCGTTGAAGGCGCTGGCGGCGGTCGGCTCACCGTCCGGATCGACGGCAGTTGCCTGATACAGCGCGGCATCGTAGTCACCCATGGAGAGATCCTCCATGAAGGTGTCGTGCGTGGTTGTCCAATCCTCCACTGCCTGCTTCGCGCGGGGAATCAGGGTGGGATCGGAGGAGGGGAAGTCGTCGTCGACAAGCGCCTGCTCATAGTCCCGCAGGGCCTGGTTGACGGAGTACACCGTGGAGTTAAAGTGCACGGACATGTCCTGCTGAGAAGAGCGCAGGACCAAGGCGAGGGTCTCCGAGGTGCGCATCTGCTGGGCCTCGATGCGTGAGGCGGTCAGCGAGTCCCAGGGGCGCGACACCGTCTCGAAACCCTGGTGGCCCGAGGCCCACGTGGCGAAGTTGGAGGCGGAGGCCCACACCAGCGCCAGGAACAACAGACCCGTGGCCACCACGAAACCGCGGTTGAAGCGGCGGCGGGTCAGCCGCCACAGCCACCACTGCGCCAGGCCGAGGAAGATGAGAGCGGCGACAAGCCCCGACAACGGCACCCACTGCGGGCGGGTCAGGCGCTGCTGCTGTTGGCTCACCTTTTCCGACGTCAAGGTGAACAGCTCCGCGGCGGCGGGGAGGATCTGGGTCCGCATGAGCGCCGAGGCATTGGACATATAGGAATTCGCCACAGCGTGGCCCGCGCGGTGATTAACGCGATCCTTTTCCACGAGGGCGGTATACACCGGCAGTTTGCGTTGGATAAAGGTGACGAGCTCGCGCACGCGTTCATCCTCCGCGGAGGTGCCCACGATGGCCTGCGTGGCGGCGACGGAGGCGGCATCGATGGCCTCGTTATAGCGGTTGCGGTTCACCTCCGGTTCGACGCCCGCCTGCACGAAGCCGGTGGTGGCCACGGTATCCGCCAACGACAAGTTGGTGTAGAGGTGGTGCGCCGCATTCGACATCGGCTCGGTGGAGGTCAGCAAGGCATCCAGGTCATCGTGCCTTGAAGCCGAGGATGAAGACATGGAAAAGCCGGCTGCCGCCAGCGCGACGGTGAGGATGACGGTGACCGTAAAAAGCTTGCCGGGCGTGGTGGCCGCGAAGCTATAGAGGCGCCGGATGACGCGCGCGGGGCCGGCGAAGGAGCTCATGGCCAGCTGCGTCGGGCGGCTAAACGCGGGTCTGGCGGGCTCGGTGACTTCATCGAGCCAGTGATCGCCCCATGATTCGGGGGAGTGCTCGCGCAGTTCGGTGGCCGGGCCGGTCATTCCCTTAGGATAGCGCCCTCGACCGCGTCGCGCGATGATTTGGGGCAGGGTGGCGCGGGCTGCTTCTGACGTATCGTGGAAGGCATGTGTACACGCGTAAACCCAGAACTCTCCGGTGATGGCTGGTCTAAGGGGCCGGGCGGGGTGCCGGTATGGGGCAAGTTTGGAGCTGCTGGCCTTTTCTTGGTGGCGGGGGATGAGGTGTTGCTCCAGCACCGCGCCACGTGGACGAATAATGGCGGGACCTGGGGAATCCCGGGCGGGGCGCGGGATAAGCCGGAGTCCCCGGAGCAGGCAGCGCTGAGGGAGACGGCGGAGGAAACCGGAATCTCGGCCTCGGACGTCGAGGTGCTGGATGCGCTGGCCACCTCCGGGCCTTTCGAGGAAGGCTGGACCTATACCACGGTGTTGGCGCGGACTGTCTCGGGCCAGCGGCTGGAGACGACCGCCAATGCGGAATCCGCCGAGCTGCGCTGGGTGCCGTTTAACCAGGTAGAAGAGCTAGAGCTCTTGGCTCCCTTCCGGGAAGCGCTGCCGCGTTTGCTGGAGCGCTGGGAGGAAATCAGCAGCTGATACAGGCGCGCGGCGGGAACCTGTGGCACGCTGTAGGGCATGATTGAAGTAGCCGGACTGACCAAACAGTACAAGTCTGTCCGCGCCGTCGATGACCTCACCTTCCAGGTGAAGCCGGGACAAGTGACCGGTTTCCTGGGACCAAACGGCGCTGGAAAATCAACGACGATGCGCATGATTCTGGGTTTGGACAAGCCCACCGTTGGCACCGCCTTGGTGCACGGCAAGCCCTACCGCGAGCTGAAGAACCCGCTGCGCGAGGTGGGCGCGCTTCTCGACGCCAAAGCCGTCCACGCCAACCGCACCGCCGCCAACCACCTGACGTGGATGGCGCAGGCTAATGGCATTCCTACTTCCCGCGTCGACGAGGTGCTGGGTCTTGTGGGCCTGGCCGATGTTGCTGGCAAGAAGGCCGGTGGCTTTTCCCTCGGTATGGGCCAGCGCCTCGGTTTAGCGGCCGCCCTGTTGGGGGATCCGGGCGTGCTGATCCTGGATGAGCCGGTCAACGGCCTAGACCCGGAAGGTATTCGCTGGGTGCGCTCGCTCGTGCGCGCGCTGGCCGCGGAGGGCCGCACGGTGCTCATCTCCTCCCACCTGCTGGCGGAGATGGCACAGACGGCGGACCACCTCGTGGTGATTGGCCGCGGCAGGCTCTTGGCTAATCAGCGCACCTATGACTTTGTCAAGGAAAACTCCAGTGCCTCGGTTATCGTGCGCTCGGAGCACCTGCGCGAGTTCGGCTCGGCGCTGAAGGAAGCCGGCATCACGTATAGCGAGTCGGTCGATGAGGAGCAGCGCCGCACCTTGGTTATTCCGAACCAAACCACGGATTACGTGGGTCAGCTGGCTTATTCCACGGGTGTGCCGCTGACGGAATTGACGCTCCACCGCGCCTCGCTGGAAGAGGCCTACGTGGCTATGACGGAACGCGCGGTGCAGTACCAGGCGGCGGCACCGAAGGAAGGGGTACAGCGCTAATGTTTTTCAACACTGTGCATGCGGAGTGGACGAAGCTGCGCACGACGAAGTCCTTCTGGTGGACCACGGCCCTCATCATTCTCATCGTGACCGGCTGGACGCTGCTGAACTCGCTCAACGCGGGGGAGGCGGTGCTGGGCATTAGCCCGCTGCAGGAGCGGGCCTTGGCCTCCATCCTCTTGCTCATGGGCATGCCGATCATAATGATCCAGGGCGCGATGGTGGTGACCACGGAATACCGCTATAAGACGCAATCCTTGACCTTCATGACCAACCCGAAGCGCTGGACAGTGGCCTGTGCCAAGCTGCTGCTCTACGGCGTCATCGCGGCCATTATTGCTTTCTTGAGCCTGGTGTACATCTTCGTGTTGGCGGATATGACGACGAATGAATCGGCGGCGGAGGCTTTCCAGCCCTTTGCCAGCGAGGACGGCAAATACATGCTGTGGTCCTTCCCGCTCGCGGCCTTCGGCGTGGTTGCTTTCGTGCAGGGCCTGGGCATGCTGTTGCGGCAGACCGCCGGCACGGTGGCGATTTCCCTCATTTTGTACTTGGGCTTGGAAAACATCGTGCGTGTGCTGCCGACGGTGGGCGATAAGGCCATTCACTTCATGCCCTTTACCGCCTTCCAAAACTGGGCGGTGAACTATGTCGATGAGAACGCGCCGTGGTCATCGGTAGGATTTGAGGCCCTCGTCTTCTTCGGTTGGGCCGCGGTGCTGTGGATTTTCGGCGTCATCGTGCTGGAGCAGCGCGACGCGTGATTCCTTTTCCACTCCTGGCTACCTTGGCGCTGTTGTCCGCAACAGCGCCTTTTGCCACTGATATGTACTTGCCGGTGATGCCGGAGATCCTCTCCGATCTGGGCACCACCCGGGCGATGGTCCAGCTGACCATTTCGGGCTTCTTCATCGGCATGGGCGTGGGACAGCTGGTGATGGGCCCGCTTTCCGACGCCATCGGGCGCAAACGCCTCCTCATCGCCGGTGCCTCCCTCGCTCTGGTGGCCTCCGTGCTGGCGGCGCTGGCTCCGACCGCCACCGTGCTCGTGGCCGCCCGCGTGCTGCAGGGCCTCGGCGGCGGCGCGTGCGTGGTGCTCGCCCGCGCGGTGGTACCTGACCTCGTGCACGGCGCGGCTGCCGCGAAGGCTTATTCGCTGCTCATGGCGCTGCAGGGCATCGCGCCGGCGGTGGCCCCGGTGCTCGGCGGTGTCCTGGCGGAGCCGCTGGGCTGGCGCGGCATCTTTTGGGTGCTTGCCGGGCTGCATGCGGTGCAGTTGGTGCTGGCGATTGCCATCGTCCCGGAAACCGCGGGTGGGCGCTCCCGCGCTGGGTTGTTCCGCACGGTGGCGGGAAACTACTGGGCGGTCCTGACCAATGCCCGGGTGTGGGGCTACCTGGTGACCATGGCCTTCGGCTTCTGTTCGATGTTTTGCTACATCTCAGCCTCGGCCTTCGTGGTGCAGAACCAGTGGGGCTTTTCGCCGTTGGGCTATTCGCTGGTTTTCGGCATCAACTCCGTGGGCCTCTTTATGGCCACGCTGGTGAATTCGCGAGCCATGGATTCGGTCTCCCCGGCGGTTATGCTGCGCATCGGCGTTTGCGGCGTTCTTGCGTGTGGGGTGCTCTTGCTGCTGTCGGTGCTGCTCGGCGCCTCGGTGTGGGTGTGCCTCCTCGTGCTCTTTGCGTGCGTGGCGCCGACCGGTTTCATCATGGGCAATGCGACCGCGCTGGCCACAGGCCTCATGCGCCCGCGCGCGGGCAGCGTGTCCGCCATCATGGGCTTTGGTCAGTCCTTGCTGGCCAGCGCCATCAGCCCGCTCATGGGTTGGGGCTCAAATGCGGCGCTGACCATGGCCATCGGGATGGTGTGCTGCAGCTTCATTTCGCTGTGCGGCCTTGTGGTGTCTACGCGGCTGGCCCACGGCGCCGCCTAGCGTACGCCATTGAGCATAAGGCATCTCCCAGATGGCGCCTTGTCATTCTCAGAGATGGTTCTAGTCATATGGTTCGTTTGCCCCCAAACGAACCATCTACCGCCTCGCAGAAGGTTTGTTTGCCCCCAGAGGAACCGTTTGACTGGAACCGTTTGACTGGAGACTTCTGGCTGGAACCATCTGCAGGTCCATGCTGCCCTACCGCAGCAAGGTGTGGGCCCGCATATGCTTGCTACTGCAGCGCCGAGGTCAGGCGCATGACGTTGTCCACGTAGCGGCGCAGCAGGCCGCGCTCGTTCCACTCCTCGAGGGTGAGCTCGTGGCAGACCTTCTTGTAATTCCTGGCCAGCTGGGTGAAATTCTCGATGAGGTCGCCCTTGGCCACCAGCATCGTTGATTCATAGTTGAGGCCGAAGGAACGCATGTCCATGTTGGAGGAACCAAACATGCACAGTGGATCGCGCTCCGGAAGATTCGGGTCCGCCAGGATGAACTTGGAGTGCAGCACGAAGGGCTCGGGGAATTGGAAGATCCGCACGCCAGCCTCCAGAAGTGCTTGGTAGTAGGAGGACTGCGCGTGGTTGACCATGAACTGGTCCGCCTTCGCTGAAACCAGGAGCTCCACCTCAACGTCGCGGTAGCACGCGGTGGTGACCGCTTCCAAGAGGGACTCGTCCGGAATGAAGTAGGGCGAGCAAAGGATGAGCTTCTCTTTAGCGTGGTGCACCACCGAGTTGAACATGCGCAGGTTAGGTTCCGTGGTGTAACCGGGCCCGGAGGGGACCAACTGGAGGTGGTTGGAGTCCGCCGTCATAGCGTCGTCATAGGGCTGCATGTCCAAAGACAGCTGCTCCTCCGATTCCAGGTACCAATCCACCGCGAACACCGAGGCCAAGGACGTCACCACAGGGCCGGTCATCTCGACCATGTAGTCGATCCATGCGCGGTCCTTCGTCTTGTATTCGCGCTTAATCATGTTCATCGAGCCCAAGAAACCCGTGTGGCCGTCAATGACCACGATCTTGCGGTGATTGCGCAGGTCCGGGCGGCGGAAGCGGCCCTTGTGCAGCTGCAGCGGAAGCATGAGCCGCCAGTCGACGTCAATCTCGGTGAGGCGTTTGCCCAGCGTGAAGTAGCCCTTGTACTTCAAACTGCCAATCTGATCTAGCAGCAGCTTGACCTCTACGCCGCGCTTTCGGGCACGGGCGAGGGACTGGAAGAAGACATCGGTGACCTCATCCCAGGACTGGATGTAGATCTCAATGAGCACGTATTTCTCAGCGCGGTCCACCGCCCGGGCCATGGCCAGGATGGCCTCCTCATAGGAGGCGTGCAAGCCCTTGTTATGCCCAATCAGAGCCGGGTGCCCGGTGAGGTTGCGGTTGAGCTGGATGAGGGATTCCACCTCCGGGGAGAGGCGGCCCGAGGGGTGGTTGGGGGTGGAGGCGGTGACGTCGTTAAGCAGTGCGTTGGCCTCTTGCTGGATGCGGTGGCGCCGGCGGTTGATATAGGGCGAGCCCATGAGCAGGAACAGGGGCAGACCCACGATAGGCAGCACAAGAATGGCCAGCAGCCAGGCCGTTGAGCTAGACGGACGGCGGCCCTCAGGAACCACGCCGATGGCGATGATTTTGATGCCGTAGTCAATAAGCAGCAGTACGAACTGCCAGACGGAGAGATCGATGTTGAGGTTCATGGCAGGCTAGCGCACCGACGCGAAATCGGGGACATCGAAATCCGCGATCAGTGGCACGTGGTCGGAGGTCTTGTCGCCGGCGCGCTCAACCATGTCCACCTGGGCACCTTGGACCAGGCGTGCAAGCGGCTCGCTGGCTAGCTGGAAATCGATGCGCATGCCCTCGTTCTTCTGGAAGCGCAAGGACTTGTAATCAAAGTAGGTCCAGCGGTCTTCCTCGGTGAAGCGGCGTGTGACCTCCTCAAGCCCGGCCTCCTCCAGCATCTGGAAGGCCGCGCGCTCCGGTTCGGTGACGTGCGTTTTGCCGCGGAAGAGGGACATATCCCAGACGTCCTCATCGCGCGGAGCAATGTTGAAGTCACCCGTGAGCAAGAGTTTCGACTGCGCGCGGGTTTCCACATAGCGTGCCAGCGCGTAGAGGAAGTCCAGCTTGTAGTCGAAGTGGCGGTCCGTGATCTCGCGTCCGTTGGGAACGTAGAGGGACCAGATCTCAATCCCGCGGATGCGGGCCGATACCGCCCGGGCCTCGCGCGCTTGCTCCTTGGCGGTGTCCTTGTGGAACCCCGGCTGACCGGGGAAGAAGGTCTGGACCTCCTCCGGTTCCTCCTTAGACAGGATGGCCACGCCATTCCACTGGTTAAGCCCGTGGCAGGTGACGTGGTAGCCGGCCTCCTCAAAAGGCTCGCGGGGGAACTTCGCATCCGCCACCTTGGTTTCTTGCAGACAGAGCACGTCGATGTCGTGCTTGGCCAAAAGATCCACCGCGCGCTGCGCGCGGGTGCGAACGGAGTTGATGTTCCAGGTAGCGATGCGCATGTGGTTTAGGGTACTTGAGGCAGGCGGCGGGCGTAACGGTGGCGGTGCTGCTCTAAGAAGCCGAGCTTCTCATAGAGGCGAATTCCCGCAGTGTTGTGCGCCACGACCTGCAGGTAGGCCTTCTCCGCGCCCTGTGCCTTGCCCCAGGCCAGCATGTGCGCGCCCAAGGCGGTGCCCAGGCCCTTGCGGCGCCAGCCTTCGGCCACCTCTACGGCGGAGTAACCCAGCCACACGGTGCCGTCCCCGGATTCGGTGAGCGTGCCGCGCGTAATCGCGATAGTTTCGCCCGCAGGGGAGAGGAGGCGTCCGAAGCCCATCGTGCCCTCGATGTGGCTGCGCAGGTACTCCAGCGCCAGCGGTGGCAGGGCTTGGCCGCGGAAGTGATAGAGGTTGAGCCACTCGGCATCGGGTTGCTCATCGATGACGAAGTGGACGTCGGAAAGCGCGGGCAGCTCATCCAGGTCTCGGACCATCACCAGGATTTCCGGTTCGAGCTCCCAGACTTCGGGCTGCGCCGCCACGAGCTTCTCAGCAGGCTTGCCGATGCGCTCCGGGATGGCCAAGCGCACCGGAAGATCGTGGCGTGCATAGAAGGCTTCAATCTCATCGAAAGGCACCGGCAGGAAACCCGCAGACGGGCCGAGCGGCACCGCCGAATTGGAGCGGCCCGTCACGCCATCGCCCGCGCGCATGAGCCACTGGCCATCGGAGGTCCACGTGTGCTCCTTTCCCGGGAAGGCAGCCGCGGTGGCCACCTCGACGGCGCGGATATCGGAATTGCGCACCGTGCGCGGGGAGAGGCGCTTAATAATCTTGAGCTGCTCCGGCGGAATCTCCACCGCGTCGAGCGAAGAGGGGTAGCCGCCGACTTCCTGCGGGCGGATGACCAGCGGATCTACGCTGAGCACGTGGCC
The DNA here is from genome assembly GCF_053480195.1 of Corynebacterium guaraldiae. Taxonomy (NCBI): domain Bacteria; kingdom Bacillati; phylum Actinomycetota; class Actinomycetes; order Mycobacteriales; family Corynebacteriaceae; genus Corynebacterium; species Corynebacterium guaraldiae. The sequence goes on along the minus strand of NZ_JBRBAU010000011.1, from coordinate 81,281 downwards.
AATCACATCGCTGTGCACGCCGCCGAAATCGCGCCGGGCCACCACACGCTCGCCCACCTGGACGGCATCGGAGCGGAAGATGCGGGACATTAGTCCTCGTGCCCGAAGGGGTCTTCGTCCTCGCCCGGAACCCAGGTGAGGCCGGCCTCGGTCCAGCCGTTGCGCTTAATGGCCTTCTTGGCTTGGCGCTTGTAGCGGCCGGTAAGCACGTCGGTGTAGACGAAGCCGTCGAGGTGGCCGGTTTCGTGCTGCAGCATGCGCGCGAAGAAGCCATAGCCCTCGATGGAGATGTCCTCGCCCTTTTCATTCTTGCCGGTCACGCGGGCCCAGTCAGCGCGGCCGGTGGGGAAGCCCTCGCCCGGAACGGAGAGGCAGCCTTCGTCTTCGGAGCCGTCGTCAGCCGGCATGGTTTCCGGAATCTCGGAGGTCTCCAGCACCGGGTTGATCACGCAGCCGCGCCGCATGCCGCCTTCGGGAAGCTCGGTGCCATCAGGCCCGTCGGTGTCGGGGCAGTGGTAGACAAAGAGGCGCTTGTTCACGCCGATCTGGTTTGCGGCCAGGCCAACTCCGTGCGCGGCATCCATGGTTTCGTGCATGTCCGCGATGAGCTCCTGCAGCTCGGGGGAGTCAATGGGCTCGGTGACCGGCTCGGTGGGGTTGTGGAGGACCGGGTCGCCGTGGATAACGATAGGACGAATAGTCATGGAATACAGTTTAAGCATGCATTCCCTGTCAGACCTAGACGCCGCGATTTTGGAGTTCGAGTCCCACGCCCCGCGCGATATCGGCGCCAAGGAGGAGGCCATCCGCACGCAGCTGGACATTACTCCGGTGCGCTATCACCAACGCCTCAACGTGCTGCTCGACAACCCCGCCGCGCACGCCTCCTACCCGCTGCTGGTCACCCGTTTGCGCCGGCTTCGCGACGCCCGCGAGGACGTCCGGCGCGCCGCACGCGACAATACACCGGACTGAGGCTCGTAGATACTAGAGTGACCAATGTGACTAATGTGAATCCGGAAAACTCTGCCTCGTCCGCTGACCGCGCGCGCCACGCCGCCGAGTCCGACTCGGCCGCCGCCCCGGCCTCCGCTAGCAAGCTCCCGCTGCGTGGTGTCGCCATGGTGCTCATCGCCGTGGCCGTCATGCTCGGCATGTGGGCTCTGTACGCCATGACCTCGGATAGCTCCGAGGACACCGCCCAGGACGCGCCCGCCAACGACGCCGCCGTGTCCGGACCCGCCACCGGTGGCGCCGAGGGCGACGCCCATACCGGCGGCGCTGCGGGCGAAGCCGACAAGAATAACGACGCCGACGAGAACGAGCGCCCGGCTGATACCGACGCCGACTCGGAGAACGCTGCTGAGGTCGGCGCTGAGCATGGTGAGAACGCCGAGGCCGGTGCACCCGCAGGCAATGCCGATCGCCCGCAGGCGGAAATACCCGTCAACGTTTACAACAACTCCGGCCGCGTCAACTACGCCGCCGATGAGGCCGAGCGCCTCAAGAGCAAAAAGTTTAGGGTCGCCGAGGTAGGAAACATCAGCGATGATGTCCTCGTCGCGCCGCAGACCACCATCTTCTTCCCACAGGGTGATGCCGCGGCCGAGAACCTGGCCAAGGAAGTCGCCGCCCAGTACTACGGCGGCAACGTTCCGGCGGAAGCCATCGCGCCGTACCCGGCCGAGCTGACCGGGGATTACACCAAGGGCGATGCCGTCGTCGTGGTCCTCGCCGTTCCCCAAGCCTAGGGAATAAAAACTTATTAAATTCACCCTGTTGGTGGATAGGATGAATGGGTGAATATTCCGGAAGAGAACTTCGCCCGTTCGCCCGAGCCCACGCTGGGTGTTGAGTGGGAAGTTGCCCTCGTTGACCCAGTGACCTGGGATCTTGTGCCGCGCGGCGCCGAGCTTATCGACGTTGTCCGCGCCTCCCACCCCTCCGTGCACCTGGAAAAGGAATTCCTCCAAAACACGGTGGAGCTGGTGACTGGGGTGTGCCGGACGGTGCCGGAGGCGATGGGGGACCTTCGGGCGTCGCTCAGCGCAGTGCGTGAGGCGGCCGATTCCATGGACGTGCGCCTGTGGGCCTCGGGCGGGCACCCTTTTACGGACTTCCGGAAGAACCCCGTCTCCGCCAAGGAGAGCTATTCCGAAATCATCAACCGCACCCAGTACTGGGGCCAGCAGATGCTGCTGTGGGGCACGCACGTGCACGTCGGCATCAGCCACGAGGAACGCGTGTGGCCCATCATCAACGCGCTGATGACGAAGTACCCCCACCTTCTGGCCATCTCCGCGTGCTCGCCAGGGTGGGAGGGGCTCGATACTGGCTATGCCTCCAACCGCACGATGCTCTACCAACAGCTGCCCACCGCGGGCATGCCCTACCAGTTTGAGAACTGGGAGCAGTGGCAGGCCTACATGCGGGACCAGGCTATTTCGGGGGTCATCAACCACACAGGTTCGATGCACTTCGATGTTCGCCCGGCCTCCAAGTGGGGCACGGTGGAGGTTCGCATTTCCGACGCCGCCTCCAACCTTCGCGAGCTCTCCGCCATCGTGGCGCTGACACACTGCTTGGTGGTGCACTATGACCGCATGATCGACGCGGGCGAGAAGCTGCCGACCCTCCAGCCCTGGCACGTGGCGGAAAATAAGTGGCGCGGCGCGCGCTATGGCATGGACGCGCTGGTCATCACCTCGCGCGAGACCGATGAGCGTTGGATCAAGGATGAGCTGGCGGATCTCTTGGTGGAGCTGGCCCCGTTGTCCGAAGAGCTGGGCTGTGCCCGGGAGCTGCAGCTGGTGCAGGAAATCATCGATTCCGGGGCGGGCTACGAGCGCCAGCGCCGCCTGTACGAGGAGACCGGCAGCTGGCAGAAGGTGGTCAAGGCCACCGCGGATGAGATGGAGCAGCTGCTGCCGCTCTAGCCTGAGTACCGAACGATCAATTATGGCCCGGAAACTGATGGTTTTCCGGGCCTTAATTGATCGAAACGTCGTTTGGGGAAGCTGTCTCGCCTCGACGAGGACGTTTCGATCAAATAGTGCGCCAAAACATGCGGGTTTTGCCCCCTTATTTGATCGAACCGACCCCTAGCTCTCCGCCACCGCGTTCTTGCGCGGCGCGACGAATCCCCACACCGCGTAGACGGCGATGAAGGCAACGCAGGACAGCGTCCACAGCGAGGTCGCCCACGGCTGGAAGGACTCGATCGCATCGAGGTTGGCCGTGGACATGGTGAACCACACCGGCACCGACATAAACGGCAGCGACACCACGAACAGTGCCGCCACGGAGGCGAGGCCGGCGAGCTGCTCGCCGAACTTTCCGGACAGGCGCGCGCTGAGTGCCTGGTTGACGGATACGAAGACCATGACCACGAAGGGGATAGTCCACACGAAGTGGTGGTACCACGAGAAGGGGGAGACCAAGCAGGTGCTCAGGCCCGTCAACGCGAAAGCCGCCGAGCGGTTGCCACGCAGGTATGCGGTACGCAGCGCCAGGCAGGTAAGCGCAAAGACCACGATGACCGCCAGCAGCCACCAGATGCCGCCGTCGATGCCGAGCTCGCGGAACATAAGCGAGCGCAGCGACTTCGCCCCCGGGTTGGCATGCTCGCCCACGCGGGAAGAATTGAACATGGCATCTGTCCAAAAAACCATCGCATCAGGCACGAAGAGGAAACCGAGCACGACGGTCACCAGGAAGGTAATGACCGCCCCCGCGGCGGCCCACCAGCGCTTCTCAAAGAGCAAAGCCAACCCCATATAAGCCGGGGTCAGCTTGATTCCCGCGGCCAAGCCAATACCCACGCCCGGCAGGCGGCGCTTAATCGGCAGGAAATCTAGGGCCACGAGCAGCATCAAGAATACGTTGACCTGCCCGTAGTAGAGCGAGCCGTGCATCGCCTCATTCGCCGGGGTCAGGGCGGTGAGCAGCACCGCTACCAGGACGGCCGCCGGGGTCACCTTCATGCCCCGCTCACGGAAGATCATGATGATGATCGCCAACACCGCCAGGAACATGAGCGAGGGCCACATAAAGGTCAGCGCACCCTTGCTGAAGAAGGGCAAAACCTTAAACAGCAACCCCGCAAAGGGCGGGTACGTGAAGGGGAACTCGAAGATATAGGGGGCGTCGTAAAGCAGGCCGCCCGCGTTGAGGTCTTCGCCCGCCATGCGGTAGATGGAGAGGTCGAAGGGGAGGATATTGATGAAGGCATGGGGCCCATCGAACTGGCTGAACTTGTACACCATCACAGCGATGCACAGCGCGAGGACAGCGCATATCGTTGGTACGCCTTGCAGCTTCTTCACGTCGACTCTCCTCGGATGACCACCAATTATTGCCTTTTGCAGCCTATATTAATTCGCCCTCATTTCCTGGGAGAAGGCGCCCGTGTCCCTACTTTCGGCGCATGGAGCGCGCGGCAGGGGCCTCATTGCGCAGCATTGACTCCGGCGGGCCGTACAGGCCCTCACGGCGGGCGATACGCGTGGTTCTTTGTGCGGTCACCGGGCTGGTGATCATGGCGAAAAGGACAAGCAGCACCAGGATGCCCAAGTCGCCGCGCTCAGCCACGCTGAAGCTCTCCGAGCCCGTCACCTTGATGATTGCGCCCACAATGGTGAAGATGAGCCCGGTGGTTTGGGGTTTGGCTATGGCGTGCACGCGCGCCATCGTGTCCTTAAAACGTGCCACTCCAATCGCGGCCGCCAAGGTGAGTATCGAGCCAAGGAGGATGAGGATGATGGAGAGGATATCGGCAACTACTGCGTAACTCATGAGTCCCTCTTCCTAAAGCGAGTAACGGAGACCGTCGAGATGAACCCGAGGAGCGCCACCACCAACATCGCGTTGGAGACCGTCGTGTCCAGCGTCCAACAGATGTAGGTGGCCAGGGCGCATTGGAACATGGCCACGAGCCCGTCCATGGCGATGAGCCGGTCAAGCGAGTTGGGCCCGATGACGATGCGCCACGTGGTGATGAGGAAGGCCACCACGAGGAAGCCCGCGGCCACGGTGAGCAGGATGTTATACACGTCAGTATCCATCAGGGGTGGCTCCTTTCGAAGATGGCAATCATATCGGCCTCCAGCTTGCGCACCGCCGCGATCTCACGCTCTAGGTGAGCTTCAGAATCGGCGTCGAGCAGATGGATGGTGAGCATGCGGTTCGCAATGTCGATATCGGACACGGTGCCGCCCGGCTGCAGGTTGTACAGGCTGACCGCCAGCGCCAGAACGAACTCATTCTCCAAGCGCATCGGGAGCCTGACGATCGCCGTCTTGGGCACCTCCTGCGGGCGCACCGCCAGCCAGCCCACTTTGATAGAAGCTTCCATCAGCTCCACAAACCACTGCACCATAAAGATGAAAAGTTTGCCCCAGCTCACCGAAATCCCCGCCACGGGCATCGCCGGCAGCGGCAGCGCGAAGACGATAAACAGGCTGGCTATCAGCCCGCCCACCAGGTTCGCCACGGTGACTTCACCCATGAGCATGCACCACATGACGATGATCCACACCATGAACCACGGGCGGAAACGGTGCTTAATTCCGGAGAATCTCATCGGGACACCTCCTCTTCTTCCTTATCCACGGAGGTGGGCAATGTGGGCGTGGCGCTTGGCGACGTCCTCGTTGTCGGCGCCACCGGCTCCGGATCCGGGAGGGGCTCGCTGCGGTTCTTCCGCGAATCGGCGCCCTCCTCGTAGCGTTCGGCGGGGTCCAAGTGCCGCGTTGGGTCCTCGGCGGAATCTCCCAGTACCGCGTAGCGGTAAATGGAGTCATCCTGCGCGGACGTCGCCGCGCGGGTGGTGACACCGGAGATCGGGCCGGCGAGGAAGGTCATCGATACCGAGGCGATGACGAGCAGGGACGTGGAGGCCAGCATGCCGAAGGGCACGCGACCGACATCGGCGCGCTCCTCCAATTCGACGTACTCGGTGACCTCCCCGAGCGGGGAGGGCCGCGCCATGGCGAGGTTGCCTTCGGGGGCATCCCTGCGGTCACGCAGGAAGCCCTTGGTCCACACGAGGATCATGACGTAAAGGGTCAGCAGTGAGGTGACCACCGCGCCGCCGATGAGCACCCACGACATCCAGGAACCCTCGTTCGCGCCGGCCTGGATCAGCATGATCTTGCCCAGGAAGCCGGAGAAGGGCGGGATGCCGCCCAAGTTCATGGCCGGGATGAAGTACAAAATGGCGATGAGCGGTGCGGAATAAATCAGCGAGCCCAAGCGCCGCAGCGAGGATGTGCCGGCTTGGCGCTCGATAAGTCCTACAACCAGGAAAAGCGCGGTCTGCACCAGAATGTGGTGTACGGCGTAGAAGATGGCGCCCGACAAACCCTGCGCGGTACCGAGGGCAACGCCGAAGACCATGTAGCCGATGTGGCTGACCAGGGTGAAGGACAGCAAGCGCTTGATATCCGATTGCGCGATGGCGCCCAAGATACCCACGAGCATCGTGGCCAGTGCGACCCACATGAGCAGGCCGTCGAGCCCGCCGCCGGTGAAGATGGAGGTACGCGCGCGGATGATGGCGTAGACGCCGACCTTGGTGAGCAGGCCCGCGAAGACCGCGGTGACGAGCGAAGGCGCGGTGGGGTAGGAGTCCGGCAACCAGGCATCGAGAGGGAAGATGGCCGCCTTGATGCCGAAGGCGATGAGCAACACGGAGAAGACCGCGGAGCGGGTACCGGCCGGGATGTCCTCCATCCGGAGGCCGATCTGGGCCATGTTCATCGTGCCCACCGCGGCGTAGACATAGGCCAAGGCCAGCACGAAGATGAGCGAGGAGGCCATGGAGACCATGACATAGCCCACGCCCGCCCGCACACGCGCGGGCGATGCGCCGAGGGTCAGCAGCACGTAGGAAGACACGAGGAAGATCTCGAAGCCCACGTAGAGGTTGAACAGGTCACCGGCCAGGAAGGACACGTTCACGCCCATGGTCAGCAACATGTAATTAGGCAGGAACACCGCCACCGGTTCGTCCTTGGTGCCATCGCGCACGCCCTGCGAGATGGCGTACCACATGACGGAGAACAGGACGACGGAGGAGGTAAAGAGCATGACCGTGGACAAACGGTCCGCCACGAGCGTGATGCCCACCGGGGCGTCCCAGCCGCCCACCTGGAGGGTCTGGATGCCGGTGGTATCCGCGATGAAGATCAGTGCGGCGTTGACCGCGGCCAGCGTGAGGAGGGAGAAGAAGGCGATGCGGCGCTGCGCATGAGCATTGCGCGCAAAGAGCATCGCCAACGCGGCCGCCAGTGCGGGGATGATGATCGGAAGGGGAATCAGGAAGCTGACGTAGGGCAGCAGCAGGTCCACCAGGGGTGAGATAGTTTCACTCATCGGTGGCCTCCTTCACGGGAGCCTCGAAGAACTCGGGGCCAAACTTATCGCCTTCCTTGGTGTTACGGCCGGTGGTCGGATCATTGGAGGCATCGTGGTCGGGGGCGGCCGAGGCATTGCCCGGGCGCGAGGCAATCGCCGCGATGGCGGTGTCCTCGGTGTCATCCTCAATCACGTCCGCGGTGCGGTAGCGGTATTGGCGGTAGGCCAACGTGAGGATGAAGCCGGTCAGCGCCATTGAAATGACGATCGCGGTGAGGATCATCGCCTGGGCCAGCGGATCGGCGATTTCTTCGCCATAGGGCAGGGAGGTCCGGCCGTCGATAGGCGGCGAGCCCGCCTTGCCGCCGGCCATGAGCACGAAGAGGTTCGCGCCATTGCCCAGCAACAAGATGCCGAGCAGCATCTTGGTCATCGCGCGGTCCAGCAATAAGTAGACCCCGGCGCCGCAGAGCACGCCCGCAGCGAGCAGGAGCATGAGGTTGGCATCCATTAGGCGTGTCCTTTCTCTGCGGTGGCAGCTTTCTCTCTTTCTTTCGTGCGGCGTGCCAAGGAGCGGGCGCGGTCGCGGGCGCGTTGCTTACGCATCTCTTCTTCCTCATCGAGCTTGGCGCCCAAGGAGGACAGGACGTAGAGCGTGAGGCCGACGACGATGAGGTAGACACCGGCGTCGAAAATCAGCGCCGAAGGCAGGGACACATCACCGATAAGTGGCACGCCGACCTTCGTGTACCCGGTGGTCAGCGGCGGGTAGCCCAAGAGCATCGGGGTGATGACTGCGCTGAGGGAGAGCAGCAGGCCGACCGCCATGGTGCGGCCGCCGTCGAGAGGCAGCGCCTCATCGAGCTCCGCGCGCCCGCCGGCCAGGTAGCGCAGAATCAGCGCCAAGGCCGCCACGAGGCCGCCGGCAAAACCGCCGCCGGGGGCGTTGTGGCCGCCGAAGAAGAAGTAGAGGGAGAGCACCATCATCGAGGGGAAGAGGATGCGGGTGCTCACGTCCACCATGAGCGAGCGGTTGAGCGCCTTCTCCGATTCCACACCCGCGGCCAGCCAGCGGCGGCCGGTGACCTGCAAAGTCGGGCGGCGGGAGGAGCGGGTGAAGCTCTGCGTGCGGTAGATCAGTGAGGCGATTCCCGTCGCCGCGATGATGAGCACCGTGATTTCGCCGAAGGTATCCCACGCGCGCAGGTCCACGAGCAAGACGTTGACCGTGTTGGCGCCGTGGCCGATCTCCTTGGCCAATTCCGGCATGTACTGCGAGATGGGTTCCTCGCGCCGGGCGTTGATGGCGAACATGCCCACCACGGTGACGGCCAGGCCCACGCCCACCGCCAGCCACGCGCGCAGGCGGCCGGATTTGGGGTCCTGCTTCCACTCGGTATTCGCCGGCATGCGGCGCAGCACCAGCATGAAGAGCACCATGATGATGGTCTCCACGAGGAGCTGCGTCAGCGCCAAGTCCGGGGCACCGTGAAGCGCGAAGATGAAGGACAAGGCGTAGCCGGTCACGCCCACCAGGATGACGCCGGAGAGGCGGTTATTCAGCACCGTGGCGGCGACAGCGGCGATGATGATGATCGCCGCGGCGATAGCCTGCCAGGGGTTCTCAGCAACGATCATGTGCACGTTGGTGATATCGCCGTTGATGAGCATGACGATGGGCAGCACCATGAGCGTGGCAAAGATGACCGTGAGGTTGAACTGCAGCGAACCGCGCTGCGTGGAGGCGGTGATGCGCAGAGAGAGTTGGCGCAGGGTGTTGATGACGGCGTCGTAGGAGTCGTCGGCCGAGCCCAAGGCCGGGTAGGTGAACTGGGCCTTCGTGAGTGTCTGGCGCTGCCAGTGCAAGAGAGAACCGGCCACGATGATGAGCACGGAGAGCAGCAACGGGATGGTGAAGCCATGCCACAGCGCTAGTTCGGAGGTCTGCTCCGCCCCAAATGTGTTGTCTAGGTGCTGCGTGATGCCGTGGGACAAAGGCAGCGGCAGCAGACCAAAGAAGATGGTCAGCAGAGTCAGCGCCGTCGGAGGAACCCAGAGGAAGGGGCCGATGTGGTGCATATTCGCTACTGCCTCAGAGGGCTCCTCCTGCCCCTTCGAGGAGAACGCACCCCATAGGAAGCGCAGCGCATAGGCCATGGTCAGCGCGGAGCCGACGACGACGGTTACGAGCAGCATGTTGCGTGGCATGCCGACCAAGAGCTCCTCGTGCATGATCGCCTCGAGCGTGGCCTCCTTGGACACAAAGCCCAGCAGCGGCGGGATACCGGCCATCGACATCGCGGGGAGGATGGCCAGGATGTACAGCGCGGGTTTCTTCTTGCCCAGGCCTGCCAGCTTGTCGATGTCCCTCGTGCCCGCCGAGTGGTCAATGGCGCCGACGATCATGAAGAGCGCTGCTTTGAAGAGGGAGTGCGCAAAGGTCAGCGCCAGGCCTGCCTGCATGGCCTCGCGGGAGCCGATGGCGATGATGGCGGTGATAAAACCCAGCTGCGAGACGGTACCGTAGGCCAGAACCAGCTTCAGGTCGCGCTGCTTGAGCGCCATCCAACCGCCGAGCAGCATGGTGAACGCACCCAAGGGGATGACCACGAGATGCCAGGTGGGGATGTCATGTACCGAAGGCGCTAGGCGTGCGACGAGGTAGATGCCGGCCTTCACCATCGCCGCGGAGTGTAGGTAGGCAGAGACCGGGGTCGGCGCGGCCATGGCCCCGGGCAGCCAAAAGTGCGCGGGGGCGATGGCGGACTTGGAGAGCGCACCGCAGAGAATCAGCACGATGGCCACAGTGAGGAAGGGCGTGTTGGCCAGGTCCTCGGTGGCGGCGATATCGCTGAAGGACCACGCACCGGTCTGGCGGCCGAGGAGGGTAATGCCCACGAGCATGGCCAGGCCGCCGAGGACGGTGACCATGAGTGCCTGCTGCGCTGATCGCCGGGATGAGGCGCGCTCGCCGTAATAGCTCACCAGGAGGAAGGAGAGCAGGGAGGTGATTTCCCAGAAGACGTAGAGCAGCAGGAAATTATCGGAAATGACCAGGCCATACATGGCCGTGGCAAAGCCCACCATCTGGCTACCGAAGAGGGCAAGGCGGCGCCGGGAGTGGTCGAAATAACCCCAGCAATACAGCAAGACCAGCGCGCCCACACCCAAAATGATGAGGCTGAACAGCGCGGAAAGCGCGTCCATGCGCAGGTTAATCGTTAGGTGCGCGGCGGGCATCCAGTCGAGGTCATACGCCAGCTGGTTGCCGTCGCGCAGCGTTCCAGTGGTGAGCTGTTGGAGCACCCAAAAGAAGCCCACCGCGGGCACGACGGCAAGGAGGCCGAAGGCGCGGCGGCCGAGATAGAAAAGGAGGAATGGAGCGACGATGGTAGTAAGTACCAAGGCGCTGAAGAGAGTGAGCACGAGGTTGCGGTGGCGTCCTTTCCTTGTCGGGGACTGGGCAAACCCCACCGCAGCGGCGGGCGTTCACTAGTGCTCACGATACAGTCTGAAATCCCAATTTTCACATTTTCGTTTCATACAGTTATATCTGTGTCTCCTGTTGGCGTTCCGCCACGTCGCCACCAACGCATCCAGGAGTAAGCGAGCCTGCGCCCGGCGGATGGCTCTGCCGGGCGGGATAGTGCCGCTTAAGCGAAACGCTGGAGGAAGAGAGCCTCAGCGATCGCAATGTTCTCAATCTCAGTCGGGTCGACCGACTCGTTAGCGGAGTGGATGGTGCACTGCGGCTCCTCGACACCAAAGAGCGCAATCTCCGCGTTCGGGTGCTTCTCCTGCAGCTCCACGGTCAGCGGGATGGAGCCGCCCATGCCCTGGGTGATGGTCTCGGAACCGTAGGCCTCGCCCAGGCACTCACCGAGCAGGGCGACGGCGGGCTTGGACGGATCGGTTTCGAAGCCCAGGTTGGCCTCGAGGATGGTGACCTCGATGTGCGCGCCCCACGGAATGTGCTTCTTCAGGTGCTCGGCCACTGCTTCCGCGGTGGAGCGGGGGTCCATGGTGGCGGGGGTGCGCAGGTTGATGTTGGCTTCGGCGGTAGCGGGCACGGCGTTGACCGCCTCGGAGACCGGGGTGGAGGTAAAGCCGGTCACGGTCACGGCGGGGCGGGCCCAGATCATGTCAGCGATGGCGGTGGCGCCTTCCGGATCCTTCGCGCCCATGATTTCGGTGCCCTCGAGCATTTGGGCGTCGGCGCGGAAGTCCTCCTCGCGGTAGGCGGTGTCCTGCCCCTCGGCCAGCGGCCAGGTGCCCTCACAATCGACGCCGTCGATAGTCGTGCGGCCGTACTCATCCGTCAGGGAATCCAGTGCACGCATGAGGGCCTTGACGGCGTCGGGAGCCGCGCCGCCGAACTGTCCGGAGTGCACTGCCGAGTTGAGGGTGGAGACCTTGACGTTGATCTGGGAGCCGCCGCGCAGGGAGGTGGTCAAAGTCGGCACGCCTGCCTTGGCGTTGCCGGCGTCGGCGATGAGGATGGCGTCGGCGGCGAAGAGCTCCGGGCGCTCCTCGATGAGCGCGGACAGGCCCTCGCCGCCGCGTTCCTCAGAGCCCTCGATGAGCACGGTGAGGTTGAGATCGGTTCCACCCTGAGCGTCGAGCGCGCGCAGCGCGGCGAGGTGCATGGCCACGTTGCCCTTGCAGTCCGCGGCGCCGCGGCCGTACCAGCGGCCCTCGCGCTCAGTCAGGGTGAAAGGATCGGAGTCCCACGCGTCGGGGTTTCCGGCAGGAACCACGTCGTAGTGCGAGTACAGCAGCACCGTCTTCGCGCCCTCCTTGCCGGGGCGCTTGGCGACGATCGCCGTGGAACCATCAGTGGTGGTGATGGCTTCGGGGGTGAAGTTGGCGTCGACAAGCGCGGCCTGAACCCACTCGGCAGCCTTCGCGGGCTGGTCCTCGAGGCCCGGCTCGTTGTGGACAGAATTGAAGGAGACGAGCTCCTTGAGTTGCTGGAAAATGGTATCGCGGTCGTTGCTGACAAACTCAGAAATGTTGCTCATGCCCTCCAACCTACTCGCATCCTCGAATCGGCCTGCCGAGCGTTAGGTAGTAATATATTCATGGTTCTAGTCCAAATTCTTTTAGAAAGGACCTGACATGGCGACTACCACCGCCGAAGGTTCCCAGTCCACGGTCCGCGAGCTTACGCTCCGGGGCATCATCATTGGTGGGCTCATCACTCTCATTTTTACCGCCGCCAACGTGTATCTGGGCCTCAAAGTGGGTCTGACGTTTGCCACGTCCATTCCCGCTGCCGTGATTTCTATGGCGGTGCTGCGCCGCTTCGCCGGGCACAACGTCAAAGAGAACAACATTGTGCAAACCATCGCGTCGGCAGCCGGCACTTTGTCCGCCATCATCTTCGTGCTCCCCGGCCTGGTCATGGTGGGCTACTGGCAGGGCTTCTCCTTCGTCGATACCGCCGCTGTCTGCGCCATCGGTGGTGTGCTCGGCGTGATGTACTCCATCCCGCTGCGCCGTGCGCTGGTGACGGGCTCCGATCTGCCCTACCCGGAGGGCGTGGCCGCGGCCGAGGTTCTCAAGGTGGGCGATAGCTCTGGTGAGGACGGTGAGGCCGCGCACGAGGAAAACGCGAAGGGCCTGCGCGTCATCGTCTTCGGTGGCATCCTTTCCGCCGTCATGGCTTTGCTTGCCGCGATGAAGGCTGCAGCCTCTGAGGTGGCCACCTATTTCAAGCTGGGCTCGGGTGCGACGACGCTCGGCACCTCCCTGTCCCTGGCGTTGGTCGGTGTTGGCCACCTCGTGGGCTTGGCGGTGGGTATCGCCATGCTCGTCGGCGTGGTCATTTCCTACCTCATCCTGCTGCCCATCCTCACCGGTGGGGAGTCACTGAGTGACCCGGCCACGATCATGGACACCGTCGACACGGTCTTCTCCGACAGGATCCGCTTCATCGGCGTGGGCACCATGGCCATCGCCGCCATTTGGACGCTGATTAAGATTTCCGGTCCGATTGTCAAGGGCATGGCTGAGTCCTTCGCGTCCTCCCGCAACCGCAAGGACGGCCACCAGGTGGCGGTGGAGGAGCGCGATATTCCGGCACCGTATGTCGTTGGTACCATCCTTCTTCTCATGGTCCCGATTGGACTGCTGCTGTGGAACTTCGTGCGCGGCACCGATATTCATGACCACATGGCCGTCCTCATCACGGTCTCCGTACTCTTTACCTTGCTTGTGGGCCTCGTTATCGCGTCGGTGTGTGGCTACATGGCTGGTCTCATTGGTGCGTCCAACTCGCCGATCTCATCTATCGGCATCATCGCGGTTATCGCCGCTGCATTGCTGATTGCCGCCGTGACGCGCGGTACGGAGGCGGAGCCGCTCTCGCTGGTGGCCTACACGCTGTTTACCGCGGCCATCGTCTTCGGTATCGCGACCATTTCCAATGACAACTTGCAGGACCTCAAGACCGGTCAGCTGGTTGGCGCGACGCCGTGGAAGCAGCAGGTAGCGCTCATCATCGGTGTCCTCTTCGGCTCCATGGTGATTCCACCGATTCTGCAGGTCATGCTCACCGGCTTTGGCTTTCAGGGCATGGAGGGTGCCGGTGAGGACGCACTGGCTGCACCGCAGGCCGCGTTGATGTCCTCGGTGGCCTCCGGTATTTTTGATAACTCGCTGCCGTGGGACCTCATCGGCCTGGGCGCGGCGATCGGCGCCGTCATCATCATCGTCGACGAGTGCCTGCGCCACTTCACCGACAAATACTCCCTGTCCCCGCTGGCGGTGGGCATGGGCATGTACCTGCCGGCGGCCATCACGATTGTGGTTCCGATTGGCGCCATCTTGGGCTACTTCTACAACCGCTGGGCGGTACGCCAGTCCAAGCCGGACTTTGCTAAGCGCATGGGCACGCTGCTGGCCACCGGCCTTATCGTCGGCGAGTCCCTCTTCGGCGTGGTCAACGCTGGCATTATCGCGGCGTCGGGCGGCGAGTCCCCGCTGGAGATCTTCGAGGGCGGAACCGCTGCCAAGATCGTCGGCGTCATCCTCTTCGTCGGCGGCATTGCTGCGGCGTACAAGTGGACGGCGAAGAAGGCCGAGGCTTAAGCGGAGCTAGGGTTTTGGTTTAGCGGACGGTTCGATCTAGCGGGCGGTGCGAAAGCACCGCCCGTTCGCTTATAGCGTTCGTGTTGAACCTTGCAGTCGCTAGGTCTGAGTGCCAGAATGGTCGCTAGCACTTCCACATGGCAAGTGCCAGAAATAAACAGAGTCATCTATGTGGTTGGGGCTGGAGAACACTCGCCAGCCGTGCCGTCGCGGGCGTCCGTCATAGATCAGACGTGAGTGTCGTCCTCAACAAAGCTTAAGGAGCACAAACACATGGCAAAGATCATTGCCTTCGATGAAGAGGCACGTCGCGGCCTCGAGCGTGGTCTCAACACGCTTGCCGACGCCGTCAAGGTCACCCTCGGCCCCAAGGGCCGCAACGTCGTCCTAGAGAAGTCCTGGGGCGCCCCGACCATTACTAACGACGGTGTTTCCATCGCGCGCGAGATCGAACTCGAGGACCCGTACGAGAAGATCGGCGCAGAGCTGGTCAAGGAAGTAGCCAAGAAGACCGATGACGTCGCCGGTGACGGCACCACCACCGCTACCGTTCTGGCACAGGCGCTTGTCCGCGAGGGCCTGCGCAACGTAGCCGCTGGTTCCAACCCGCTGGGCATCAAGCGCGGCATCGAGGCCGCTACCAAGAAGGTTGTTGACTCCCTGCTCTCCTCTGCGAAGGAAGTAGAGACGCAGGAAGAGATTGCTACCACCGCAGGTATCTCCGCTGCTGACCCGGCCATCGGCGAGAAGATCGCTGAGGCTATGTACACCGTGGGCAACGGCTCCGTGAACAAGGACTCCGTCATCACCGTTGAGGAGTCCAACACCTTCGGCGTTGACTTGGAAGTCACCGAAGGCATGCGCTTCGACAAGGGCTACATCTCTGGCTACTTCGCTACCGACATGGAGCGCCAGGAGGCTGTCCTCGAGGACCCGTACATCCTGCTGGTTTCCTCCAAGATTTCCAACATCAAGGACCTCGTCCCGCTGCTGGAGAAGGTCATGCAGACCGGCAAGCCGCTGCTGATTATCGCTGAAGATGTTGAGGGCGAGGCCCTGTCCACCCTCGTGGTCAACAAGATCCGCGGCACCTTCAAGTCTGTTGCTGTGAAGGCTCCGGGCTTCGGTGACCGCCGCAAGGCCACCCTGCAGGACATGGCTATCCTCACCGGAGGCCAGGTCATTTCCGAGGAGGTCGGCCTCTCCCTGGAGACCACCGAGCTCGAGTACCTCGGCCAGGCCCGCAAGGTTGTCGTGACCAAGGATGAGACCACCATCGTTCAGGGTGCTGGTTCCCAGGAGCAGATCGACGGCCGCATCAAGCAGATCCGCGCCGAGATTGAGAACTCCGACTCCGATTACGACCGTGAGAAGCTGCAGGAGCGCCTAGCCAAGCTGGCCGGCGGCGTGGCAGTCCTCAAGGTTGGTGCCGCTACCGAGGTTGAGCTCAAGGAGCGCAAGCACCGCATCGAGGATGCCGTGCGTAACGCTAAGGCTGCTGTTGAGGAGGGCATCGTCGCCGGTGGCGGCGTGGCTCTGCTGCAGGCAGCCGAGGTTCTGGATTCCCTTTCCGACCTCACTGGTGATGAGGCAACCGGTGTCAAGATCGTCCGCGAGGCGCTGTCTGCTCCGCTGAAGCAGATTGCTCAGAACGCTGGTCTGGAGCCGGGCGTTGTCGCTGACAAGGTCGCCTCCCTGCCGGCTGGCCAGGGCCTCAACGCCGCATCTGGCGAGTATGTGGACTTGATGGCCGCGGGCATCAATGACCCAGTTAAGGTCACTCGTTCCGCGCTGCAGAACGCTGCGTCCATCGCGGCTCTGTTCCTGACCACCGAGGCGGTTGTGGCTGATAAGCCGGAACCGGCTGGTGCAGGCGCTGGTATGCCGGATGCTGACGCAATGGGCGGTATGGGCTTCTAGTCCGCTCCTTCCCGGGCTGAGGCGTCTTGCGGCCTCAGCTCCTAGCAAAACAGATGCTCCCCACGACTGACCGTGGGGAGCTTTCTTCGTCTTGAGACCCTTTTGTATCCTATTGCTCCCCCGGATAGGGGTAATACGCGATGTTGCCGCGAGAAAAATGTGGCGAAATTACTCCGTAAATCGGGCCTATGAATCGCAATTTTAGGGGCTCGCGTTACGTTTCGACGAAGATTTTTTGAGGCAGGACACCCGCCGCCGTTCATTTACGCAGATAGGCGCATTGTTGCTGGCTAGGTTAACAAATGGTGAATAAATAACCTGAAAAGTGAATCTGATTTTCGAAGCGCTGTGCTCGAAAAGTCACCCACGAATCCACTTGCAATGTTTCAGTGGTGTGCCAAAATAGTTTCGTGTGACGCCCGCTGAGGGTGTCTGCAAACTGCAAACCCCTCCGGGCAATTTCTCTACCCGGACTTCACAAGAGGAGACCATAATGGATCTTTCTTTCATCGGTGACCAGCTCGGTAACTTCGCTGACTTCGCTGACGGCATCAAGAAGCTCTTCGGCGGCTTCGCTAGCGTCTTTGACCTCATCTCCGGCGCTGCCACCACGGAAAACTACCCGGTTAAGCCGGATACCTCCGTTCTCGAGGGCCTGTCCTCCAAGAAGTAAACTAGCTTCCCTTTAGGGCAGCACTAAACACACACTTTCAATCCCAAGGAGATTTCAAATGGGTACCCTTTCTTCCACCGGCATCATCGGCCTCCTGCTCAACATTTTCTACGGTCTGGGCACCATGGCTGACGGCGCTTCCAAGCTGATCGGCCTGCTCTAAAAAGCACGCTGCTCACGCAGAACTAAGCGTTAACCCCGCTGACCCCCTTGTGGGCAGCGGGGTTTCTCATTTCCAGAATCCGCCCGCCCAGCCTGGCTGAAGCGGTGGCGTGGTACGGAACGATCATTTAAGCCCCCAGATCGTCGAATTCTGAGGGAACTATTTGTTAGAAACGTACATCCTGGGCGGCTGCTGCCACCTGTCGGGCATTACGGGGGTAAATTGAGCGGCCTCGAGTCGTTTTATCGAGCCAGATGCCTGCTTCCTAGATAGAATTAATGGTATGGCTGACATTAAAGACGACGAACTCCCCGAGATCGACCTTGCGCAGACCGACGGCTACGTCGTCGATGACTCCGATGAGGACGATCCCTCGCTCATCATGCCGGATGGCTCACCGGTTGAAACCTGGCGCGAGAACTACCCGTACGAGGAGCGCATGACGCGTGACGAGTACGAGTCCATCAAGCGCTCCCTGCAGATTGAGCTGCTGAAGTGGCAGAACTGGACCAAGGAAACCGGCCAGCGCCACATCATTCTCTTCGAAGGCCGCGATGCCGCTGGTAAGGGCGGCACCATCAAGCGCTTCAACGAGCACCTCAACCCGCGTGGCGCCCGCACCGTGGCACTTGAGAAGCCCTCCCCGCGCGAGTCCACCTCGTGGTACTTCCAGCGCTACATCGAACACTTCCCGTGTGGCGGCGAAATCGTCTTCTTCGACCGCTCCTGGTACAACCGCTCCGGCGTGGAGCGCGTCATGGGCTTTTGCACGGAGTCCCAGCACGCAGAGTTTCTGCGTGAGGTTCCGATGCTGGAGAACATGATTCTCGGCTCTGGTATTTCGCTGACCAAGCTGTGGTTCTCCGTGACCCGCAAGGAGCAGCGCACTCGCTTCGCCATCCGCCAGATTGACCCGGTCCGCCAGTGGAAGCTGTCACCCATGGACCTGGCCTCCCTGGATAAGTGGGACGACTACACCCGCGCGAAGGAAGAGCAGTTCCGCTACACGGATACTGAAGAGTCGCCGTGGATCACCATTAAGTCCAACGATAAGAAGCGCGCCCGCATCAACGCTATGCGCTACGTGCTCTCGAAGTTTGAATACACCAACAAGGACCATGAGGTCGTTGGCCAGGTAGATGACAAGATTGTGAAGCGCGGACGCGACCAGATCGGTGACTAGTCACGGCACCCCGACCGCTCATTAGCGAGTCAGGCATAAAAAGGAGGCAGCAGGTAAACCTGCCGCCTCCTTTATTTTTATCTATTTCTTCCAGGGCTCAATCGGGTTGCCCTGCCAAACGGAATTGCTCGGGACCTGATCGCCGCGCATCACCAGGGAGCCGGGGCCCACCGTCGCCACGCTGCCAATGACTGAGGCGGGCAGCGCCACCGAGTGCGAACCCAAGGTTGCACCGGCCTTGATAGTCACGGTGTCTAAGCTCATCACGCGGTCCTGGAACAGGTGGGTCTGCACCACGGTGCCCGGGCCGACGGACGCGCCGTCGCCCACGACGCAAAGATCGGTCTCCGGGAACCAGTAGGAGTCGATCCACGCACCGCGGCCAATCCTGACGCCCAGCGCGCGTAGGCCCAGATTGATCTCACCCATGCCATAGGTGTGGCTAAAGAACCACGGGGCAGCAACCGCCTCAACGAAGGTGTCTTGGAGCTCGTTGAGCCACACGAAGGCGGACCACAGCGGGTGGTCGCCGGCGGTCTGCGTGCCCACGCAGATCCACTTCGCGGCTACCGTAACCGCCATGGCGATAGCGCCCGCCGCCATGAGGACGAGGCCGCCGAGGGCCCAGGCGGCGGCGATGCCGAGGGCGTCGGCAAGCGCGTAGAGCGACGCCAGGGTTCCTGCCAGCAGCATGGCCGAGGTCATCGGCGCCAACAGGCGCATGGTCTCAATCGCGCCGCGCGCGGCCTTGACCCCAAAGCCCGGGTTATAGGTAAGGGATTCACCCTCCACGCCGTCCACGTGGGCCTCGACGCGGCGCATGCGCTCCGGCGGGGAACCCCACCAGTTGGCGCCGGACTTGGTCTTCTTCGGCGTTGACGAGAGCACGGCAACCAGCGAGTTCTTCGACAGCTTGCGGCCCGGACCCGTGATGCCGGAGTTGCCCACGAAGGAGCGCTTGCCCACCTTGGTCTCACCCGTGAGCATCCAACCGCCGCCGAGCTCGTAGCCGCCGATCATGGTGTCATCTGCCAGGAAGGCACCGTCTTTGACCTCGGTGAGTTTGGGCACCATGACGGCCGTGGAAATCTCCACGTCCTTGCCAATCGTCGCGCCCAAGGAACGCAGCCACGCCGGGGTGAGCTGCGAAGCATAGATGGGGAAGAGCTGAGTGCGCGCCTCATCCATGAGCCTCTCGATGGTCCACAAGCGCCAACCTTTGGCGGAGCGCACTGGTGCAACACCGGGTGTGATGCCAATCGAAAGGAGGCGCACGCCCAGCCAGGTTTGCAGCATATAGGTAGCAAATGCCACCAGGGCGCCGAGCGGCGCGAAGAAGATGGAGCCGACGAAGGCGGAGCCATCGGTCAGTGCGATGAGGCTAACGACGACGGCCGCGCCGACCGCCAGCGCCACAATGGGCTGCACGGCTAGCAGGACGGACGTGAAGTCGTAGACAGGAACCCATAGCGGACGGCGCTTCGGGGCATGGGACGGGAAGCGGTGTTTGGAGCGGCCCACCTTCTTCGCGGGGGAGCCGGACCAACGCTGGCCGTCCTTGACCTTCTTGCGCCCCGTCACGGTGGAGCCGGCCTCCACGTGGGCGTACTTGCCCACGACGGTGCCCGGCAGCAGCGTGGAGCGCGCACCCACGCGCGCGCCTTCCTTGACCTCAATGGCGCCGACGCGGAGAATATCGCCGTCCAGCCAGTAGCCGGTGAGGTCCACTTCCGGTTCGATAGCGGCGTGCTTACCCAAGGTCAGCAGGCCGGTGACGGGTGGCAATGAGTGGAGATCCACGCCGCGGCCAATCTTCACGCCCAAAGTGCGGGCGTAGTTATTGACGCGGGTAGCGCCCGCCAGGGAGCTGGCGCCTATGGCATTAACCCAGCGCTCGGCAGCCCAAATGCGCAGGTGCGTGGAACCGCCGCGCGGGTACTCGCCGGGCGTGATGCCGGCGGTGATTAGCCGCGCGCCGTAACCACCCAGCGGGATGCGCCCAACCGGGGTGACGAAGACGACGAGCAGGATGGCCACCAGCCACCACGGAGTCATCATGGCCCACTCCACACCCAGCAGGTTCGCCACGTTGGAGCCCAACAGCAACCAAGCTAGCCAGCTCGTGGCGGCCATAGTCATCACGGGGATCTGGATGAGCGTTTGCGCGATGCGCGTGCCGGCGCGCACGGGCGCTACCTCGCGGGCGGGGCCGGAGTCCTCGACGGATTCGGCGTCGGCAAGCTGCTCCGCGAGTGAGCCCAGGCGTGGGTGATCATAGAGATCGCGCACGGCCACGGTGGGGAAGCGCTCGCGGATGCGGCCGACCAGGGTCGCCGCGGCCAGCGAGGTGCCGCCGAGGGAGAAGAAATCTGCGTTGACGTCCTCGACAGACACGCCCAGGGTGTCCACCCACAGCTCTGCCAGCCACTGTTCGGTGGGGTTGAGGCCGGATGCTTCCACACCCACGCCGGGAAGTGGCCACGGCAAGGCCTTCTTGTCCACCTTGCCGGAGGTGCGAATCGGCAGCTCCTCCATGACGCAGATGCGGGGGACGAGCGCGGCCGGCATGGATTCCGCGAGGCGGGCGTGCGCGGCCTCGTGATCGAAACCGGTGTCCGGGTCATCCAGGGAGACATAGCCGACGAGCACGGACTCGCCGCCGGGTGTCTTCTGCACGGCCACGGCGGAGTTATACACGTTCGGCAAGGCGGCGACGTTGGCCTCGACCTCACCAAGCTCGATGCGGCGGCCGCCAATTTTCACCTGGTCATCGACGCGGCCAACAAAATACAGGCCGTCCTCTTCCAGACGCACGTGGTCACCGGTGCGGTAGGCACGCTCCCAGCCCATTGACTCCAGCGGCGCGTACTTCTCCGCGTCCTTGACCGGGTCCAGGTAGGTGGCCAGGCCCACGCCACCGATGACGAGTTCGCCCACCTCACCGATGTTCACGGGGACGCCGTGCTTGTCGACGACCACCAAGTCCCAACCCTTCAATGGCAACCCAATCGACACGGGCTTGCCGGGCAGCATGCGCTGCGCGCAGGCCACGACGGTGGCCTCGGTGGGGCCGTAGGTATTCCACATCTCGCGGTCCTCGGTGGCCAGACGGTCCACCAGCTCCTGGGAGCAGGCCTCGCCGCCAACGATGAGGAGGCGGATGTTGTCCAGGGCTTCGGCGGGCCACAGGCCAGCCAGGGTGGGCACGGTGGAGACCACCGTGATGTCGCGGCGGATGAGCCAGGGACCTAAGTCCATGCCGGAGCGCACTAGGGAGCGCGGGGCTGGCACCAGGCAGGCGCCGTGGCCCCAGGCCAGCCACATCTCCTCGCAGGAGGCATCAAAGGCCACGGACAGGCCGGCCAGGACGCGGTCGTCCGGGCCGAGTGGGCCCTGCGGGCTATCGGCTAGGAAGAGGGCTGCCTCGGCGTCGACGAAGGCGGCCGCGGAACGGTGGCTCACGGCCACGCCCTTGGGCTTGCCCGTGGAACCGGAGGTAAAGATGATCCACGCGGTGTCTTCTGGACGCGGTTCGTCGAAGGGGGTGGTGTCGCCTTCGCCGCTACGGGAGGCTGATGTTTCCCGGAGCATGCGGAAACCTTCGTCGGTGAAGACACCGTCGATGTTAGCCTCGCCGAAGACCATCTCGGCGCGTTCATCGGGGTCGTCGGCGTCGACGGGCACGTAGGCCGCGCCGGCGGCGAGCGTGGACAGGATGGCCAGGTAGAGCTCGCGCTTGCCGGAGGTCATGCGGATGCCGATGCGGTCTCCGCGCCGCACACCGCTGGCGTGGAGCTCGGTGGCCCAGGCGGAGACGTCGGCAAGCAGCTCGGCGTAGGTCAGGATCTCACCGTCATCCAGGGCGGCAGCCTCGGGGTAGTTCTCTGCTGTGGTGCGCACGACGTCCCACAGGGTGCGCGCCGGTGCGGCCTCGGAACCTAGGAGGTAGTGCGCGGGAACCTCGGGCATTGCTGGGGTCTCGGGCTCGTCCGCCTGGAGGGCGTGGCGGCCTCCGGTACTAGGAAGATTATCGGGCTCCGTCATTTAGGCATCACTGCTTTCTGCATCACCGGGCGCGTCGGCCGCGATGATGGCGGTGGCCAGCTTGCGCAGGTGCTTGAGCTGCTTGTTGGTGGACTCGTCGAGGGCTTCATCCTCGGCCTTCGCCACCAAGACCGCGAGCTCCTTGTGGGCCTTGGTGCCTTTCTTGGTGGAGGCAATGATTTGGCGGCGGCGGTCTTTGGAGTCACGTTCACGCTTAACCCAGTGGCGGGACTCCAGTGAATCGAGGAGGCGCACCATGTCGGAGGCGTCGATGGCCAGGGTTTCCGACAGGGCGGACTGGGAGGACGCGGTCTCTGCAACGAGGCAGGTGAGCACCCAGTATTCGCGCAAGGTAGTCCGCTGTGTTTGCAGCGCGGCCTCGACGCCTTCGCGGGTGCGGCGGCGGAGGCGCTCCAGCTGGAAGGAGGGGGACTCCAGGAGTGCGGTAGGGATGGAAACAGAATTCAATGAAGGCATGCCGATGATTCTAACGCGCCTACGGTGGCATGCCTAAATTATGGGTTGTGGCCCACTAGTTTCAGGCTGAGGCTAGCTTCTGCACGATGAGTGTGTTGAGAGAAACGCCTTCCCGTTCTGCTTCGATGGTCAGGTCTCGGTGAAGTGACTGAGGTATGCGGAGGTTGAACTTCCCCGAGTAGCTTCGCTGTCCGAATGGTTCTGGGATGTGTTCATTGTTGCGTTGCATATCTTCTAGAGTTTCTTCGACGACGCTGCGCAACTCGGCTTCTGCGGTGGTCGCAGTAGCATCCAGCCATGACAGGGAAGGGAACTCTAGGACTGTGGCAACGAACTCGCCATCTTCTTCTGACCAAGCGGTTTGGTAGGTGTATTTGTCTGCGAGGTTCATGATCTGCTCCTAGAAATAGAAGTCACACACAAGTTGCAGCTCTGAGAAGCGGACGTTTGTCCGTGAGGCCCGCATCTTTGTGAGGATCTTTTCTATCTTGGAAACCACACCTGTATGGTACCGCAAATGGTACCACTAGTGGTTTGGGTAAACCATAGGGCAGCCTTGGGCCTTCCAACCATCCGTTCCGCCCTCGACGTTGATGACGTCCCAGCCCTTGGTGTGCTCCAAGTACTGGCAGACCTGCATGCTGCGCCCGCCTAGGTGGCAGATGACGTAGATGTCTTGGTCCGGGTCAATCTCGTCGATGCGATCAACTAGTTCGCCCATCGGGATGTGCGTGGCGCCCTGGGCGTGCTCGGTGTTCCACTCGTGGTCCTCGCGGACGTCGATAAGCTGGGCGTTCTCAGGTACTTCCTGTGGCGTTACGTTTCTCATGCCCCATACCCTAGTCACGCATAGGGCCTAGTGTTGTTACTCCACTCGTCGCGTCCACGGAAGAGCTTCAAACTCTGCGCGGTCCCCGTTCACAAACCGTTCAAGGAGGGACAAGGCTTCGTCGATGTCCTCTAGGAGCATCTGGAAGTTTTCTTCCTCACCGTTGTTGTGGCCCCATTCGACGAGGTAGCGTGCCGCTCCTGTTTCTGAGGGTTGCACGCGGTCGACCTGGCAGTAGTCGCCCGGGACTATTCGGTCAAAGGCTGCTACCCACGCTCCCACTTCGGGGAAGCCGTCCTGGCGAACTGCCTCGAGAAGGTCATCGTTGAAAAGATACGCAGCTGAGCCGAAGACCGTGGCGTTGACCATGAAGCGCTCTTCCTCAGGGATATCTGAGGACGACTTCTGATCTTGCCAATTCACTTTGTCCACCAACTGCGCCGGGGAGTAGGTGAATTCAACCATCAAATCCAGAGCAAGGGGCAGTGGGATGGATGGGATTTCGTGTAGGTTCCCGTCGGGGGTGACAAGGTCAAGCGAAACGTTGTCGCCCGTATAGGTTGTTTCCAAGGTATAACGCTCCTGGAAGTCCACCTGACTCCCGGATCGAACCTCAAGCCTCCATCCTGTGAAGAGGCGAAGGCCTGCTTCGAGTACGGAGGAGGAGGTGGTCACCTCCCAAGTGTTCACATACAACTTATCCGCGAGTAGCTTCAACTGGCAGCTCTCAGCCCCCGGAAGCGGCTTGCCCGACGGGTTGTACAGTGCCAGGGAATCATCGACAACAAGCGAAATGCCATGATCCTGCGCCAGATGAGTAAGCCTCTCTATTGTGACCGACCTGACGTCGGCAGGGATGAGCAGCCGAGTGAGTGCTTGTGCCTCCACGTGCTCCTCGGCGAGGAGGATTTCGCTTCCGAGCTTTGAGTTAATCCTCTCAATATATTTCTGCATCCGAGGGCTGGGCTCGCCATTATGGTCAGCACGGATGCGGTGCATCATGCATACTGATGCTTCTGTCCACTGCTCCTCGCGCTCCGGAAGCTCCATTGCGGTGACCGTGGTGTACGGTGCCGGATCCGAAGATGAAGAGTCCGGGAAGACCGTGGAAATCATCTCGCCGTTGCCGTCCAAATAGTGCTCCGCCACTGCGATGACTTCGTCTGCGATGTCGAAGGTCTGCACATTGTCGGTGCCGAGGTTATCGTAAACCTTCGCGGTCCACTGTCCTTGCGCATTGCGGCCGTAGGCCAGGGAAAACGTTGGCCATTTGTGTAGATGGACCATCACGCCTGCGGGGAGCTCCTTCACCGCGTCCAGCCGGCGCCAGGGTGTTTCGTGGCGGACTGAAGCATCCAGGATTGGCTTAGATTCACGTTGAGGCAACGGCTCCCACGCAAGTTCTTCGATCAACGGGTTGTGATCACTGAAGGAAAGCAGAATCTCTCGTGCTTCTTCGTAAGTATCGACAGTGAGCGTGCGGAATACTGGTTCAGTGGCCTCTGGAGGGAGGCTGGACCATATCAGTTCGAACTGCCCGCTTGCGCGCACGTGCATGGACATATCGAGGCCGTAGCTGCGTTCTTCCGAGCCATAGTTGACTACCTGAAGCCACGTTTGCTCGGACACCGGCAGGCGCAGGGCGTCCTCAAAGGCGCGATCAAGCATCGGTCTGCTGACCTGTCGCCACATAGTTCCCATGCAGTTCCTGATGGAGGAAAGGCCATTGCTGCTCGTGGGGATTCCAGTCGCATTAAAGAGGATGTCCGTGGTTCCAATGAAGACCACCAAGCCGTGGTAATACGCCAGCAAAGCTAGCTTTTCTTGGAGTTCTAAATTGCTCGAATCCATCGTGACCGTGACGGCCGAATGCGCGGGCACGTCCTGTCCGAAGAGTTTGGAGAGTGCGGCCGATGCTTCTTCCATTTCTGGATCCGGCTTCCGGAAGGAGTCCAGCCCTTCCGTCTGAATTAACTCCAGAAAATAGTCATGGTCAGCAATCTTTTCTCGGTTAAAGCGCACGATGTTGAGCTGCACGTCCATTAAGCGGGGTCCTTCCAGAGTGGGTTGGGTAAGGGCACGGACAAGCTTATGCGTCTTGCGTCACAGTTTCCTTGGGATCCTGTGGATGGTCTCTGTCAGGGTGCTCTTGTGGACGGTGGGCAGGCGCGGGCTTTAGCGGTGCGCTGAGAGGTACTCCAAGATGGCTTTCACGCGGCGGTTGTCCTCGCTGGGGTCCAGCCGCAACTTGGTGAAGATATTGGAAACGTGCTTGGCCACCGCGGCGGAAGAAAGGACGAGCTCGGCGGCGATGTCCTTGTTGGATTTGCCGCGGGACATCAATTCAAGCACCTCGCGCTCGCGCGGGGTGAGCTCGCCCAGGCCGCTGCGCCCGGAGCTCATTAACGCCTGTGCCACGGTGGGGTCGATGACGGTGCCGCCCTGGGCTACCACGTCCAAGCTGGAGAGGAAGTCCCGCACCTCGGAGACGCGGTCCTTCAAAAGATAGCCGGTGCCGGCATCGGGGGAGTCGAAGAGCTCCACCGCGTATGCCGGGGCCACATACTGGGAGAGCACCATGACGGGTAAGCCCGGGTATGCATTTCTCAAGTTCACGGCGGCCTTGAGCCCATCATCGCCCATGCCCGGCGGCATGCGCACGTCCGTGATGACGATGTCCGGAAGCTCATCGCGCAGCTTATCCATCACGGCCTCAAGCTCCGGGGCGGAATCCGCCTGGCCCACAATCTGATGCCCGCGGCGCTCCAGAAGGCCAGCTAAACCTTCGCGCAAAATGGCGGAGTCATCCGCCACGACGATTCTCAAACTCATTTCTTAAACTCCTGACTGTCCGCGATCGAGAAGAAGAGGAATCGAGCACGCCAGCCTCGTCGGCCCGCCCGGGGGAGAGGATAGCGTCATCTCCCCGCCGAAAGCCGCGAGGCGCTCGGCCATCCCCGCCAAGCCGTGGCCCGGCACCACCCGCGCGCCGCCTGGCCCCTCATCTACCACGGCGATTTTCAAGGAGGCATCCGCGGTCACTAAAACAGACACCGGCGCGCCGGGCGCGTGCTTGGCCGCATTGGTCAAAGCCTCCGTGCCGAAGAAGTAGCCGCAGGCCAGCACGGAGGCGGAGAGCTTGGGCAAAGGATGCGGGGCGAAGACGCTGACGTGGGGGCCGTGGGAGGAAGCAACGTCGGCAAGCGCGGTCACCAAACCGTGATCCTGCAGCACCTGCGGGTGGATGCCGTGCACCGTGGCGCGCAAGGATTTGAGGCCGCGGTCCACGTCCTGTTTGGCGGCGGTAAGCAGCTCGGTGAGGTCAGAGGGGGCGTCGAGAAGAGCCTCCCCCAACTTCATGCTCGCGGCCACGAGGTATTGCTGCGCGCCGTCGTGTAAGTCGCGCTCGATGCGGGCGCGCTCCACCTCATAGGCATCCGCGATGGCGCGGCGCGAGGCCGTGAGCTGCGCAATCTTCTCCGCTTGCTGCTGCTCATGGTTGGTGGGCTGGGGCTTTCTTCGGAACACAGGCCCAGCATAGTGGTCCGCCCCTGCGGCAGGGGTAGTGCTGGCACTACCTTAAAGAGCAACGCTAGGGCTGTTCTTTAAGCGGGCCTGAGACGGTGAAATGAGAGACATGGCACAGATACTTTCCCTGACAGACATCACCAAGGATTTCGGCGGCGGCCCGGTGCTCGCTGGAATCTCCCTCGACATTGAACCGGGCGAGCTCGTGGCCGTCATGGGGCCGTCCGGCTCCGGCAAGTCCACGCTGTTGCACTGCATGTCCGGCGTGCTCACCCCCACGCACGGCAGTGTGCGCTACGGGGATGAGGAGCTCTCCGCGCTTGGCGACGCCCCCCGCTCCCGCACCCGCCTGCGCAATTTCGGCTTCGTCTTCCAAGACGGCCAGCTGCTGCCGGAGCTGAGCAACGTGGACAACGTGGCGTTGCCCGCGATGCTTAACGGTATGGGGCGGGGTGCAGCCCGCAAGCGCGCGATGGAACTGCTGGACCAACTGGGCCTGGGCGGTTTGGCGGAGCGCCGCCCAGCGCAGGTTTCTGGCGGCCAGGCGCAGCGCGTGACTATTGCGCGTGCGCTGGTGGCTAACCCGGGCGTGGTCTTCGCCGACGAGCCGACCGGTGCGCTGGATCAGTCCACGGGCCACGAAGTCATGCAGATGCTCACCACCATCGTGCGCCAGTCGGGTGCCAGCCTGGTCATGGTCACGCACGACCCGAAGGTGGCCGACTGGATGCAGCGTCGCGTGGAGATTCGCGATGGCATCATCCACGACGACCGCCGCCTCGAGGTGATTCGATGAACACCGCGACTTTGGTCTTTGACCTGCAGCGCGAATCCATTCGCGCGCGATCCGGAACAGGAATTGTCTCGGTGCTGGCGATTGTGAGCCTGACCATTGGCTCCGCCATCGCCTTCCTGGTCGCGGGCGGCACCTGGATGTTTTGGGAGCGCGCCCAGCACGTCGAGGATGCCGCCCCGGCACTCAAGGAGGCCTTCGGCAATGAGATGGAGGCCTTCCTCTATCCCTGGTTTGCCCTAGCCCTTTTTGCTTGTGCGTTCATCCTTCCGGCGCTGTTTAACCTCACTGCCCAAGCCGCCGTCCTGGGGGCGTCCGGCAGGGAGCAGCGCCTGGCCACCCTGCGCCTGTTGGGATTGAGCTCCCGCCAGGTGGAGCGCATGGTCATCGTGGAGACGGGCCTGCAGGCGGTGATCGGCATCGTGCTCGGCGGGCTGATCAGCCTGCTCGTCGCGCCGGTCTTCACCCAGCTGGATTTCCAGATGCGTTTCATTGCTCTGTCCGAGCTTCTCCTCCCGTGGTGGGGCTACCTCGCCGTGGCGGGTGTGCTTTTCCTGCTGGCCATCGGCGCAGCACTCGTCGGCATGCGCCGGGTGCGGGTGAGCCCGCTGGGCGTGGCCAAGCGTCAGATGCCCGCGGCTTATCGCTGGTGGCGCGCCATCGTCTTCCTCATCATCGTGGCGGTCGGTGGGGTTTTCCTCTCCGGCAAGGCGGGCCCGCCGACCGCCATGGTCATCGTGGTCATGTTCGGCATGCTGATGAGCATCAACCTCATCGCTCCCTTCATCCTGCAGCTCGGCGCGCACATCTTGTCCCTCTTCCCGGGCACCGCGCACTTCGTGGCCTGCCAGCGAGTGGCAGGTAATGCGCGCCCCGCCTGGCGGCGGAGTGCGGCCATCGGCTTCTTCGGCTACTTGGCGGGATTCCTCGTTGCCGCACCCCTGGGCGCAGACGCTTTGGCCCTGGTGTTGAAGGAAGACCCGGGGATGAACGTGGTGTTCAAGGACATCTCCACCGGTGTTCTATTAACCCTCATTTTTGGCTTCACGCTGACCACCATGTCCATCATCCTGGGACAGGTCTCCGGCATCTTTGAGGATAAGGAGCTCATCCGCTCCCTGGATCTCATGGGCGTGCCGCGCGGCTTCCAGTTCCGCTCCGGTGCCTGGACCGTCATGGGGCCGGTCGTGGGCTTGAGCTTCTTCGGCTTCCTCTTCGGCGGTGGCATCGCCTCGCTGATGTTCTTCTCCAGTGTCGATTCAAGCGACGTCGATGTTCTCGGCCGCATGCTCATGGCCTTCGGATTCCTGGCCATAGGTTGGTTGGTCACGCTGCTAGCCATTGTCATTGTTGAACCCCTGCGCGGCTACGTGCTGCGCACGGGAGGAAGGAAAGAATGAAAACTGTACTGAAAATCTTCGGCGGACTGTTCCTTGTTGCCCTCATCGCCGTGGTCGCGGCCGTGTACTTCTTCGGCCCCTCCTATGGTGGGGCGCTGTTGGGCAAGCCCTACTTCCTCTTCAACGCCAGCGAGAAGCGCATCAATACAGCGATGGTGGATACTGCAGCGATCTCCGGAATCTATGGCGAGAGCGAGGAATTCCAGCGCGCCCGCGAGGCTTTCAAAGAGGACCCCACGAACGCTGAGCTCCTCGATGCTGCCATCGATGCCGCCGGCGGCAAGCACTCCAACATCTTTAGCGCCGAGAAGGAAAAGGCCATCGAAAACACTGAACCCTCGGTTTCCTTCGAGGACGGCGTTCTGCGCGCCACCGTCCCGTCCATCGGCCGCCACGATGATGGCCAGGCCTACGCCGACACGCTCGCTCAAGGTCTGACCGCCCATCCGGAGGCCTGCGCTGCCGTGGTGGATCTGCGCGGCAATGGCGGCGGCGACATGGGCCCGATGTACGCGGGACTCAGTCCGTTGCTGCCGGATGGCACCGTGCTCTCCTTCGTCAGCCGGATGGGGACTACTGACGTCACCATCGACGGCAACTCCGTCACCGGCGGTGGCACGCCCACCACCACGTCGGGCGGCAAGCTTGAGGTCCCCGTCGCCGTGCTCACCGACGACGAAACCGCGTCCTCCGGCGAGGCCACCCTCCTGGCCTTCCGCGGCCTGGATAACGTGCGCACCTTCGGCGAGCCGACCGCCGGCTACGCCTCTGCGAACGTGGTTCTGGATTATCCGGACGGCCGCTCGCTCATGCTCACCACGGCCAAGGACAAGGCGCGCACGGGCGAGGAGTTCGCCGAGGATCCCATTGCCCCCGATGCCCCGGAATCGGAGCTCGATGGCTGGCTCGCGTCCCACTGCAGTTAGTTAGCTGCAGTGTTAGTAAGCCGCAGCGTTAGTCAGCCCAGTTCGTTGTCGGCACGTTGCGGCTGAACAGCTGCAACGCTAGCCTGCCCAACGCTCGCCTTCCCACCGCCAGTAATGATGCCACTTCCACGGCGGAGGAACGAGCTCGCCTCGCCCTTTGATGACCGCGAGAACCTGGTGAACCGCGACGTCAAGGTGATGCTCAATTGTGGCGGCGGTGAAGTGGAGGGGCCGGTAGCCGCGCTGGATGGCGTCGTTAAGCTTCTGGCGGTCGATCTCGAAACGCTGCCGGTTCTCGCCTTTGTGGTAGGCGTATCCGTCCACCTCGATGGCCACCTTGTGTTCCTCTAGGAGCAAGTCCCAGCGGTAGGGGCCAATCCGCACGTTGTTGCGGACTTTGACGTGGGGATCGAGACCCCGGGTGAGGTCGCGCTCCGGCTTGCTATCCGCCCCGACGATGGCCTTTTCCAACACCTCACGCGTGTGCTTGGGCAGGCGGCGAAAGTCCAGCTGTTCCGTCTCGATGCGCGAGCGCCCATGCGGCCCGGCGAAGAAGGCCTCGATGAAGGCCACGGCATCCTCGTGCTCCATCGCCTCAACGCATTGCAGCGGGCTACACACGTTTACCCCATTCATGCTGCCCAGCGCTTTGGGCCGCGCCCGTCGGCTCCGGAAGTACGTGCTCGGTGCCATCGTTCCTGCGCGCAGGAAGTGAAGCGGAAAAGTTAGTTCTTGGCCAAGATACTGCTGGGCGGCGGAATAGCCATCCAAGGCTGAGTCTGGCCAGCGTCTTGAGACGATTTCAGCGAGCTCGCGCGGCGTTGGCACCGCAGATAAATACAGACCGCGACAAATCTTGATTGCCTGGCCGTTAGCCGCGCGGCGAGTGCCCGCGCGTCCCTCGAAAATTTCCATGTGCCCCCGATGAGTACGTTTCTAACAAATAAGCCCCCAGAAACCGCTGTTTTCGGCCCCCTATTTGATCGAATCGTACGTCACGAACGAGGAGTTGTCGCGGTGACAAAGAAAAAGGACGTTTCGATCAAATAAGGCCTCTCAAACCCCCGGGTCTGGGGCCCTATTTGATCGAAACGTCCCTTAGAAGTGCGAATTATTTGAAGCGAGCCTTAGCCTCTTCGAGGATCTTCTCTGCCTCAGCCTTGTCGCCCCAGCCGGAGCCGGTAACTTCCTTGTTCGGCTCCAGGTCCTTGTAGTGGACGAAGAAGTGCTCGATCTCGTCCTTGATGTGCTGCTCCACATCGTTGATGTCCTGGTAGCGCTCCCAGCGCGGGTCATCGATGACGGCGAGCAGCTTGTCGTCGCCGCCGGCCTCGTCGGTCATCTTGAATACGCCGAGAATGCGGGCCTCCACGACAACGCCCGGGAAGACCGGCTCCGGGAGGATCACTAGTGCGTCGAGCGGGTCGCCGTCCTC
Organism: Corynebacterium guaraldiae; assembly: GCF_053480195.1. Classification (NCBI taxonomy): domain Bacteria; kingdom Bacillati; phylum Actinomycetota; class Actinomycetes; order Mycobacteriales; family Corynebacteriaceae; genus Corynebacterium; species Corynebacterium guaraldiae. The sequence continues at coordinate 49,462 of NZ_JBRBAU010000011.1, read as the reverse complement.
ACCCAGGGTGTGGTCGATGAAGCCGTAGTCAGCCGGGTAGGCCATCGGGGTGAACAGGTAACGGTCGAGGTGGACCTTGCCGGTCTCGTGGTCGATCTCGTACTTGTTGCGGGAGCCCTTAGGGATCTCGATGGTTACTTCAACGCTCACGGCTGAATCCTCCATAACTAATAGGTTGGCATGTGCTCCGCATAGTCTACCGCGCTAGTCTAAAGGGCGATGAAAGCTAAGCATGTCTGGTGGAGTACTGCGGCCCTCGTCACGGCCGGCGTCGTGGCGGCGACGGCCGCAGTGGGCGTAGAAGTCCAGCGCACCTACGATCAACTGGACCACGGCCAACCCTATAAGCAGGCAGAACCCGAAACGCTGCTCCAACCCGTCGAGCCTGGTGAGATAGACACCGCCGCGCTTAAAGCGAAGTTGGATGAGCTGGGCAAAGACAAGGCTCTCGCCACTTTCGGCGGTCAGGTCATCGACACCACCACCCACGAGGTGCTGTGGGAGCGCGAACCCGCAAAGCCGCTCACGCCTGCCTCCTCGACCAAGGTCCTCACCCTCGCCGCAGCAACGCTCGCGCTCGATGAAGAAGAACGCCTCACCACGGAAGTGGTCAAAGGCGATAACGATGGCGACGTGGTCATCAAAGCCTCCGGCGATGTGTGGCTGACGGACGAGCGCCTCGATGAGCTCGCGGAGCAGATCAAGAAGCACATGAGCACCGTCAACCGAGTATCCATTGATACCTCCGTCTGGGCCGGCCCCGACCAGGCTCCCGGCTGGGACGATGACAATATCGACGGTGGCTATGTCGCACCCATCCAGCCAGCCATGCTCTACGGCGGGCGCATCGGGGAGAAGACCGGGGACGTCCCGCGCTCCCATGAGCCGGCACTCGACGTCGCCCGCGCGCTCGCCAAACGCCTGGGTACCGATAAAGTCGACATGGCCCCCGCACCCGACAACGCGGAGGCCATCGCCTCCAGCGAGTCCGAGCCGCTGGCCTTGCGCGCGCAGCAAGCGGCGAAGGACTCCGACAACGTCATGGCAGAGGCCATCGCCCGCGAGCTGGCCATCAGCCAAGACGCGGAGGCAAGCTTCGACGGCGCCGCGCAGGCCACCCTCGACGTGCTCAGCGGCGCCGGCATCGACGTCAACGGCGTCACCTTAAAGGACGGTTCCGGTCTCTCCCGCGATAATCGCATCCCGGCAAGCCTCCTCGCCCACATCGCGGATCAAGCCGTAGCCGCCGAAGAGCTACGCCCACTGTTGGGCTACCTCCCCCTCGCCGGCGGCGAAGGAACCCTCTATGAGCGCTATTCCGATTCTCCCGCCCGCGGCTTCGTGCGCGCCAAGACCGGCACACTCACCGGAACCTCCGCGCTGACCGGCACCGCCCAAGGCCAGTCGGGCCGGGTTTATGCCTTCGCCTTCCTGGTCAACGACGGCGAAGTCACCTCCGCCCGCCAGGCCCAAGACGCCCTCGCCGCCGCACTCCATGACTTCTAAGAAACCTTTTTGGCCACGTAAAAGCCCCAACTTCTTGGCCTGCCGGGTGGCCGCCCGCGCCGTGGTGGGGCAGCACCCCCGCGCCATCGCGGTGGGTTTGTCCGGCGGGGCCGACTCGCTGGCGCTGACCGCGGCCCTCGTCGCAGAAGGTCATGAGGTCACAGCGCTCTGCGTCGACCACGGCCTACAGGAAGGCTCGGCCGCACAGGCGCGCCGGGCTGCCGACCAGGCTCGTGGATTGGGAGCCGGGGCGGAGGTGTTGCCGGTGGACGTCGCCAAGCACGGCTCCGTTGAGGCCGAAGCCCGCGCCGCCCGATACCGTGCCTTCGCACCCTGGGGCGAGGTGGCGGTGGCTCATACCGCCGATGACCAGGCCGAAACCCTGCTGCTGAGCGCCCTGCGGGGGAAGGTGGCGGGCATGTGCGAGCGCTCCGAGGTGGAGGGCGTGCGCGTGCTGCGCCCCCTTTTGCGCGTGCGCCGTGCGCAGACCGAGGGCGCCTGCGCGGAGCTGGGACTGGAGGTCTGGCAGGACCCGCAGAACCAGGACCCGGCCTTCCGCCGCGTGGCGCTGCGCCGCGAGATCCTCCCGCGCCTGCAGGAGATCCTAGGCGGTGACCCCGTGCCGGCTTTGGCCCAGGCAGCCTATGACGCCGCGCTTGACGACGCCTTCCTCACCACCCACCCCACCCCCGACTGCGCCGAGCTGGCCGCCCTTCCCGAGCCGAAGCGCCGCCGGGCGATTGCCGCGTGGCTGCGCGAGGAAGGGGTAGAGGTTACGCGCGAGGCGGTGCGCGGCATCGATGCCCTGTGCGTGCAGTGGCATGGGCAGGGGCCAGTCGCCGTCCGTGGTGAAAAGAGAGGTACAAGGTTGGAAGTCGCACGCGTTGGTGGCAAACTGTCACTATTGCCTCGGTCAGCAAAGGAGCGCTCACGTGCACGACACCCATGATTCAGCCGTCCCCGCCAATCCTTATGGAGAGGACATTAGAAACGTACTCGTCGCCGAAGACGATCTTCAGGCGCGCATCCAAGAGATGGCGGACCGCGTTTCCGAGAAATACAGCAACGCCGATGATGACCTCATCCTGGTGTGCGTGCTCAAGGGTGCGGTCTTCTTCTTGACGGACTTTGCCCGCAAGCTCACCATTCCGTCCCAACTGGAGTTCATGGCGGTGTCCTCCTATGGCAACTCGGCCTCCTCCTCGGGCGTGGTGCGTATTTTGAAGGACCTGGACCGCGATATCGAGGGCCGTGATGTGGTCATCGTGGAAGATATCATCGACTCCGGCCTGACCTTGTCCTGGCTCATCCGCAACCTGCAGGGCCGCCACCCCCGTTCACTGGAAGTGGTCACGCTGCTGCGCAAGCCTGAGGTAGTCAAGGCGGAGCTGGATCTCTTCGACGTGGGCTTTGATATCCCCAACGAGTTTGTCGTGGGCTATGGTCTGGATTTTGCGGAGCGCTACCGTGACCTGCCCTATGTGGGCACGCTGGAGCCTGCGGTATACAGCAACGACTAGTTTTTCTTGCCCTCTGTTGCATGAGGCCTCGAATTCGCAAGGTAATTAATGAAAAATAAGAACATCATCCGCTATGGCTCGATCGCGGGCCTAGTTCTCATCCTGCTGTACGCTTTCACGTTCTTTAGCAATGATGCCCGCAGCTTCAAGCAGGTGGACACCTCCGTGGCCATGCAGCAGCTGACGGATAAGAACGTCGAGGAAGCACAGATCGATGACCGCGAGCAGCAGCTGCGCCTCAAGCTCAAGAAGCCGGTGACGGTGGAGGAGCAGGAAGGCGTCGAAGAGGTCATTGCCAAGTACCCGGCCCGCGCCTCCGAGCAGGTCTTTAACGCGGTGAAGGGCTCTGGTGCGGAGAAGTACCAGACCAAGGTGACGCAGGATTCCTTCATCGGTTCCATGATCAGCTTCCTGCTGCCGATGCTGATCCTCTTCGCGCTGCTGTTCTGGCTTATGACCCGCATGCAGCAGGGCGCGGGCGGCATGTTCGGCATTGGTGGCTCCAAGGCCAAGGAGCTGACCAAGGACATGCCCACCAACACCTTTGCGGATGTTGCCGGTGCGGATGAAGCGGTGGATGAACTCCAGGAGATCAAGGACTTCCTGGATGATCCGGAGCGTTACCATGCGCTGGGCGCGAAAATCCCGCGCGGCGTGCTGTTGTACGGCCCTCCCGGCACGGGTAAGACCCTTCTGGCCCGCGCCGTTGCGGGTGAGGCCGGCGTGCCTTTCTATTCCATTTCCGGTTCCGACTTCGTGGAGATGTTCGTCGGCGTCGGTGCTTCCCGCGTGCGCGACCTGTTCAAGCAGGCCAAGCAGAATAGCCCGTGCATCATCTTCGTCGATGAGATTGACGCCGTGGGCCGCCAGCGTGGTTCCGGTACCGGCGGCGGCCACGATGAGCGCGAGCAGACGCTGAACCAGTTGCTCGTGGAGATGGATGGCTTCGGTGACCGTGAGGGCGTCATCCTCATCGCCGCCACCAACCGTCCCGACATCTTGGACCCGGCGCTTCTGCGCCCGGGCCGCTTCGACCGCCAGATCCCGGTGACCAATCCGGACCTGGCCGGCCGCGAGCAGATTCTGCGCGTGCACGCTAAGGACAAGCCGCTGGCCAAGGAAGTGGACGTGGCGCAGCTGGCCAAGCGCACCGCCGGCATGTCCGGTGCGGACCTGGCCAACGTTCTCAACGAGGCTGCCCTGCTCACCGCGCGCATTGGCGGCAACGTCATTACCTACGACGCGCTGGAGGAGGCCACCGACCGCGTCGTCGGCGGCCCGCGCCGCCAGAGCAAGATCATCTCTGAGCATGAGAAGAAGGTCACCGCCTACCACGAGGGCGGCCATACCTTGTCGGCGTGGGCGCTCAAGGACATTGAGCGCGTCTACAAGGTGACCATCCTGGCCCGCGGCCGCACCGGCGGCCACGCCATGACCGCGCAGGAAGACGACAAGGGCATGTACACCCGCGACGAGCTTTTCGCTCGCCTCGTCTTCGCCATGGGCGGGCGTGCCGCGGAAGAGCTCGTGTTCGGCGCACCGACCACCGGTGCCTCCTCCGATATCGAGCACGCCACCAAGATCGCGCGTTCTATGCTGACCGAATACGGCTTCAGCCCGGACCTGGGCACCGTCAAGTACGGCCAGGAACAGGGCGATCCCTTCAGCTATGCCGGCGGCGGTGGAACCATTGACTACTCGGATTCCGTGGCCACCAAGATCGATGAGCAGATGGCGTACCTCTTGGACCGCGCGCACCAGCAGGCCTATGACATCCTGTCCGAGCACCGCGACTACCTGGATAAGCTCGCCGAGATGCTGCTGGAGAAGGAAACCCTGCGCCGCCCGGACCTCGAGGGCATCTTCGAGGGCATCGAGCCGCGCGAGGCCTTCGACGTCTTCCCGAACGAGGACGCCCGCTTCCCGCGCCAGGCTGGCCGCGAGCCGGTGAAGACCCCGGTGGAGCTGGCCCAGGAGCGTGGTGAGGAACTGCCGAAACGCATGACGCTTCTCGACGCCTCCCGTGCCGCCCGCGAGCGCCGCCATGCGGAGCTGGAGCGCGCAAAGGAGAACGGCGGCGAGCCCGCTGACGCCGCCGGGACGGCGGCGCCGGTCAAGGAGATCGGCTTCAGCTTTGGCCAGCACGCAGGTGACTACGTGGATCCAGAGAAGGGCAACACCTTCTTCGGGGAATCCGAGATCACCGAACCTACCGGCCGCGAGCTCAGCGAGGACCGTGCCGAAAGCGATGGGGCACGCGATGAGACCGTGGCTCCTGAGCAGGCCCAGCCGGCGGCGGAGCAACCGGCTGAAGAGCAGAAGGGGCCCAGCAACGAGGTCACCCAGGAGATTCCGCGCGTGCCGGAGTCCGCTGCACCGCAGCCAGAATCACAGTCGGAATCGCAGGCGCAACCGCCAGCACAGGCACAGCCTCAAGCACAGCCACGCGAACGCGAGCAAGAGCGCCGCGGCCGCCACGCCAAGCCGGAGGAACACGCCTGGGGCGCGCCCGGCTGGGGAGACAACGAATACCGCAACAACCCGTACAAGGATGGCGAGACCAATGAGCGATAACATCCCGGCGCAGCGCGAGTTCGATCACGAGCGCGCCGAAGCAGCCGTCCGCGAACTTCTCATCGCCGTGGGCGAGGACCCCGACCGCGAGGGCCTGCGCGAAACCCCGGCCCGCGTGGCCCGCGCCTATGCGGAGGTCTTTGCCGGCTTGCACCAAGATCCGACCGAGGTCCTCCACAAGACCTTCGCGGAGGAGCACCAGGAACTCGTCCTCGTGCGCGATATCCCCATCTACTCCACGTGCGAGCACCACCTTGTGCCCTTCTACGGCAAGGCGCACATCGGCTACATCCCGGGCCCCGACGGCCACGTCACCGGACTGTCTAAGCTGGCCCGCCTGGCGGATATGTACGCCAAGCGCCCGCAGGTCCAGGAACGCCTCACCAGCCAGATCGCCAACGCCCTCGTGGACGTCCTCCACGCACAGTCCGTCATCGTGGTCATCGAGTGCGAGCACCTGTGCATGGCCATGCGCGGCATCCGCAAGCCGGGGGCTACCACGACGACCTCCGCGGTCCGCGGCGGTTTCAAGAAGAATGCGGCCTCCCGTGCGGAGGTCATGAGCCTCATTAGGAGCTAGTTTCCATGGCAGTCAGCAACCTCACCGTCCCCGGCCGCACGCTGGTCATGGGCATCGTCAACGTCACGGAAGATTCCTTCTCTGACGGCGGACGCTGGATTAATGTCGACGACGCCATCGCGCACGCCCGGCACTTGGTGGCCTCCGGCGCGGACATGATCGATGTGGGCGGCGAGTCCACCCGCCCGGGTGCAGTGCGTGTCGCGGCCGAAGAAGAGGAGCACCGCGTCGTGCCCGTCATCAAGGCGCTGCACGAGGAGGGGATCAAGACCTCCGTGGATACGATGCGAGCCTCGGTTGCTCAAGCTGCCGCCGAAGCTGGTGCCGACATGATCAATGACGTCTCCGGTGGTGCCGCCGACCCGGAGATGTACCGCACTATGGCGGCTACCGGTCTGCCGGTGTGCCTCATGCACTGGCGCACCGTCCAATTCGGTTCGGCCGCCGGTGTGGCCGACCACGGCGGGGACGTGGTGCGCGATGTCCACGAGTCCCTGGCGAAGCTCGCCGATAACGCCCTCCAGGCAGGTGTTAGCCACGACAATATCGTGGTGGATCCGGGCCTGGGATTTGCCAAGTCCCCGCAGGATAACTGGGCTTTGCTCAAGGCGTTGCCGGAATTCCTGGAGGGCGAGTTCCCGCTGCTTGTGGGCGCTTCCCGCAAGCGCTTCCTCGCCGCCATCCGGGAGGATCGCGGTGTCGAGTCCAGCCCGCTTCTCGCGGATCCGGCCACCGCGGCCGTGACCGCCATTTCCGCACAGATGGGAGCGTGGGGCGTGCGCGTGCACGAGGTTGATGTCTCCCGCGATGCCGTGGATGTCGCCGCGGCCTGGAATGCGGGCGCGGCGTATACCGGCGGCGAGCATGCCTCCGGTAGCTACGCCAACGGCGCCGATGGAGGCACCGTGGTCTCGACTTCGCTGGGGAGGGCTTAAACCCATGGCGGATCGCATCGAGCTCACCGGCCTGGAATGCTTTGGCTACCACGGCGTCTTCGAGGAAGAGAAGAAGACGGGGCAGCCCTTCATCGTGGACGTCACATGTTGGTTGGACACCGCGGGCATCGAGGATGACCTGTCACGGACGGTCAACTACGCCGAGCTTGCCGACGTCGCAGCAAACATCGTCGAAGGCCCCTCCCGCGATCTCATCGAAACGGTGGCCGCTGAAGTCGCCGAGACCGCGATGCAGCGCTTCGAGATCCTCCACGCCATCGAGGTGACGATCCACAAGCCGAAGGCACCCATCCCGCGCACCTTTGCCGACGTCGCGGTCGTAGCGCGCCGCTCCCGGAAGCGGATGGCAGGCTAATGCGCGCTGTCTTGTCCATCGGGTCCAACATGGAGGATCGCCGCGCGCTCCTGCAGACCGTTTTCGATGAATTCGCCGCCGAGACCGTTGCGGCCTCCCCGGTCTATGCCACCCCGCCGTGGGGTGTGACTGACCAAGATGAATTCCTCAACGCAGTGCTTATCGTGGACGTGGACTGCACTCCGCTGGAGCTGCTGCGCCGTGGCCAGAAGTTGGAAGAAGCCGCCGAGCGCGTACGCGTGCGGCACTGGGGTCCGCGCACCTTAGACGTGGACATCGTGCAGATAGACGGCGTTACCTCCGATGATCCGGAGCTCACCCTCCCGCACCCCTATGCACACGAGCGCGCTTTCGTGCTCGTGCCGTGGTTGGCTGCGGATGAGCACGCGGAGCTCAACGGCACCCCGGTGCGCGAGCTCATCGCGGGCCTCGATGAGGACGAGGTCGCAGCGGTGAAGGAAGTGGGGTAGGCGATGAAGAGGACGTCGATCAGCGCGCTCGTCGGCGTGGCCCTCTTCGTGGCCGCAGCGGCCGCCATCCTCACCACCCGCTTTTATGGCTCAATGCTGGCCATTCCGGCAACGGTGTCGATTTCCCTGTGGGCCATGGCGCTGGTCTGTGTGCTGTTGACCCTCAAGGTGCGCGGCGCCAAGGACGATGAGCATGGCATCGGCCTGGATAACTCGCAGCTGAATCCCATGACTATCGCGCAATTCCTGCTCGTCGGTAAAGCCTCCGCGTGGACCGGCGCCATCGTGGGTGGGGCCTATGCGGGAATGGCGGTCTATGTCGTGCCGCGCGCCGGCGAGCTCGTTGCTGCGTCCGGTGACCTGACCGGGGTGGTGACCTCGGCGCTGGGTGGTGCCGCGATGTGCGTTGCCGGAGTGGTGCTGGAGCGACACTGCGAGGTGCCACCTCCATCTGATGGTGCACAAGCGGTAAGTTAGTGGGCATGACGAGTCCGAACCACGCCCCTGAGCCCCAGCACGAGTCGGCCCCGGATGATCGCCCGACGACCCAGTTTTCTGTACAGCCGGACTCACAGCCGCCAACGTCGGTGGAGTCTTCCCAGTCCGGTTCGAAGACGGACGCCGGTTCCATCGGGCTCATCGTCTTGGTCATTCTCGCTGTCATTGCCAGCCTGGTTATGTTGGTTTCGGGCTCAGCGAATGCGCTGAAGATCGCTTTGCTCGCCTCCCTGTGGGCCGCGGTTCTGGGCTTCTTCCTGGTGGTGCGCTACCGCCGTCAGGCCCATGAGGCCAACGAGCTTCTGGCGGTGGAGCGCGCCCATGCCGCTTCCTCACTGACCGCCTCCGGATCTTCCACAGCAGACAATAGCGAGGTTCTGGCGGAGATCCGTTCTGAACTAGAAGCCATCCGCGCCCAGATCGAGGAGATCTCCGGGCGCGAGTGGGTCTACGAACCTGCCGCCCTGTACGCGGAGGCCCGCCGTATCCAGGAGCTGGAGCGCAAGGCCGGCGGCGCGAGCGTGGATGAGCGTGGCGATGCCACCAACGTGAACTTCACTCAGAAGTCCGGTGGCGCGCCTTCTGCCGACGCCGTGGCAGGCCGCCTCGGCTCGCAGCCGACCCACCCGGTGAGCAACCCGCTGGATAATCTGCTGGCGGATAATGCCCGTGCCAACACTCAGCAGCCGGCGGCGAAGCCAGCCGAGCAACGTGCCGCGAAACCCGCGGATCAGCAGGGCACCCGCCCGGCTTCTGCTCCATCTCCCTTCGGCGCGCCGCAGCCCTCTGAGAACCGTCCGCCGGCGTTTCGCCCCATGGGTGAACCGCAGCAGAAGCCACAGCCCAAGGCAGAACAGCCACAGGCACGTGCTGAGCAGAAGCTGCAGCAGTCCCAGCCAAAGACACAGCCGAAGGCGCCGGAGTTTAAGACCGATAGCTTCCAGGCCGTGCAGTGGAACCAGGGTGCCGCAGGCGCGCAGCACGTCAAGGAAGATGCTGGCCCCGCACAGCCGCACCACCGCCATCGCAAGCCGGAAGCAGATACCGCACAGCCCGACACACGTGGCCGCCGTCGTAGCGATGAACACCGCGAGGGCGCGGTCTCCGTGGCTGAACTCATGGCGCGTAGCAAGCGCCGGAAAGAACAGCAGAACAAGGACGTGAAGAAGTAGATGTCTGCTCCGCGCATGCGTGTGGCAGTGTGGGGTGATTCCCGAGCCGGCATTAACTTCGCCCTCCGTCTGGAGATGGCTGGCCACACCATTGAGAAGCTTGAGGACCCCGCCCAGCTGGACCGCTTCGATGCGCTGATTCTCGCCGCGACGGCGAGGGAGCTCGAGGGGGCGGTGGGGGACGTCGAAAAGCACGTGCGCCCCAAGCAAATCGTCATCCACACCTCATTGCTGGCTGGGGTGGAAGCCCTGGATGAGCTGGAAACACGCGGGTGCCTGACGATTGCCGCAGCGCCCCTGGGAGACTCCTACGCGGTGGGCACCCTCGATGAGGTGGCGGAGACCGTCATTGGGTTGCTGCTCTCGGAGATTCACCAAACTGCAGAAACGGTGCCGGCGGCACAGCGCGCTGAACGAGCGGCGCGGCTGTACTACGCGGAAATGCTTGGCGTGTTGAGTGCCTGGGCCTCTGTAGAGGCGAAGATCATCGAAGACTTCATGGGCAGCGATTTTGAGCTTGACGCTGATGACATCATCGCGGCCTATCCCGCCGCGGTGGAGCTCGGCATGGCGCGCAACTACCGCGATGTCGCCCGCATGGTGGGTGAGAAGAAGAACATGGAAGAACTGGAACTGTGGGCACTAAGAAAGGAAGCGCCGTGGCGGAACAACTCCTAGTGGAGGATATCGAGCGCATCCGCATGGTCGGCAGCGCCTACCGCAAGACGGGCAAGCGCGTGGTTCTCGTGCCGCTGGGCCGCGATATTCACGCCGGGCACCTGGCACTCGTGCAGGCAGCACAACGCGTGCGCGGTGGCATCGTGGTCGTGGCTGTGGATCCCGAGACGGACATCTCTGCCCTCGACGGTGTTGATGTGGTGTGGCGCTATGGCGAGCAGAGCCAGCGCACGCGGGTTCTCGCGCCCGATCACGGCATGGAGGACGTGAGCGCGGAGCTGACCCGCGTTGTGGCGCTGACCTGTGCTTTGGGGCCCAGTGATGTTTTCATGGGGGAGAAGGATTACGAGCTGCTCGTGGCCACTCAGCAGGCCTTTACTGACCTTCACATCGGGGCGCGTGTGCAGGGAGTTCCTTCGGTGCGCATGCCGGACGGAGTGGTGATGAGCCTGCGCAATGCTGACGTCGCACCCGAAGCCCGCGAGCAAGCCAGCGCGCTGTCGGCGGCACTCACCGCCGGTGCGTACGCGGCGGAGTCCGGGGCCGAGGAAGTCGTGCGCGTGACACGTGAGGTGTTGGCCGCCGCGGGCGTGGAACCGGAGTACGTGGAGCTGCGCGGGCGCGACCTGGGTGAGGCCCCCGCAGAGGGCGATGCCCGCCTCTTTATCGCCGCTACCGTGGGTGGGGTGCGGCTCATCGATAACGCGGGCGTGCCGTTGGGCATTGGCTTCCGTAACTTAGAACAGCGCGGATAAAAGTCTGTGGCGCAGGTCTCCACCAGTTAGGTTGGAGGCATGAAGATTGGAATTCTGGGAGCCGGCGCCATCGGCGGATACTTTGGCGGAAAACTGAAAGCAGCGGGCCACGACGTCGCCTTCGTCGCTCGCGGTGAGACCTTACGGGTGTTGGGGGAGACGGGCGTGACGCTGATCGACGCCCACGCGGAACCCACAACCACCGAAGTTATAAAGGTCCCGGCTGCGCACACCTTTGCTGAGGTCAAAGAACTCTTGGGTGGGCTGGACGTGGCAATTATTGCCTCGAAGGCGCTGCCGGGCAACGAGACCTTTGGCAGCGCGGAGGACCGCGAGGCCCTGCAGGGAATCCCGGTGGTGACCACGCACAACTCGGTCGAGATTCCGTACCTGGCGGCCGAGGAATTCGGGGAAGAAAACATCCTCGCCGGTGTCGCTCGCGTCTATGCCACTCGCCTGGAGCCGGCGCAGATCAAGCGCAACCCAGGGCCCTTGGCTTTGGCCTTTGGTCCGCTGAGTGCTGAGGCGCCGGAGTCCCTGCGCCGCACGGGCGAGGAGCTGGCGGCCGCGCTGAAGGAGGCGGGGGCTTCCAGCAAATTCCACGACGCCGCGCTTGTCGACGTCTGGTCGAAAGCCATGTTCGTCACCCCGACAGGCACTCTAGGCGCCTTGGTGGACAAACCGATTGGGTACCTCTGCCAGGAAATCCCCGGCCAGCTCGAGGTATTCATGCGGGAAGTCGAGGCCGTCGGGCGCGCACTCGGCGTGGAGCTGCCGGAGAACGTGGTGGAACAGACCATGGAGTTTGCCCGCCAGCAGCACCCGGACAGCACGTCCTCAATGCAGCGCGATATCAAGGAAGGATTGCCCAACGAATTAGACGCCCAGGTCGGAGCGATCCGACGCATGGGCGTCAAAGCTGGGGTTGCAACCCCGTTGTGGGACTTCGCACAGGAGGTGCTGGAGGCGCAGCTGCGCACCGCCTAAGAGTGTGCACTGCGCAGCGTCGGTGCCTTATTCGGTACCGATCTTGCCGCCCTTCTTCCACACCACAACCACGGCCGGGCGCGGGGTGGACTTACCGCCATCAGGCCAGTGGGAGGTGGCCTTGTCGAAGGTGGCGTCATCAGACTCGCCCGGGTGCTGAACGTTGACCATGACGCGGTCATCGTCGACGATCGGGCCACAGGTCTCCGCGCCCGCCGGGACGGTGAGGAAGCACTTGAGCTCGCCGCGGGTCTCGCCCTCGGTGGTCACGGCGTAGAGGCCGTCGTTAGAGTCCAGCGCGTTGCCGTCAGTGGAGATCCACAGGTTGCCGTGGTTGTCGAAGGCCAGGTTATCCGGGCAGGAAATCGGGGAGACCTTCTCCTTGTCGAAGCCGCCGAAGTAGGTGCTGGCCTCACGCGGGTCACCGCAGACCAGGAAGAGGTTCCAGGTGAACTTCTCACCGGCGTGGTCATCCTCGAGCTCCATGACGAGGCCGTTCTTGTTCTCCTTGACCGGAGCCCATTCCTTGGCGTCTTCCTTGTTCTTCTTAGCGTTCTCGCCGGTGGCGCCGCGGTACTTATTGTTGGTCAGCGCGATGTAGACCTTCTCGGTCTCCGGGTGAACCTGGACGTCTTCCGGGCGGTCCATCTTGGTGGCGCCCACCTTGTCGGCGGCCTCACGGGTAAAGACGGCGACCTCTTCGGCGGACATGCCGTCCACGTGGGACTCGAACTTGTTGTTCTCAGTATCGGAGGTCAGCAGCTTGACCCACTCGCCGCTGCCATCGAAAGCGCCGTCCTCCGGCAGGACACCAGAGCCGTCGATTTCCTTCTCCGGGGAGTTGCCCTCCATCTTGGCCACGTACAAGGTGCCGTGGTCCAGGATGGTCATGTTGTGCTCGAGATCGCCTTCCTTGTACTTCTTGGTGGAGACGAACTTGTAGACGTACTCGAAGCGGGAGTCATCGCCGGAGTAGCACACCACGGTGCCATCCTTGGTGATGTGGATGTTGCCGGCCTCGTGCTTGAAGCGGCCCACTGCGGTGTGCTTGATCGGGGTGGACTTCGGGTCCAGCGGGTTGATCTCCACGAGCCAGCCAAAGCGGTTCGGCTCGTTCGGCTCCTTGGTCACATCAAAGCGGTCATCGTACTTTTCCCACTTGCGGTCGGACGGGCCTTCCTCGATGCCGAAGCGCTTGAGGGATTCAGCAGCCTTCTTATCCTTGATGTCGCCGCCGGCGAAGTATTGGTCGAAGTTCTCTTCGCCGGAGAGCATGGTGTTCCACGGGGTCACGCCGCCGGAGCAGTTGTTGAGGGTACCCAGGACCTTCTCACCCTTCGGGTCGGCGGAGGTCTTCACCAGGTCAGTGCCCTTAGCTGGGCCCACCAGGGTGAACGGGGTGGTGGCGGTGATGCGGCGGTTGAGCGGGCCGAACTCACGCTTGAGCTCGCCGGAGCCCTTGACCTTGGACACCTCGAGGATAGTGTGGCCGTGACCGGCCCAGCCGATCTTCACCTGTTCCTCGGTGGGGTTCTCCGGATCGTAGTCCGGGAACATCATCGGCTCGGTGGTGTACTCGTGCGAGCACATGTAGATCATGCGGTTCTTGTCATCCGGGTGCTCGATGAGGCCGGCGAAGTCATTGTTGAAGCCGAACTGCTTCTCCGCCGCTTCGGCGGTCTGGTTGTTGACGTCGAATTCCGGAGCGCCCTCGATGACTGGGTCACCCCAGGCAATCAGAACGGACTGCTCATAGCCCTTCGGGATGACGACCTCATCCTTGGTATTGGCCTCAACGGCTTCAAAGTGCATGCCTTCGGCGGAGGTGAGCTCGATGTCGGAGCCCTTAACTTCGCTGGTCTTGTTGGAGGAGCCGCCCGCCGCAGACCCGTTGTCATCCGGAGCAGCGCATGCAGCCAGCGCAGAGGAACCACCAACGGCGACGACAGCCAAGCCACCGGCGCGCAGGGCGGTACGGCGGGAGAACTGGTCGCCGAAGTAAGGGTTGTCGGAGGTGTTCTCGCATTCGCCGAAACAGGCATTACCGCACTTGTAGGTGCAGGTAAGAGAAGAACGAGACGAGGTGAACATGTTAGCCAAGAGATTACGGCCGTTGAGTGCCATGAAAGTTATGCTCCAAAAATCGAAAATCGTTGGTTGCGCAAGGGGATGTCGCAACGAAGTGTCGCAACGGACGTCATGAGTTAATACGGTTGAGATGACCGCGCGGTTGATCCTGTCTAACCGCTAGATGAACACTCTGTGAACCGGGATCGCGCCAGCGTATAGGGATCGACTACCCTAGACAACCGTGAGCGAGAAGAAGAATACTGAAGTTACTGACGTCCCCGAGCAGCTGCGCATTCGCCGCGAGAAGCGTGCCCGACTGTTGGAGTCCGGCACCGAGCCCTATCCGGTGACCGTAGACCGCACGATCTCTCTGCGGGATCTTCGCCAGCAGTTCCAGGTAGTGGCCGAAGGCGAGGAACCGGCCGCGGAAGAGGGCGTTACCTACCTCAGCGCTGGTGAGGAGACTGACGTTGAGGTGGCCATCGCCGGCCGCCTCATCTTCATGCGCAATACCGGCAAGCTGTGCTTCGCCACCCTGCAGGATGGCGACGGTACCCAGGTGCAGGCCATGCTGTCCCTTGCAGAGGTAGGGGAGGAGCGCCTAGCCGCGTGGAAGTCCGACGTTGACTTGGGTGATTTCATCTCCGTGCACGGCCGAGTAATTGCCTCGCGCCGCGGCGAGCTCTCCGTCATGGCTAGCGAATGGACCATGGCGGCGAAGTCCTTGCGCCCGCTTCCGGTGTCCTTCGCTGACATGAATGAGGAAACCCGCGTGCGCCAGCGCTACAACGACCTCATCGTGCGCGAGGAAGCCCGCAAGAATGCCATGACCCGCGTCAAGGTCATGCGTGCACTGCGCAACTACCTGGAGGATGAGGGCTTCGTAGAGATCGAAACCCCGATGCTGCAGACCCTCCACGGCGGTGCAGCAGCCCGCCCGTTCGTAACGCACTCCAATGCTTTGGACATTGACCTGTACCTGCGCATCGCGCCGGAGCTCTTCCTTAAGCGCGCCGTCGTCGGCGGCATCGATCGCGTCTTTGAGATCAACCGCAACTTCCGCAACGAGGGCGTCGACCGCTCCCACTCCCCGGAATTCGCCATGCTGGAGACCTACGCCGCGTGGGGCGACTACAACGATTGCGCCCGTACCACCCGTGAGTCCATCCAGTCGGTGGCACGTGCGGTCTTCGGTTCCACCACCGTCACCTTGGCGGATGGCACTGAGTATGACTTCGGTGGTGAAGAGTGGCCGGAGATTGAAATGTACCCCTCACTCAACGAGGCTCTGCAACGCAAGTTCCCGGGCCAGCCGGAGGTCACCATCGACTCCACCGTCGAGGAGCTGAAGGCGCTTGCCGACGTCATCGGGCTCGACGTCCCGAAGGACGGCGGCTGGGGCCACGGCAAGCTGGTGGAAGAGATCTGGGAGGTGCTCTGCGAGGACCAGCTCGAGGGCCCGATCTTTGTGAAGAACTTCCCGGTCGAGACCTCTCCGCTGACCCGCCAGCACCGCTCCCTGCCGGGTGTGACCGAGAAGTGGGATCTCTACGTGCGCGGCTTCGAGCTGGCTACCGGATACTCGGAGCTGGTGGATCCCGTTATCCAGCGCGAGCGCTTTGAGGATCAGGCGCGCTTGGCCGCCGGCGGTGATGAGGAAGCCATGGTCTTGGACGAGGACTTCCTCGCCGCCATGGAGCAGGGAATGCCTCCGACAGCCGGCACGGGCATGGGCATCGACCGCCTGCTCATGGCCCTGACTGGCCTGGGTATCCGTGAGACCGTGCTCTTCCCGATTGTGAAGCCGGAGAAGTAGGCCCGAGGCCAACTCGCACAGAGCTCACCCCGCGGCACATTCCGCGCGCAACGCACAAGCCACCAGCCCCACAGCTGAAGGCTTGTGCGTTGTTGTTTTGCAGCCTCCAGTTTGTTGCCACAGCGCACATCACTCAGCGAGAAGCCTGCCTGCGTGGAAAAATACAAAGCATGAAAAAGCTACTCTCTCTTCTCACACTGCCGCTTGTAACGGCTGGCTTGGTTGCGTGTTCTTCTGATGAAGGAACCGAGGAAACCCATCGATTCGAAGTTGTGGAGTCCTCCGGTTCTCAAAGCAGTGCGCAAAGCTCTGAAAGCGCCGAAGAAAGCGATTCCACAGATCGCGAGCCGGAGTTTGGCTCTCAATCTTCCGGACTCAAAGAGCGCGATGCCGAGGACTTCCGCGCCACTGGGTTCAGGTATGAGACCACGGTTGCTTGGGGAGTGAGGAGCCCAGACGGCAGGGTGTCGTGTTCTCTGACTGAGGGCTCTAAAGGGCCTTGGTGCAGCGTTGGCTTTGAGAACCCGCCTATCCTGCCTGACCCCGAGAACCCGCAATGGGAAGCGAACATGGTTTCCTTCAAAGATGGCGCAGGCTTCTTCCCCAACGGCGTGGTGGATGCCGGCGACCAGGTTCCATCGCAGCAGCTGGGGGAAGGCGAGAAGGTCGAAATAGACGGTGTGGTTTTTGAAGCCCCCAGCGCAGATGAATTCACCGTTCAGGCCCAAGGGCACCAGTTCACCGTGAAATACGGCGGCCAGTTTTCGGCGGATACCTATCCTTTTAAACCGGACTCCAATGGCTATGCGCCCGTGGGTACCGTCTGCGGCGAGGCTGACACCAATTTTGGCCGTCAGAAAGTCTTTGTGCAGACAGACGGGACGAATTGCACGACTGCAATGGACATCGTGGACAAGTACTTCAACTACGAGTGGGACATCAAAGAAATGAACTCTCGCGGAATTTTGGAGCTTGACGGCTGGAAGTGTTCCTACCGAGAACCGGAGTACATTGACATGCCGGATCCGGATGCACGCCGTCTGCACTGCGGTGATTTGTCCGGTAATGGTCGGGTCATTCTTCTCGACGCTGTACACCCAGATGTTCCGAAATACACATATAACTACTAGCGCAGCACTAATTCGTGGGACGATGATTGTTATGAAGAAGCTTCTCTCTATCCTTTCTGCCTCCCTCATGGCCTGCGCCGTGGCTTCGTGTTCTTCCACGAGCGAACCGGCGGGCGATGAGCCACAGTTTCAACAGAACTCAGCCAGCTCCACTAGCTCTGAGTCTGCCTCCAGTAGCTCTACTGAGGCCGCGGCGTCGAGCAGCGCCAAGCCCGATAAAGACAAACCCGGCGGATTGAAGGAACGCGATCCGAAGGACTTTATGGCCGGCGGTGATCGGGCGAGTATTCCGAACCCCATCCCGGCCGTCAAGAGCCCTGATGGGCGCGTCCTCTGCCTCATTCACGAAGAGACTGACGGCCCAAACTGCAAGGTGGAGTTTGCTGATCCGCCAATCTATCCGGGGCCAGTCATGCAAAGCTGGAGGTCAAACGCGGTGAGCTACCGCAGTGACCGTGGCTTCTTCCCTGTGTGGGCCATCGAGTTCTATAGGCCCACCGAGGTTGAAACGCTCAACGAGGGCGAGACCGTGAGCTTTGACGGTGGAACCTTTGAGGCGCACAGCGGCAATGAGTTCGTGGTCAAGTCGAACGGGCACCACTTCACCGTCAAGGATGATGGACAGTACTACTCCGATACCTTCCCGGCGAAACCGGACGCGGATGGCATTGCCAACACCGGTGCGGTGTGTGGTGAGAGCGGCACGCGTGGTGAAGACACCGGTTTGGTCTACGTGCAAGAGGACGGCACGAATTGCAATGACGCCATGGAATTGTTGGATGAATACGCCAACCATGATTGGCAGGCTGGCGAGGGCGGAAGCCGTGGCCACCTCGAGACTGACCTAGGACACTGTGCATACGGTGCGCCGAAACTGTGGGAGGATACCCCAGAAAACCGGCTGCTGGGCTGCAGCCTGGATAGCGGTGGCAGCGTCGTGGTCATCACGTCCCGCAACATGGAAACGATTCCTTAAAACCCCACCACCTGCCGGGGAGCGAGGAAACCTCGCTGCCCCGGCTCATGTGGCATCCCCGGCTACCTTGCGAGTACTCTAAACTCCTTGCGCGCTGGCATCGGAAGCGTTGGCGCGAGTATCCCCAGAGCAGAGAAAAGAAAGGTGTGGCTGGCCGCATGTCCGCTGAGATTCCCTCCAAGGTAGTCATCAACCTCAGCATCCTGGTGCTGGGAGCGATGGTCATGATTCTCAACGAGACCTCGCTGTCCGTCGCACTACCAGCCATCATGGCGGACTATGGCATCCCCGCCACGAGCGCACAGTGGTTGTTGACGGGATTCATGCTCACCATGGCCGTCGTCATTCCGACCACCGGTTACCTGCTGGAGAGGCTCACCACGCGCCAGATTTTCTTCGCCTCTGCCGGGTTCTTCCTGGCAGGCACCGTGGTGGCGGCCCTTGCGCCGAGCTTCGTCGCTCTGCTCCTCGGGCGCGTCCTGCAAGCAGGCGGGACTGCGTTGATGATCCCCACTCTCATGACCGTGGCCATGACTCTGGTCCCACCGCAGCGCCGCGGCACGGTGATGGGCATTATTTCTGTGGTTATTTCCGTCGCCCCGGCGCTGGGCCCCACGGTCGGCGGGGCAATCCTCAACCGCTTCACCTGGCACGTCATTTTTTGGGCCATGGTGCCGCTCATCGCTCTCATCCTGGTGGCTGGTCTCTGGCGCCTGAGTGATGTGGGTGAGAACCGCGATACCCCACTCGACGGTCCCTCCGTACTTCTTTCTGCTTGTGCATTTGGCGGTCTGATCTATGGTTTGTCTTCGATTGAAAAGATGCTGCAGGGTGGCGCCTGGGTAGACATCGCCGTCACCGTGGTGGGCGTCATCGCGCTCATCGTCTTCATCCGCCGGCAGCGGCGTCTGGCGCTCGAGGATCGTGCACTAATGGATATGCGCCCCTTCCGCGTTCGCAACTTCACGCTCGCGGTGCTCATCCTGGTATTGTCCTTCGGCCTGATGCTGGGAATGGTTACGGTCTTGCCCATCTACCTGCAGACCACCCTGGGCGTCACCGCCTTTGCCACGGGTTTGGCGGTGATGCCGGGTGGAATTCTCCAAGCATTTCTTTCCCCGATTGTGGGCCGACTCTTCGATTCCTATGGCCCGCGCCCGCTCATGATTCCGGGCTCGCTGTTTATGGTGGCCAGCCTGTGGCTCTTGGCCACCTTGGGCGAGAACTCAGCCGTGTGGATGGTTGTGGGCATGCACGTTCTCTTCTCCTTCGGCATGTGCCTGATGATGACGCCGTTGATGACAACAGCGCTGTCCTCGCTTCCGGAGAAGCTGTATTCGCACGGGTCGGCCATCATGAACACCTTCCAGCAACTGGCGGGTGCGATGGGAACGGCCTTCCTCGTTGTCTTCCTCACGCGCGGCACCCAGGCCGGTGTCGCGGCGGGGATGGGACCAGCCGCAGCGACGGCACAGGGAACGCACTGGGCTTTCCTTTTTGCCGGCGTGGCCGGCACCGCCATTGCGGTGATTGCGCCGCTGCTCAAGCGCGTGAATTAGCCGTGAATCAGCACAGCGGCATGTTCAGCCGAAGCTCCTCTGCGTCCTCACCCCACACGAGGACGGCGTCGGCGGAGTCCTCGGCGCCCATGTAGAACACCGGCTCGGTGTCGGAAACGTCGTAGCTGCGCACGGTGCACTGTCCGTTGGACAGTTCCTGTGCATCCTGCGTCGGGGCGGCTGCATCGCGCTTGGCGACGTCCCCGTACCGCGCCACGGAGTAGCCCACACCGTCACCAACGCAGGTGATCTTCGCGTTCTGACCATCTTCCGGTTCGCGGGCATCACAGGTGGCACCGCTGAAGCCTTCCCCGCCGGGACGGGAGCTGATGAGTCCTGGGTGATCGTCGACAAGCGCCTGCTCCGCCTCGGACCACGCCGGCCGTCCCAAGAAGAACCACAGTAGGCCGCCGATCAGGGCTAAGAGGAGAAGCCCCACGCCGAGCCCGGTGAAGACCTTCTTCTTCGAGGTCGACTTGCGCTTGGTGGAGTCTTTCGCGGGAGCGGATGCTGCGACCTGCGGTTGGGGCTGCGTTCCCCACCCCTCCTGTGGGGCGGGGGCGTAAGGCTGTTCTGGTTGCCACTGCGGCGTGCCCGTTGCGGCGGTGTTCGCGCCAGCGGTATTCGCGCTAGCCGTGTTGGTGCTGGTCGCGCCCGCGCTACGCAGCGAGTCAACGACGGCAGCAGCCGAGGGATAAGCGGCAGCTGCGCGGAAGGAAGGGCAGGCAGCGGCGACGATGCGCGCGAGGCGGTCGATTGCTTCTTTCGCTGTTGCGTTGGGAGCTTCGTTACTTGAGGCTGGTCCGACCGCAGCGAAGAAGGCATTCGAGCGGTTATCGGTCAGGATGATGCGACGCGGATTGAGCGCGCGGATGGCGTAGTTGGCGCGGCCCTTGTTGAGCAGAAAGTCAGTAGCGTCTGCCAATGGAGCAAAGACGGCGAGGGCTTCCTCCCGGGACAGGTGGTGCGCGCCAACGCCGGAGGAGGTGAAGTTAGAAAGCTGCTCGCCCGGCAGGCTGCGGCGCACAAAGAATTCCTGACCGCTGTTCATCGTGCCTGTGCCCACGATGGGTGCGATGGCGCTGTGCTGTAGCTGTCCTACAATGCCGGACTGGCGGAGCACGCCGCGGTGCTCTGGGGCGTAGATTTCCACGAGCATCTCATCGTGTGAGGGATCTTCCACGAGGAAGAGCGCGGAGTCAGCTCCTTGGTCCAAGACTGCCTTTTGGCGCAGCTGGTGCTGGGTGGTGAAAAATTCTGGGAGCATAGACACGGTGAGGGGAAATCCTTCGCGGAGAGTCGACGATGAGATTTATAGAATCCTCTTCATTCTAAGGGGATGAAGCCTCCATGGCAGGCTGGTGCGTGATGCGGGCTTTCTACTGCCTGTTCGCTACCGGCGTACAGTGCCGTTGCCTGCGGAAACGGGGATTTAGGGGAAGTGGGGAGAAAAATCGTGAATGGAGTGTCCGCCCCGCGCGTTAGAGTGGATGACACATTTAAAGCGAAAGGTAAGAGGTAATGTTCGAGAGGTTTACTGACCGTGCTCGCCGCGTCATCGTTTTGGCGCAGGAGGAAGCACGCATGCTCAACCACAATTACATCGGCACCGAGCACATCCTCCTGGGGCTTATCCATGAAGGTGAAGGTGTAGCAGCCAAGGCCTTGGAGTCCATGGGCATCTCGCTGGAGGATGTCCGCCGTGAGGTGGAAGAGATCATTGGTCAAGGTTCTCAGCCGCACACAGGCCACATCCCATTTACCCCGCGCGCCAAGAAGGTCCTCGAGCTCTCGCTGCGTGAGGGCCTCCAGATGGGGCACAAATACATTGGCACCGAGTTCCTGCTCCTCGGCCTCATCCGTGAGGGTGATGGTGTGGCTGCGCAGGTGCTGACCAAGTTGGGTGCTGACTTGCCGCGCGTTCGCCAGCAGGTTATCCAGCTGCTCTCCGGATATGAGGGCAACGAGGGCGAAGGCAACCAGTCCCAGGGCGGTGCCGGCCCGGTTGGCGCTGGTGCTGGCGCTGGCCAGGGCGGCCGTGGCGGCTCGGGCGGCTCCGGTGAGCGTTCCAACTCTCTGGTGCTGGACCAGTTCGGCCGCAACCTCACCCAGGCTGCGCGCGATGGCAAGCTGGACCCAGTGGTGGGCCGCGATTCCGAGATCGAGCGCATTATGCAGGTGCTGTCCCGCCGCACGAAGAATAACCCGGTGCTCATCGGTGAGCCCGGCGTGGGTAAAACCGCCGTGGTCGAAGGCTTGGCTCTCGATATCGTCAACGGCAAGGTCCCGGAGACCCTCAAGGATAAGCAGCTCTACTCGCTGGACCTGGGCTCCCTGGTGGCCGGTTCGCGCTACCGCGGTGACTTTGAGGAACGCCTGAAGAAGGTGCTCAAGGAGATTAACCAGCGCGGTGACATCATCCTCTTCATCGATGAGATCCACACCTTGGTCGGCGCCGGTGCCGCCGAGGGCGCTATCGACGCCGCGTCGCTGCTGAAGCCGAAGCTGGCCCGTGGCGAGCTGCAGACCATCGGTGCCACCACGCTGGATGAGTACCGCAAGCACATTGAGAAGGACGCCGCTCTCGAGCGCCGCTTCCAGCCGGTCAAGGTGGAAGAGCCTTCTCTCGATGACACCATCCTCATCCTCAAAGGCCTGCGCGATAAGTACGAGGCACACCACCGTGTCTCCTATACCGACGAGGCACTGAAGGCGGCGGCCTCCCTGTCTGACCGCTACATCAACGACCGCTTCCTGCCGGATAAGGCCGTGGACCTCCTCGATGAGGCCGGTGCCCGCATGCGTATCAAGCGCATGACCGCTCCGGAGGGCCTGCGCGAGGTCGATGACCGCATCGCTGAGGTCCGCAAGGAGAAGGAAGCTGCGATCGACGCCCAGGACTTTGAGAAGGCCGCTGGCTTGCGCGATAAGGAGCGCAAGCTGGGTGAAGAGCGCGCGGAGAAGGAAAAGCAGTGGCGTTCCGGTGACCTAGAGGAGATCGCTGAGGTCGGTGAGGAACAGATCGCAGAGGTCCTGGCTCACTGGACTGGCATTCCGGTTCTCAAGCTCACGGAGAAGGAATCCAACCGCCTCCTCAACATGGAGGAGGAGCTGCACAAGCGCATCATTGGCCAGGACGAAGCCGTCAAGGCTGTGTCCCGCGCCATTCGCCGCACCCGTGCTGGTCTGAAGGATCCGCGCCGTCCTTCCGGTTCCTTCATCTTCGCCGGCCCGTCCGGTGTGGGTAAGACGGAGTTGTCGAAGTCCTTGGCTAACTTCCTCTTCGGTTCGGATGATGACCTTATCCAGATCGATATGGGTGAGTTCCACGACCGCTTCACCGCCTCCCGTCTCTTCGGTGCTCCTCCGGGATACGTCGGCTACGAGGAAGGCGGCCAGCTGACGGAGAAGGTCCGCCGTAAGCCGTTCTCCGTGGTCCTCTTCGACGAGATCGAGAAGGCCCACAAGGAGATCTACAACACCTTGCTGCAGGTGCTGGAGGACGGCCGCCTGACCGATGGCCAGGGCCGCATCGTGGACTTCAAGAATACGGTGCTCATCTTCACCTCCAACCTGGGCACCCAGGACATCTCGAAGGCCGTGGGCTTGGGCTTCACCGGCTCCTCGGAGAATGATTCGGATGCGCAGTATGAGCGCATGAAGAACAAGGTCAACGACGAGCTGAAGAAGCACTTCCGCCCTGAGTTCCTCAACCGTATCGATGAGATTGTGGTCTTCCACCAGCTCACCCAGGAGCAGATCGTCGAGATGGTGGAGCTGCTCATCGGACGCGTCGAGAAGCAGCTTTCCGAGCGTGACATGGGCATCGAGCTCACCCAGAAGGCCAAGGATCTTCTTGCCAAGCGTGGCTTCGATCCGGTCTTGGGCGCTCGCCCGTTGCGCCGCACCATCCAGCGCGAGATTGAGGACCAGCTCTCCGAGAAGATCCTCTTCGGTGAAATTGGCGCCGGTGAGATCATCACCGTGGATGTTGAAGGCTGGGATGGTGAGTCCAAGGACAACTCTTCCGCAACCTTTACCTTCACCCCGCGTCCGCGCCCGCTGCCGGAGGACACCTTCGACAAGGAGCTCGAGGAAACCGCCGTGCGCGAGGCCGATGAGGAACTAGCCACCGAGATCGATGAGGGATCCCACGGTCCGAATTCCGATGGTCCTGACACCGTCACCCCGGATGTCCTCGATGAGTCTGGTAGCGACTCCGCCGAGGAATCCCACAACAACGATGGTGATGACGGCAATCCGCCGCCGGCTGGTGCCGGTGCTGGCCAGCCGCTCTAAGCGCTGACTTGGGCCCCGCGCTGGGCCTATAAGGATTAGCCCCGAACCGCATGCGAGTGACACTCCGTGCGGTTCGGGGCTTTCTTTGCGTGACCGGTGGGCGGGACGGCCCGGTGGGCGGCGTGCCCACAACTAGAACAGAATCAGCACACTGTCTCGTGGGATTCGTGTTCTGGGGGCTCGATTTGGATGGTGGAGTGCTCGATGCCATGTTCGCGCAGAACGTGCTGGGCGGCATCTAACAGCGGACCGGTGTCGACGGTGCCGTCGCGCACGATGTGCACGGTCGTGAGAACGTTGACTCCGTCCAGGCTCCACAGGTGCAGGTCATGGATGTCGGCAACGCCTTCGACCCGACGCAGCACGGGTTCGATCACGCTGGCGTCGAAGCCCGCCGGAACCTGCTCGAGCAGAACGCTTGCCGACAACCGCATGAGCTGCCACGCGCGTGGGAGCACCATCGCCGCGATGACTAAAGAGGCGATCACGTCCGCCGCCACAAATCCCGTGGTCAGCACCACGATGCCCGCTACGATCACCGCGACCGAGCCGAGCAAGTCCACCAGTACGTGTAAGAACGCGCCTTCCACGTTGATCGAGGACTCGCGGTGCCGGTGCAGCACCCACGCCGAGAGCGCATTGGCTACCAGGCCGATCACCGCGATGATCAGCATCGCCTTGCCCTGTACCTCGGCCGGGCTCTGCAGGCGGCGCACCGCCTCGACGACAATCCACACTGAGATTGCCAGCACCATTACTGCGTTGGCTAGCGCCGCAAGTACCTCTACTCGCCGGTAGCCGTAGGTGGCCTGGGCTGATGCTTGGCGCCGCCCAACCAACACTGCGATCACCGCAATGATGAGTCCCGCGGCGTCGGAAAGCATGTGCATCGCATCCGCCATCAGTGCCATCGAGCCCGCCAACCATCCGCCGATTAGCTCCGCGAAGAAGACAATGCCGGTAATACTGAGCGCAATCAGGAGCGCGCGCAGCGGCGTGCTGGAGTGATCATGGTCGTGGTGCTCGTGTGCCATGCACTCAGCCTATCACCACCAACGCTTATTGACAATAAAATGAAAACGTATGGCGGCGGGCAAAAGTGTGCGTTCTAGCTCTACTTGGCCACGCCGAGGTCTACCAGAGCTTTCTTTGCTACTTCAGGGTCATCACTCTTGATCATGTACTCAACGATTCCCTTATCATCCGCGAGGATCTCCTGAACAGTGAAGATGGCCTCCAATCGCTGTGCCTTGAATGTGGAACCGCGCGTTGATTCTGCCGGAATCTCAGCGGCGTCCAAGACGGGCTTGCCGTCACGAACGGCGGCGGTGGCAGCAGGATCATCGGTGAAGACTACATAACCAACCTCAGGCGCCTTCGTAGTATCCACGGAACAGTTGGTGCCCTTCGCTTCTGGGGCAGGGGAGTTATCCGCGCCGTAGTAGCTGAACATCACTTCATAATCTGTGCACACTTCCACGAAGTCAGCAATCGGCTCGGGCGCATGGTCGGTAGGAGTGAGGCCGCTTTGAGCGTCGCCAGCAGTATCGCCACCGGTCTCGCCGGCGGTGTCACCGTTGGAAGCCCCGGAATCGGCAGGTGCTTCAGCGGCGGGCTGCGCAGGCGCGGCGGAATCCTCAGACTTGTCACCAAAGAGGGCATCTTTAGCTGCGACGTAACCAATCGCTACCACCACGATGACCGCGATTACTAGCGGAAGGAGCAACAGCTGCTTCTTTACACTGAGGCCTTGCTTCGGGGCATCGGTATGGGAACCTGTCGTGCCTGCGGTGGGGTTCGACGTGGAGGCGGTGCCTGATGCATTCTTCGAAGCTGCGCCTGGGTCTAGTAGTTCGCCATGCTTGATGAAATGGCGGTAGCCATTATCCGCAACTGTCTGGCCTTCTTTGATGTGTGATGTGTCTTCCGCCCCGTTAAGGTGATCGGGCGAACCCGGGTATGCAAGTCGGCTCATTATTCAGTCCACCACCGTGAATCAATATCGGAATACAGGGAGCGCATCGACTCAACGTGCTCTTCAAAGCTATTGCGATTGAGACGGTGCTTGTTTTCTTTCCACCGCTTAAAAAGCTCCTCCGAAGACACCGCGCGCGAGGCCTCCGTTCGTGCCTCCCGGCCTGCGGTCAGGGCCCACTGGGCGGCAAACTGCACGCGACGCGCGGCCTTTTCCGTGAACCCGCTCCACACTTTGTATGTGTTGTAGAGTTGAGCCACGACGGCCCAGCCATCCTGGTAGGGCAGAACTGTGACGTTGCCCAGGTTGTCAAGTTCAAGGAACTCAAAATGAGATGGATCCTTCTTATCGGCGGTCACGAGGATCCTTCGGTTGGTGACAAACGCGGCACCATCCACCCCGCTAGCTTTCGTAGCGGCGGCTTCCAGCACAATTTCGTCGACACCAAGGCCTTCTACAACGGCTGCGGCGGCAGCGTGCACAATCTCAGAATCACCAGCACGTTTAAGCGCAGCACCGAGATCTGGCCGGTCTGTCATTGCAATTTGGGGTCCTGTCATGCACACGAGACTAACAACACATCAAAAACTGTGACTGGGTGCGCTGAATTATGGCGTAGATCACCCCCAGCATAGGGGTGATGGATGGGGCACCACGGAACCGCGCCAGAAACCTCGGTACGTTGTGTGGGTATGAGCTCAACGTTCACGCCAGCAAAGTTTGATGACACTTGGATCTACCGCCTTACAAAGTTCCCATGGCCGGAACCGGCGCCGAGCAACGATGAGGTGCGCCGACACTCTTGGGGAATGACGTACAAGAGCAATAAGGCGTTTGCGACCCCGCTAGGGGTTGAGGCCATCAACGCAAGGGCGGCCAAATACTACAAAACATCTCTCGAGCAAAACTGGGGGGTCACTGGTGCACAGGAAGCGTATCAGGTTATTGATGCTCTGCTCGAAGGTGGCCAGCACGTGGAAAATGACCTGGTTTTACCCCTCGCATACGCCGTGAAGAACGTCCCCGAGCGCGAGCTAGATGCGGAAGTGGAGGAAAAGGTCGAGTTCCTCAAAGACTTCTTTATTGCCCAAGGCGCGGATCCGCGCCTTGGAGAACATAAGTTCCGCTACCTCGTGAGGATGTTGCGCTCGGAGGGCTTTGCCAAAGCAGCAGCCCCGGCACTGCCCACCACTACGCGCGCATGGGACATAATCCGTGTTCACGCTGTTGGTGGCCCGGCAACGGAGCTGGGGTGGATCTCTCCAGAAGAGTTCCTTCAGATTTCGGACAAGGCCGTGGCGACCCTGCAGCGCTACTTCGTGTCGTGGGCTGACGTAGCCGCAAGTTTCTGGTGGGGCCGAATGATCTGGGCGAGTGATGGTGAGCCCGACGTCACCGCTGCGATGAAGGATCAATCGCAACGGCTCACCGAGCTGCTCGCACACAGTGATTCGCCTTGGGTGCGCGTGCCCTTGCACGACATCCAGGCCGAGGAGCCATTCTCATCCTTGGGTGGTTTGCACTAAGTCTTAGGAAGCCTGGCAGTTAGAGGGTGCGGGGACATCCTTGAAGCGATCGATCAGATAGTCCACGCCGCGCGGAACCGAGTTGATGATGCCAACGGCGTGGTTGGCCCCGGAGTGGGGAAGAACGTCGACGGGGTCGGCGGCGTCAAACTGGACGGTGCCGCCGAGTGAGCAGTAGCTACCGGCCATCGCGCGAGCTTGCTCGTAGGGGATGAGGTCATCGGTGGGGGAGTTCATGACCAGCATCGGGGCGTTGAGGGCACGCTGGCCCAGTCGTTGCTCCGCAAGCATCTGGGCGGCAGCCGGTTTGCGGCGCACAAGTTCGCCGAAGGACTCGCCCGTCTTGGTCAGCTGGCTGGTGCGGGTAAAGCCCCACGTCGCAATCGAATCACCAATGCAGGCGTGGGCGGCGCTGGCAAGGAAGTGCATGCCGCGCGGGTTCATCTCGGTGACGACCTCGTTATAAAACTCAGGGCTGCGCTCCGCATAGCCGTTGATGGCATAGCCCAACACGTGAACGATGGAGGAGCCATCGACCGCGTTCATGACCTCGAAAAGATCGGCCGGCGGGGCACCGGCGTAGGTGCCCTTGACGTTGAGCTCCGGTGCATAGGTTTCCGCGTACTCGGCTGCGGCCGCGGCCGCACCGCCTCCTTGGGAATAGCCAGCAAAACCCACGGGGGCATCGGCCGGCGCGTTCGCGTGGCGGAGGGCGGCGCGGGCGGCGTCGAGAACCGCGTGTGCTTCCTCGATGTGGTTGACATAGGTGTGGTGACCTGGTGTGCCGAGTCCAACCAGGTCGGTCGTGACCACGCGCACGCCCTGTTGCGCGGCGTATTGGTACAGCGCGTACTCGTAGTTCATATTGAGCGTGACCTGATTGGCCGGACCCAGCGCGACGTTGCCCACCGACTGCGTGGCATTGGACGGAGCGCACTGGTCGCCCGCGCCGCGGGTGCCGGGTGCGAAGATGATGGTGGGGCGCTCACCCGGGCCGCTCCAGGCAGCGGAAGGCTCGTAGATGACGCCGGTGACGGTGGTGGGGGAGCCGTCCATGAGCGTGGACTCATAGGAGATCTTCTCCGCAGTGACGCCGGAGACGCCTGCGAGGTGGTCAATCGGATGGGCGGAGGTCGGCGTGCCGGGTGTAGCCGATGCTGTGACGGGCAGCAGCGCAGAAGCCGCCAGCGTAAGGGCCGCCACGAGTGCGCGAGGAGAGATTAGATTCATGCCGTAAGGGTAATCGCTCTGTCGCCGGTGCGCAGCGACTTCGCTGCGCTGAGACGTCGCTGCGCTAAGCTAGCGCGCATGGGCATTTATTTTCGCAAGCGCAAGAAGACCGGAAAAAATAGCTGGATCAATCTCTCCGGCTCCGGTGCCTCGATGTCAACAAAGGTCGGTCCCGTGACCTTTAACTCCCGCGGCGGCATGTGGGTCAATCTTCCAGGTGGACTGAACTTCCGGGGGCGCTGGCGCTAATGACTTCTCACCCCAGCAGCGACTATGTCCGTATGGGGTACGAGGCCGACGTCGTCCTGCGCCTAGGCATGATGCTCATGGGTGCGGGAACGTCCGGCTACCGCGTGCTGCGCGGCATGAAACGTGCCGCCCGCGCGCTCGGCTTTGATCGGCTCGACGCCAACGTTGGCGTCACACAGATCACCTGTACGTTCCACCGTGGCCGCGACTTCCGCACGGTGGTGGCGCAACAGCATTCGCCGGCTGTCGACGCTTCCCGGATAGAAGCCCTAGAGGACCTGACCCACCACCGGCTGTACGCGGGCATCACGGCGGAAGAACTCACAAAGATGCTCGACGTCATCGAGGCCAACGTGGTCAAGCGGTGGAACCGCTGGCTCCTAGCTGCGGCGGCGTCCATTGCGTGCGCCTCTTTCGCGGTCCTGAACTTCTTTACGCCGCTGGCGATTCTGCTGGTAGCCCTCGCCGCCTTTTGTGGTCAGCTCACCCGCGCGGTTTTGCACGGCAAGCACGTCCACCAACTGGGGTGCATCGTGGCAGCCGGAACGGTGGCCAGCCTCGTGTACTTCTTCACCACCGAGGCCGTGGCCGCCGCCGGAGTGGCGGACCCGTCAGAGTTTTCCTCGGGCTACGTGGCCGCGGTGCTCTTCCTCGTTCCCGGATTTCCCCTGTTCTCCGCGCTCATTGACCTCGCTCGCTTCGACTTCGAGGCCGGGCTTTCCCGCCTGACCTACGCGCTGACGGTGATCACCGCAGCCACCTTTACCGTGGCCCTGGTCAGCTGGACCACGGAGCTTACTCCGGAACCGGGTACCCCCGTCTATGCGCCGGTGTGGTACCTCGCCGCCGCAGCAGCCAGCTTCCTGGGCATTTCCGGATTCGCGTTCCTCTTTAATTCCTCGCGCCGGATGGTGCTCGTGGCGGCCGCGGTGGGAACGGTGGCCAACCTCGTACGCCTAATCCTCATCGGGGTCGGAGCCACAAGTTACGTCGGTGCTTTCGCCGGCGGTCTCATCGTCGGACTCTTGGGCGCGGTTGCCTCCAAACGCGCACACCTACCGCGCATCACCACGACGGTGCCCGCGTCCGTCATCATGATCCCGGGAACCTCCATGTTCCGCACCGTTTATCACCTCAACGTGGGGAACATGGACCAAGCCTTGAGCAACTTCGCTACCGCCTCGATGGCCGTGGCGGCCATTGGCTGCGGGCTTATCCTCGCCCGCCTGCTAACTGACCGCGATTGGACCTTCGGCCACCTCATCGACTTCTCACACGTGCCTAGTGCGGCAGGTGGAACAGACCCTCGTCGTTGACATCCATCAACCCGTCCTCGAGTAGTGAGGCCTGCGCCCGCGAGCGCTGCGTCGCGTCCGGCCACACCGCATCCAGGTCGGCTTGGGGAACTGGGTGGGGTGAGCCTCGGAGGACGTCGAGAAGCAGCCCGCGCACCTGGCGGTCCGTGCCGGTGAACTTCTGCACGCGCTTCTTTGCCCGCGCTGCTTCCTCCTCGCTGGGTTCCGGACAGCCCGCGAGCTGCCACGCGCACGAGGCCTTGATGGGGCAGGCGGCGCAGTCGGGGTTCTTGGCCGTGCACACCAAGGCACCAAGTTCCATGAGCGCGGCGGAAAAACGTGGCCCATTTTCTTCCGGAAGCAATGCTTCCACCTGTGCCAGCTCGCGTTTTGCGGGAGGTGGCGCGAGGAAGCGGCCCTCCTCAGCGCGGGCGTAGACGCGGCGCACGTTGGTATCCACCACCGGAACGTTGTGGCCAAAATGGAAACACGCCACGGCGCGCGCGGTGTACTCACCGATCCCGGGCAACGCCAAGAGCTTGTCGACGTCCCCCGGAACCGCCCCCTCACCAATCTCCTTCGCGCACTCCCACAAGCGCAGCGCGCGGCGCGGGTAGCCCAGCTTTCCCCAAGCGCGCAGTACGTCCGCTTTGGACGCCGCCGCGAGGTCGTGTGGGGTGGGCCAGCGGCGCATCCACTCCTCCCACTGTGGGGCCACGCGTGCGACGGGGGTCTGTTGGCTCATGACCTCGCTTAAGAGCACACCCCACGCTGAGGTACCCGGTCGGCGCCACGGCAGGGGGCGCTCATGGGCATCGAACCATTCCACGACAGCTTGGGTATCCATAGGCACCTCAGTGTAGGGCGCTGAGGTCTAAGCTAAGAAACATGCCTTTAGCAAAAGTTCCTCAAAATCCACAGAAAGTGTGGGAAGCCCTCCAGCAAGGTAATCAACGCCTCGTTACGGGCAACCTCATCGCCGTTAACCAGGACGCGAAGCTGCGCGCTGGCCTGACCCAGGGCCAGGATCCGCGCGTCATCGTATTGGCCTGCTCGGACTCCCGCGCGCCGATCGAGCACGTGTTCAACATTGGTTTCGGCGATGCCTTCGTCATCCGTACCGCGGGCCACATTTTGGACAGCGCGGTGATGGCCTCGCTGGATTATGCCTTAGAAAACCTCCACGCCAACCTGCTCGTTGTCATGGGACATCAGTCCTGCGGCGCAGTGGGCGCGGCCAAGGACTTCCTGGATGGTGGCGAATTGCCCACGGGCCTGCAGCGCCCGATCATCGAGCAAGTTGCCGCGGCCTCGATGGTGGCCAAGCGTGATGGCCGCGAAGAGCGCGCTGACTTCGAGCGCGAAAACACCGCGCAGGTGGTTTCCCAGATCATCTCCGATATTCCGGCTGCACGCCGGCTTCTCGACGCCGGAACGCTCGGCATCGTCGGCCTGCGCTACCTCCTTGAGGATTCCAGCGTGGAAACCGTCGTCCTGCACGGAGTTCATTAGCCCTGGGCGCTGGGCGGGCCCCAAGCGCGTAGAAGCCGCTGCTCAAGACACGCGGCTTGGGGCTGGCCCGGGTTGGGCTCGAGTCCCCTTAAACTAAGACCTGTGACTGAGCCATCCCGTACCCCGAAGCAGCTGCCGCGAGAGATCTACGTGCGTCGTCGCGTCGCCGCACTCGTGGCGATCTTGGTACTCGTGGTTGTTCTTATCTTCGCTGCTACCGCGCTCTTTGGCGGTTCGAAGGAGGACTCGGCGGCCGAGTCGCAGCAGGCAGCGGTTTCGGATACCTTGGCACCTTCGGAAAAAACAACCTCCGCAGCGGAAACGACGGAGCCCACCTCAGCCAAGGAATCCGCCGAAGCGACGGGTTCGACGGAACCGGCGAAATCCGAGGCGGGCGAGTCCGGCAAGGAAGAACCAACGTCAGAGGCGAAGCCGGATGAGCTGACCGTGGACCCGTCCAAGACGACGTGCTCCCTCCAGGACCTCAAGGTGCTGGCTAAGACCAATGAGGACAGCGTCCCGGCCGGTAAGATGCCGACCTTCTACCTGGAGGTTTTTAACCCGACGACAAAGGATTGCTCCATCGACCTCGATGAAGAGCAGCTGCGCTTTGAGGTTTACAAGATGGGCTCTAACGAGCGCGTGTGGGCCGATACTGACTGCTATGCCTCTGTAGAAACCGGCAAGCAGACCTTCAAGTCCGGTGAGACCCGCTACTTCCAGGCGGATTGGTCCCGTAAGCGCTCCGAACCGGGCAAGTGTACCGAGCGTGAGGAAGCCGAGCCGGGTGCTTACTTCCTGCATACCGTCATCGGGGAAAACTACTCCCCAGCGTTGCCGTTTAACTTGCTTTAAGCGCTGCAATCGCCTCGCTCAGCGTTGCGGCTTGGCGCACCTGCATGCCGCCGCCGATCTCTACCTTTCCGGGCGGGACGATGGCGTAGCGGTAACCCAAACGGGACGCTTCTGCCAAGCGGCGGTCTAGGTTCGGCACACGGCGCACCTCGCCGGCGAGGCCGACTTCCCCGATGACAACGGTCTTCGGCGGAAGTGGTTGCTCATGCAAGGAGGACCACGTGGCGAGTGCTACGGCAAGATCCGTGGCTGGTTCCTGAATCTTCATTCCTCCCACCGTGGCCACGTAGGCGTCCTTATCGTTGGTGCGCTCGCCCGCGCGGGCCTGCAGCACCGCGAGCACCATGGGGACGCGGTTGGCGTCGAGCCCCGTCACCACGCGCCGCGGGTTCTTGGCCACGGGATCGACAGTCAACGCTTGTACCTCGGCCAAGATGGGACGCACACCATCCATGGCGACGGTCACCGCGGAGCCATCCGGGGTGCTGCCGCGGTGGGAAAGAAAGAGCCCGGAAGGATCCGCGACCTCCCTGATTCCGGCCGCTGTCTGTTCGAAGCAACCCATCTCATCGGTAGCGCCAAAGCGGTTCTTCAGGCCGCGAAGCAGCCGCAGTGAGGATTGGCGGTCACCTTCAAAGTTCAAGACAACGTCCACGAGGTGCTCGAGCACGCGTGGTCCGGCGACGTTGCCGTCCTTGGTCACGTGCCCGACGAGGAGGATGGGGATGCCGGTGGTTTTGGCTAGCGTGGTCAGCGCTGCGGTCACAGCGCGTGACTGTGCTACGCCGCCAGCGACGCCTTCGACCCCGGCGGCGTGCATGGTTTGGACGGAGTCCACGATGAGCAGGCTGGGCTTAAGCTGCTCTACATGGCCAAAGACGACGTCCAGGTTTGACTCGGCCGCAAGGTAGAGCGTCTCATGCAGCGCCCCGGTGCGCTCCGCGCGGGCGCGAACCTGCCCGGCGGATTCCTCCGCGGTGGCGTACAGGGCAGTGCGGCCCAACTGTGCCCAGCGGGAGGCTACCTCCAGCAGCAGAGTGGATTTGCCGACTCCCGGCTCTCCCGCCATGAGCACGACCGAACCAGGGACGATGCCGCGGCCGAGAACGCGGTCAAGCTCCCCGATGCCGGTATTGATGGCCTTCGTCGCTGACGCGCCGACCGTCGTTATCGGCACCGCCGGGCTCGTCGGCGTCAAGCCTGTGGGGCGCCGCCCAGATACTGCAGCCTGAGCAGCGGTACTGCTTTGGGCTGCCGCGGTTTCCTGCAGCGTCCCCCACGAGCCGCACTCAGGGCAGCGGCCAAGCCACTTGGGGGAGACGAAGCCACACTCAGAACACGTGTGGACGGGACGAACCTTTTTTGCCATGTCTCACACTCTAGTAAGCCGCGCGGACATTGATGTCAGTCTGCAGGACGGCGCAGGTTATGCGGGACGGGCTGCGTTTTCTTCCATCCCTTAGCGCGATAGAAAAACGAACAAAGTAACCGCCCCAACTGACGAAGTTGCAGCCCGTGATTCGGCCTCGATGATCCGGGGAAACTTTGGCAGCTGGGGCGGTTGCGTTATGAGGAAAAGGCTTACTTGTTCTCAGCGTAGCCCTCGGTGGACTGCGGGTCGCGGTCGAAGTCGCCGGACTGCAGCGGGGAGGCGGACACGGTGGCGTCAACCTCAATGGTGCCGGTGTTGAAGGTGAAGGTCACCGGGCGGGAGCCGCCGAAGGCGTAGTCCTCGTTCTCCAGGGAGGTGGTCACATAAGTGATGTTCTCATCCTTGCCGTCCTTGGGGAGGCGGTCCAGGTTCGTCTGGGAATCAGCAAAGAGGGAATGATCGCGGGGGAGCGGCTCGACGCCCTCCAGAGGAACATCCTGGCCGTCGACGCTGACGGACTCGAGAACGACGTCGTTGACCTTGTAGCCCTGGTTGACGGCGACGAACTTGAGGGAGGTCTCACCGGTGTCCGGCTCAACCTGAATGGTGACGTCACGCACGGCCACCTTTCCATCTTCGGAGCTTGCGGATGCGCCGTCGACAGCAATCACCTTTTCCGCGGTCTGAGCAACATGACCGGCCGAGCAGGACGCCAAGGCCAGCGCGGAGAGGGCGGTAACTGACATGATGGCACCGCAGCGAGCGGCGGACTTCAGGGACTGCACTGTGAGTGTCCTCCATTGAATTGCGATCACAAAGCTTATCAACGCTTTAGCCTAGTACCTCTGGGAAGAAAGCACACAGTTTCCAGCAAACCCCTTGGGTAGACCGGGGGTAGCCGAGCTTTCTATAGGGCGTCACCGTGGTGTAAAGCGGCGGGCAGGCGGTACCCGGGCGGGGGAGCGGGGCACGATGGCTGCGTGCTAGAATAGATTCCCTGTATATGCGGCCCACCGAGAGTACGCCGAGAGCACACGATGGGCACCGTCTCAAAGGCTTCACAAGGAGTGGCAATGGAATTTAAGGTCGGAGAGGTCGTCGTCTACCCCCACCACGGCGCCGCCAAAATTACGGCGATTGAAACCCGGGAGATGGGCGGCGAGGAGCTCGAATACCTCGTTCTCCAAATCAACCAGTCCGACCTCGTGGTCCGTGTGCCTTCCAAGAACGTTGAGATGGTCGGCGTGCGTGATGTCGTGGGCAAGGAAGGCCTCGAGAAGGTCTTCTCCGTTCTGCGCGAAGTAGACGTTGAGGAAGCCGGCAACTGGTCCCGCCGCTACAAGGCCAACCAGGAGCGCCTCGCCTCCGGCGACATCAACAAGGTGGCCGAGGTTGTGCGTGACCTGTGGCGCCGCGACCAGGACCGTGGCCTGTCCGCTGGTGAGAAGCGCATGCTGGCCAAGGCCCGCCAGATTCTGGTCGGTGAGCTCTCCCTGGCCAAGCCGGTTGATGAGAAGAAGGCTGACACCATGATGGAGGAAATCAACGCCACCATCGAGCGTCACCGCGCCGCTGGCCTGGTGGATGACAAGTCCATTACCACCGACATTGACAATGACGTCGATCTCGATGACCTCTCCTTCGACGACGAAGACTAAGGACCAGCCCACCCCCCGCGTCATTGCTCTCGTCGCGGCTGCTGGTCAGGGAACGCGCCTCGGCGCAGACGTTCCCAAGGCCTACGTAGAGCTGCGCGGGCGCACCCTCCTGGAGCGCTCCGTCCGGGCGATGATCACCTCGGAATTCGTCGATGAGATCATCGTGCTGGTCAGCCCGGCCATGGAGGGTTATGCCTCCAGCATCCTTAACCGCATCGATTCTGACGTGCCCATTCGCATCGTCCACGGCGCGGGCGAGCGCGCCGATTCCGTCTGGGCGGGATTGCAAGCAATCCCGGAGGAGGACGCCGTGGTGCTCATCCACGACGCAGCCCGGGCATTGACGCCGCCGGGGATGATCGCGCGCGTCGCCAAGCGCGTGCTCGACGGTGCCACCGCAGTCATCCCGGTCCTTCCCGTGGCAGACACCATCAAAGAGGTGGAGGGGACCACGGTCCTGTCCACCCCGGACCGTTCCCGTCTGCGCGCCGTGCAGACGCCGCAGGGTTTTAACTTGGCCGCGCTGCGCCGCGCCAACCTAGACTATTGGGCGCAGGACCCTGACTTCGTCGCCACCGATGACGCCAGCCTCATGGAATGGCACGGCGAGCGCGTGGAGACCGTGCAGGGAGATACCTTCGCCTTCAAGATCACCACCCCCATCGACCTCGTCCTGGCCAAGGCCGTGACGGATGAGGCCGAACCGACCATCTTCGAGGTGCCTAGTGACTAACCCGATTATCCCGCGCGTGGGAATCGCCACCGACGCCCACCAGATCGAGCCCGGAAAGCCCTGCTGGATTGCAGGCCTACTCTTCGACGACGTGGATGGCTGCGAGGGCCATTCCGATGGTGACGTGGTGAGCCACGCGCTTGTCGACGCCTTGCTCTCCGCCTCCAACCTCGGCGACCTCGGCTCCTTCGTCGGCGTGGGCCGGCCAGAGTACGACGGGGTCTCAGGTGCCCAGCTGCTGCGTGAGTGCCGCGAGTTGTTGGAGAAGGAAGGTTTCATTATCGGCAACGCCGCGGCACAACTGGTTGGCCAGAGCCCTAAGATGGGCCCGCGGCGCAAAGAAGCCGAGTCCGTGCTGAGCGAAATCCTTGGTGCCCCTGTGTCCGTTTCGGCCACGACGACGGATCACCTTGGCTTCACCGGCCGCAAGGAGGGCCGAGCAGCCGTGGCGACTGCCGTAGTCTGGCGCGCCTAAGGCGTCCTGAACTTGCCGGCTGGATGAGTCAATTAGACTAGGCCAGGTGAGTACTTTGCGCATTTTTGATACCGCCACCCGCAGCCAACGTGAGTTCGAGCCGGTTCGTCCCGGCCATGCGTCGATCTACCTGTGTGGTGCCACCCCGCAGTCCCAGCCGCACATTGGGCACCTGCGCTCCGGCGTTGCCTTCGATATCCTGCGCCGCTGGCTGCTTGCGCAGGGCTATGACGTGGCCTTGGTGCGCAACGTCACCGATATCGATGACAAGATCCTCACCAAGGCAGCCGAGAATAACCGCCCTTGGTGGGAGTGGGTATCCACCTATGAGCGCGAGTTCACCAAGGCCTATAACACCCTGGGCGTTCTGCCGCCCTCTGTGGAGCCGCGCGCGACGGGTTTTGTGACGCAGATGGTGGAATACATGCAGCGGCTTATCGACGCCGGCTTCGCGTATTCCGTGCCTGGCGAAGATGGTGCAGGCTCCGTCTACTTCGATGTCGCCGCGTGGAATGCCACGGAAGGCTCGGACTATGGCGCGTTGTCTGGCAACCGCGTCGAGGATATGGAGCAGGGCGAGTCGGATGCCGCGGGCAAGCGCAGCCCGCAGGACTTCGCGCTGTGGAAGGCGGCTAAGCCGGGCGAACCGTCCTGGCCCACACCGTGGGGCAAGGGCCGCCCGGGCTGGCACCTTGAGTGCTCGGCCATGTCGACCTACTACCTAGGCGGCGAGTTCGATATCCACTGCGGTGGCTTGGACCTGCAGTTCCCGCACCACGAGAACGAGATTGCGCAGTCCCACGCGGCGGGTGACAAGTTCGCCAACTACTGGATGCACAACCACTGGGTCACCATGGCCGGTGAGAAGATGTCGAAGTCCCTGGGTAACGTGCTCTCCATTGCCAACATGCTGGAGATCGTCCGCCCGGTGGAGCTGCGCTACTACCTGGGTTCCGCGCACTACCGTTCGGTCCTCGAATACTCTGAGGCAGCGCTGACCGAGGCCGCGGCGGGCTACCGTCGTATTGAGGACTTTGTGGGCAAGTTCGAGGGCGTCGAGAAGGGCCAGTGGACCGCGGCCTTCGAGGACGCAATGAACGATGACATTGCTGTCCCGAAGGCGCTGGCGGAAATCCACACCACGGTGCGCGCGGGCAATAAGGCGCTGGGAGAAGGCAACCGTGAGGAAGCCGAGCGCCTTGCCGGGGCGGTGCGCGTCATGGCTGCGGTTCTTGGCTTTGATCCACTCGATGAACAGTGGAAAGATAGTGGCGAAGAAAGCGGCGCTGATGCGGCATTGGACGTCCTCGTCCGAGCCGAGTTGGAGCGTCGCACTACCGCCCGCGCAGAAAAGGATTGGGCTACTGCGGACGCTGTGCGCGACCGCCTTGCAGCCGCGGGTATTACCATCACCGACACCGCCGACGGCCCCACCTGGTCCTTGGCGGATTAACGTCCTTGGCAAAGGCCTAGGACAGCACAGAAGCCGAGGACAACATAAGGAGAAGAATTATGGCACGTACCCATGGCCGCGGCGGCGCAGGTATCCGCAAGACGAATAAGAAGGGCGCTACGAAGGGCTCTGGCGGTCAGCGCCGCAAGGGCCTAGCCGGCAAGGGGCCCACGCCGAAGGCGGAGGACCGCGTCTACCACGCCAAGCACAAGGCGAAGCTGGAGCGCGAACGCCGCAACTCGGGCCGCCACCACAAGGAGACCGCGGAGATGGTCGTCGGCCGCAACCCGGTCATCGAGTGCCTCCACGCTAAGGTTCCGGCAACGTCGCTCTACATTGTGCAGGGAACGCGCAACGACGCCCGCCTGTCTGAGGCCGTAGCCATGTGCAATACCCGCAACATCCCGATTCTTGAGGTCCAGCGCCACGAGATGGACCGCATGACCGGCAACGGCATGCATCAGGGCATTGGCCTGCAGATCCCGCCATATAAGTATGCCGACGTCCATGACCTGATGGATCGCGCACGCGATGCCCAGGAACCGGGCATGTTCGTCATCCTCGATAACATCACCGACCCCCGCAACCTCGGCGCGGTCATCCGCTCCGTTGCCGCTTTTGGCGGCCATGGCGTCATCATTCCGGAGCGTCGCTCGGCCTCCGTTACCGCGGTGACCTGGCGTACCTCGGCAGGCACTGCCGCGCGCCTGCCAGTAGCTCGCGTGACCAACGTGACCCGCACGGTTCAGGAGTTCCAGAAGGCTGGCTACCAGGTCGTCGGCCTCGATGCGGGAGGCGAGCACACGCTCGACACCTACAACGGCGGCACTGACCCCGTCGTCATCGTCATCGGCTCTGAGGGCAAGGGCATCTCGCGCCTCGTCCGCGAGAACTGCG
Source organism: Corynebacterium guaraldiae (assembly GCF_053480195.1). Taxonomy (NCBI): domain Bacteria; kingdom Bacillati; phylum Actinomycetota; class Actinomycetes; order Mycobacteriales; family Corynebacteriaceae; genus Corynebacterium; species Corynebacterium guaraldiae. The sequence goes on along the minus strand of NZ_JBRBAU010000011.1, from coordinate 10,331 downwards.
ATGCCATCATGTCCATCCCCATGACCGACTGGGTTGAATCCCTCAACGCCTCCGTGGCGGCAGGTGCGGTCCTTTCGGAGTTCGCCCGCCAGCGTCGCGCGCGGCATGAATGATGCTTTAGGCGCCGCGCAATCTAAGGACGCCGCGCGGGCCCCATGCCCCGCGCAAGAAAGATAGTGCCCGTTCTGCCAAAGTTATGGCCGCTGATTCAAGATCTGGCCGGAACTTTGGCAACAAGGGCAGTTGTGGCCGTGTTTGGACTCTACGGCTAAGAAACGCGGGCGAAGAAGCCCTCCACCACATCGGCTGCCAGGAAGGCATCCGTATTGGGGCCCAGGCGCGCATCAAGTTGGTTGCCGGATGGTATGACGTGTCCGGTGCCTTCCATCGTCCACAGCTCCACGGGGTTGTCGCCAGCCCAGGTTTGCGTGGTCACTGACTCGTAGGGGCGGGCCAGCTGTGGCTCTCCGGATAGCCCGTTGAGCTGTGCCAGGCGCGCGGCCGTCCATGGCGCCGAAGTCACTTTTCCACGCGTGCGAGTCGCATCGAGCCCAGCCACGCCGCCCTCATAGGGCGCAAGCGGATCAGCGGTTCCGTGCATGAGCAGCACCGGGGTGGGCAGGTAGGCCGAGTCCGGGTTGCTCGGCGCGTGGTTGGAACCGGAACCGAGGGTGGAGGCGAAGATGCAGGCGGCGTCGAGAAGCCCGGGGGCGTCGAAAAGCAAGCGCAGCACCATCTGCCCACCGTTGGAGTAGCCGCAGGCAAACGTGCGCTGTGTGCCGTAGCGCTGCTGGGCCCGCTCCACGAGGGCGCGGGCAAAGGCGACGTCATCGACGCCGAGTTCGCGGGCCTTCACGGGTAATGTGCCGCGAGCATCGTTGAAGTGGCGGTCCACGCCCTCCGGGTAGATGATGACGCGGCCGGTGCGCTCGGCCATCTCATCGAAAGTATTGGCCGTAAACCTCCGCATGACGCTGCCCGATTGCAGCGAGCCGTGGAAGAAAAGGATCAGATCCCCGCCTGGCTCAGGGGGCTCCACGGTAATAAACGTGCGGGTGCGGCCATCGAGTTCCAGGGATTCTTTCACGGGCAGCCAGTTTAGTCGGTGTGCGCGCAGTGCTCGTCGTGGGTGCTGGTGTGATGTTCTTCGCCGGACGCTTTATTCGCGCGGTGGAAGCGTGCGGCGGCGATGTCATCGCGCACCGCGGTGCGCCCGCGCAGCCAGCCGATGAGCCGGCATGCCAGGTAGATGATGAAGGAAATCGTGGTCACGAACACCGACACCGGCAGGCCCGGTGCCAGGGAGAGCAGGAAGCCGCCCACGGCGGAGACTTCCGCGAAGATGGTGGACCACACCACCGCGCGCAACGGGGAGGAGGTAATCTGTACCGCCGCTGCGCCCGGGGTGATGAGCAACGCCATGACGAGTAGGGAACCGACGATCTGCACGGACTGCGCGGCCGTCAGGCCCACGAGGATGGCGAAGCAGACCGCCAGGGACTTCACCGGCACGCCGGCGGCTTGGGCCATGACGGGATCCGCAGAGGCGAAAAGCAGCGGGCGCCAGAACAACGCCACCACGGCAACGATGATGGCGGTCGTGGCGGCGAGCAGCCACACCGAAGCGGAGGAGACGCCAACGATCTGTCCCGTCAGGAGCGTCATCGCGGTTTTGGCGTTGCCGGGGTAGAGGTGCAAAAAGAGCACCGAGAGGCCCAGGCCGAAGCTCATGACCACGCCGATGGCACTGTCTTGTTGGCCTTTCAATCCCAGCACCGCCAGGATGATGGCGGCGACGATGGCGCCGGCGATCGCGCCGAAGCCGATGTTGAGGCCGAACAGCAAAGCCGCGGCCGCGCCCATAAGAGCGAGCTCAGAGGTGGCGTGCACGGAGAAGGACATCTGGCGCAGGACGATGAGTGAGGTCATCACCCCGGAGAGGATTCCGAGCAGCGCGCAGGCGATGAGCGAGGATTGCACGAAATCAACACCCAGCAGGTACTGGGTGTCCTCGATGAACTTAGACAACGATGAGCCTCCCATCGACGTTGAGGACGGTCACGGATGAGCCATAGAGTTCCGAGAGCACCTCCGAGCGCATGACCTCATCCACCGTGCCGAACATGTGCCCGTTGGGCGCGAGGTAGAGCACCTTGTCCACCACACCCAGCACGGGATTGATGCCGTGGGTGACGAAGAGGATGGAGGTGCCGCGCTCGTGGCGCCAGGCGTCGAGCTTCTCGACGGTCGCCTGCTGCCTTCCCGGGTCCAGCGACAGCAGCGGCTCATCGGCAAGGATGAGTTCTGGGTCGTTGGCGAGGGCTTGCGCCTGGCGGATGAGCTGCTGCTGGCCGCCGGAGAGCTGGCCCACGCGGCGGTTGGCAATTCCGGTGGCGCCGACCTCGGCGAGGAGTTCATCGACGCGTCCCCGGGCAGGGCGCCGGTTGCGCAGCGTGCCGTGGGCGAGGGACAGCGACACCAGATCCCGGGCGCGCAGGGGCAGGTCCTGGGGGAACATTCTTTGTTGGGGGATAAAGCCCACGCGGCACGCGACGTCCACGCTGCCCGCGGTGAGCTGGCGGGTGCCCAGGATAGTTCCCAGCAGCGTGGATTTGCCCACGCCGTTGGGGCCTAAAACGGCGATGAACTCGCCGCGGTCTACGGCGAGGTTCATGTTCGACCACAGTGGTTCTACTGCGGCATTTTTAAAGGAAATGAGCACTTATGCAGCCTCGAGTGCGTTTACGACTTCTTCATAGTATTCGAGGAAGTTGGTCTTCTCCGGCGGGGTTTCACCGATTTCGACGACCGGGATGTTCTTGTCCTCGGCGGCGGTGCGAATGCGCTTGGTCATGTCGGTTTCGGTCTGCGGGTTAAAGATGAGCAGGTCGATCTTGTCCTGCTTGATGTCCTCGAGGAAGTGCGCCAGGTCAGCGGCGGTGGGCTCGCCTTCAGCAACGGTGGCCTTGCGGTAGCCCTCCGGGGTGGCGTCGGTGCTCTCGGTGTATTTGAAGATGTAGTCCGCGATGGGCTCGGTCTGCGCGTAGTTGTGCTGAGGCAGCTTCTCGATGCGTGCCTTCAGGCCCTCCACGCGCTCGACCAGAGGATCGGCGGTGGCCTTGGCCTCCGGGTTGGCCTCGTTAACGAGATTGGCTACGTCGGTCGCTACCTTTTCGATGGCCGCGGCGTCGTACCACACGTGCTCGTTGCCATCGATGTTGGTGATCTGCTCGGGGTGCTCGGCGGCGATCTTCTTGGCCTCATCCATGGTCACGGTTTCGCCTTCGTGAGCGTGGTCATGATCATGACCTTCTCCATGGTCATGCTCGTCATGACCATGTTCGTCGTGGTCATGCGCGTGTTCCTCGTGCGCATGGTCGTGTTCTTCTCCATGATCATGATCGCCATGGTCATGCGCGGTCAGCGGCAGGGCGTGAATGATCTCGTCCTGGTTCTTGACCGCCTGGTAGAGCCATGCGTCGTAGCCGCCGCCACCGGCGATGATGACGTCGGCGTCGTTAGCGCGCGCGATGTCGGCCGCGGTGGGCTCGAAGTGATGGGGGTCCACACCGTTGCCACTCACGATGGGGTGGACGTCGATGTTGACGTCGGTCTGTGCGGTATCGACGACGGCCTGGGCAACGTCGGCCCAGATGGAGGTCGAGGCCACAACGTGGATGGTCTCCTTGTCGGATCCGGCATCCGAGCCGCCGGCGGCGTTGTCATCACCGGAGGAGCAGGCGCTCAGCGCTGCGGCACCCAGGGTGGCGGCGAAGAGGAGAGCGGTGGGACGTCGGAAAGCACGGCGTGAGTGGGAAGTGGTCATGTCCCTATTTCTACGTTTAGTGAAAATTGTTGTCAAATGATAATGGATTGAAAACGGGTAGTGTTACCGTCATGTCCAAACGCAGCACGACGCTGGCCTCCCTGGCCGCCGAACTCGGGGTTTCGCCCACCACGGTGTCCAACGCGTATAACCGCCCGGACCAGCTGGCGCCTGCCACCCGCGAGCGCATCCTCGCTGCCGCGGCGGAGCGTGGCTACACCGGCCCGGATCCCACCGCGCGTAGCCTGCGCACGCGCCGCCAGGGCTCACTGGGGGTGTTGCTGACTGAGCACCTGTCCTATGCCTTCGAGGACATGGCTTCCGTGGATTTCCTGGCCGGCATGGCGGAGGCTTCAGCCGGGGCGAGCACGACCCTTACCTTGATCCCCGCCGGCCCGGATACCGTAGGCGCCCCCAACGATACGCAGGCGGCGCAGCTCGTGGGCTCGGCCGCGGTCGATGGCTTCGTGGTCTATTCCGTGGCGGCGGGTGATGCTTATCTGGAGGCCGTGCGCCGCCGCGGCTTGCCGGTGGTGGTGTGCGACCAGCCCACGGATTCGGGCCTGCCCTTCGTGGGCATCGACGACCGCGCCGCGATCGCCCCGGCGGCGCAGGCGCTTGTCGACGCCTCCCATACCCGCATCGGCATCCTCACCATCCGCCTGCACCGTGAGCGCCTCGACGGCGAAGTGACGGCCGAACAGCTCGCCGCGGCGGACATGCACGTCCAGCGCTCGCGCGTGCTGGGGGCGCTGGACGTCTTCGCGCAGGCGGGCCTCGATCCTTCAGATATCCCCGTGGTGACGCGCCACATCAACGACCCGCGCACCGCCTATGCGGCAGCCGAAGAGTTGCTGAGCGCCCACCCCGAACTCACCGCGGTGCTGTGCACGACGGACTCGATGGCGCTCGGCGTGATAGCTTATGCCCGCGATCATGGAACCGCTGTTCCCCAGCAGCTTTCCGTCACCGGATTCGACGGCATTGCGCCAGCCCTAGCGCTGGGGCTGAGCACCGTCGTCCAGCCGAATAAGGAGAAGGGAGCGGCGGCCGGGCGCATGCTGGCAGGCCTCATTGAAGGCGACGGTGGTGCGCCGCGCACTCTGCTTCCGACGACGTTCCACCCCGGGCGCACGGTGGCCTCGGCTGGGGCTTAAGAGCTGTGCTGCGCGCGGGCGGACGCGAGTTCTTCGAGGAACTCCGTCACCGCCGCGATATCGGGCACGCGTAGCGCCGCTTGCGTTGCGCCCTCACCGACCTTGACGCCGAGGTCCGGCGGTTGGTTGAGCATGGCGAAGCCGTCTTCGTCGGTGGTGTCATCCCCTAAAAAGACCACCGCTGTGGCGCCGACGCGCTGGCGAAGCTTCTCAAGCCACGTGCCTTTCGTGGCCTGCGTAGCGGAAAATTCGACGACGCACTTGCCCGCAGTCTTAGGGAAGCCATCGGCGCTGAGAGCCTCGCCTTCTGCATAGGCCGCGGCCGCCGCGTCAGGATCCTGCAACTCTAGCGTCCGCAGGTGCAGCACGCGCTGGAAGGGTTTGACCTCCAGTTCCGCGCCGGGGTGGCGCGCGATGATTTCTTTGAGTTCTGCTTCTTTCTTCGCCAGGTGAGCTTCCATCTCCGGAGTGAGGGCGGAATCCTCCCAAGAGGACTCTGCGCCATGCGAGCCGCCCAAAAGTACCGGTTCACGCAGCGGGCAAACCCGCTTTAAGCCTTCGAGATGCCGACCGGAGAGTACCGCGGCGGTGGTGTTCGGGAGCTCCGCTAGGGTGGCCAGGGCGTCGAGTGAGCGCTGCTCCGGCTTTACGTCATACGCGTTGCGCGCGAAGCCCGCTAAGGTGCCATCAAAATCGGACACAACCGCGAGGTGTTCAGTGGAGGCGAGAGCATCAATCATGCTCCCCACCCTAGCGCTGAAAACTTCAGGGCTACAGCGAAGCCATCCGGATGATCGGTGAATCCACTTTGTCGGTGCGCAGCGTCAATACGAGTTGGTTGTTGGGGTTAAGCGCAAAGTCGAATTCATGGCCTTCGGCGATGAGGTTGCGCATGAGCGAATCGGCCCACCTGACCGAGCCCTCGCAGTCTTCACCGTTCGGTGGGCTCTCGTAGGTGGCTTTTTCTACCCTCATCACGTCACCCTCCCAGATCGTGGAGGCCTTGTTCCCTTTGTGGAAGGAGACCTCGGCGGTGAAGGGGACGCAGCCGGTCGAGCCCACGGCAGTGTGCTCACCGAAACTCATGTGCGGCACTTGCGCGGTATCGGCTGGGAGGGAGGATGGCGCGTCCGGGGAGGTATAAAGGTTGATGACCTGCCAATCCTTGCCCACGATGCGATCATCGCCGCGCGGCGTGGGCTCCTCATCCGCGGAGCCGCACCCGGTGAGGCCACTTGCGAGCAGCGCCGAGGTGAGCACAGCGGTGAGCGCTGCGGCGGGGCGGCGCCGCATCATGCTTCCTCCTGATCCAACGCGCCGAGGAAGGACTGCGACCACAAAGCGATATCATGCTTGCGCACCTGCTCGTTCATGGCAGTCATGCGCTCGCGCATGGTCTCAGGAGATTCCTCCAGTGCCTTAACCGCGGAGAGCAGGGCGCGCTTGATGGATTCGATGTCGAAGGGGTTGCACAGGTTAGCTTGAGTAAGCTCTGCCGCCGCACCTGCGAACTCGGAGAGTACGAGCGCGCCGGAGCCATCGCCGTGGGAGGCCACGTATTCCTTGGCTACGAGGTTCATTCCATCCTTGAAGGGCGTGACCAGCATGATGTCCGCGAGCCTGTAGTAGCGGCGCAGGACCTCCTTCGGGACGGAGCTGTGCTGGTAGTGCACCACCGGCGCACCGAGGCGCCCGAAGCGCCCATTGATGCGGCCTACGGCTTCCTCCACCTTCGAGCGCGTGGCGCGGTAGTGGTCGATGCGCTCGCGTGAGGGCGTGGCCAGCTGCACGAAGGTCACCTCGTCTGGGTCCAGCGCCCCGGTTTCGAGGAGCTCCTCGAAGGCAGTAAGACGCTGCAGGATGCCCTTTGTGTAGTCGAGGCGGTCGACTCCCAAAATGACGTGCGTGGGGTTACCCAACTCCGCACGTAGCTGGGCGATGTCCCCCGCATCACCGCCTTCAGCGAACTCACCCGCCGCAATGGAGATGGGAAAGGCACCGATTCCGACGGAATGCCCACTACTGGTCACGATGCGCGCGGTGACCGCGCGGGTGCTCACTTCACCTTCGACCTTCAGGCCCTGGGTGCGGGCGAGCTCTAGGAAATTGCGGGCGTTGGATTCGAGGTGGAAGCCGATCAGGTTGGCGTCGAGAAGCCCCCGCACCAACTCCTCACGCCACGGCAGCTGGCGGAAGAGATCCGGGGAGGGGAAAGGGATGTGGAGGAAGAAGCCGATGGTGAGATCGGGGCGCAGCTGGCGCAGGATGCCGGGCACGAGCTGCAGCTGATAGTCCTGAACCCACACCGTGGCATTCTCCGCGGCGACAGCCGCTACCTCGTTGGCAAAACGCAGGTTGACCTCGCGGTAAGCATCCCACCAATCGCGGTTGTAGACGGGGGTGACGATGAGGTCGTGGTAGAGCGGCCACAGGGTGGCATTGGAAAAGCCCTCGTAGAAGGCTTCATAATCCTCTTGCGTGAGGCGTACCGGGTGAAGCAGGACGCCGTTGTCGGTGGTGAAAGGCTCAGGGGCCTCGTCGGCCACGCCCGGCCAACCCACCCAACAGCCCTGGTGTTCTTCCAAGACAGGGGAAAGCGCGGTGACGAGACCGCCGGGGGAGGCCTTCCATTCACGGGTGCCGTCGGCGGAGGTCTCGAGGTCCACCGGCAGGCGGTTGGCCACGACTAAGAAGCTATTGCTGCGCCCGGACATAGCTAGGCCTTCTTCGCGGACTTTTTAGACGCCTTCTTCGTCGACTTCTTGGTGCTCTTCTTAGTCGCCTTCTTTGAGGCTTTCTTCGTAGCCTTCTTGGTCGCCTTCTTGCTGGACTTCTTGGAGGCCTTCTTCGTTGACTTCTTGCTGGACTTCTTTGGAGCAGCATCGGCTTGCTCGGCCAAGACCTTGCGGTGCACCAAGCCTTCCGGTTCGACGCCCAGCATCGACATAAGAGTCACGCCGTCAAGGAAATCCTCCGCATAGGTGGCAACGACGCGGCGCGCGGAGCGGGCGGTCTCTTCCTCTACTGCATGAGTCTGGTCAGCCGCTGGCTGAGTATCTGTGACCTTTGGTGGCACGGAGTCCTCCTGGGATGAAGTGTGAAAGCTTTCAGACCGGCTATTCTACGCTATTGCGACGCCGATGGGGCGCTCGGGTCATCTTTGCCGGGCACCGTGTAGGTGGGGCGCTGCGCTGGAAACTCCGTGGTGACGGGCCACATGTCCGTGACGGCATCACCCTGCTGGAAGCGCGCCTGCTGCGCGGGCGTCGGTGGCTTGGGGCCATACTGCGGCGGCGGGGCCGGCAGGTTGTGGCGCGGTGCGAAGGGGGACATGGGGACGCGGGGGATGCGTGCTCGCTGCGCCAAACGGGTGGCCCGTGAAAAGGAAAAGGTTCCCAGGCGCTTGAAGGCGGTATAAGGCCGGAAGTACTGCGGGCGGCGCAGGCGGCGGGCGACGCGCTCACCAAAGACCACGCCGGCGGCGAGCGCGCCGGAAATGGCAAGGGCGCTGGCCAGGTTGGTCAGGCCGGTGATGAGCTGTTCATTGAGCATGGCATACATGCCGCGGTACAAGGTCAGGCCCGGCAGCATGGGGGTATAGCCCACGATCATGGTGATGAGCGGTGGCATCATGTAGCGGCGGGAAAGGAGACCACCCGCGAGGCCCACCGCCACGGCCGAGAATCCGGAGGCGACGACAGCGCCAACGCCGAAAAAGACGACGAGGAAGTAGTAGAAAACCATACCGGCGGCCGCCGTGAGCCCGGAGATGGTGACCTCCGACCACGATGCCCCCAAGGCCAACGCGAAGGCGGCGGAGCCGATTCCGCCGCACAGCACCAGAAGCGGGATCTGGTGATAGACGGGTGGCGCGAGCGTCGCCAGCGGCGGCAGGCTAAAGCCCACCCATGAGGCAACCTGGATACCCAGGCCCACGCCGGCGATGATGGCGCCGGTGGACATGAGGGCCTCGAAGAACTTGGCGGAGGAAGTCACGGGCGCGCGCGTGATGCCGTCCACCAGGCACTGCACCAAGGTCAGTCCCGCCACCAGCACGATGATGCCCGAACCGATGATCTGGGAAGGCAGAATGTGGATACCAAAACCCGCGAAGACGTTGTAGAGAATGGCCGCGGGGACAACGGCAAGCAGGCCGCCGACGAGGTTCTGATAGAAGGGCGGCAAGCGGTACCCGGCCAGGAACATGTTCGTGCCCATGATGAGAGCCGAAATGAGGAACGTGATGAGGCCGACGAGGAGATCACCACCGAGCATGACGGCGATAAACCCACCCATGGCGCCCCAGGCGCTGACGATGGTGGTCGTGGAATAAGGGTTCTTCATCGCGTCGATATCATCCAGGACCTTCTCCGCCATGGCCGGCGGCGTGGCACCGGAGTGGATGGAGCGGATGAGGCGGTCGACGGCGGACAGCTTGGTGAAGTCCACAGCGATGCTCGGCGCCACGCGGAAGACGTGGAGGTTTCGCCGGTCCGGGCCCGTGCCGATAGCCGTGTGGATAGTGATCGTGTTCATCAGGATGGACACGTGACAGTAGTGCAGACCATAAGAGGATGCGACGAGGTGAATCTGCGCCTGGACGTCGGTATTGGCGGAGCCAGCCGCAATCAGGATTTCCCCGACGCGCGCGGCGATCTCCATGACGCCCGTGACCTGGGCCGGGTCGGTGAGATCGACCGGGGCAAGAGGGGAGGGCGGTGGTGCGGCCTTCGCGGCGTCAATGGTGGCGACGGGGGCCGAACGGTACAGCAGGCGCTGGCGCAAGGAAGAAAGAACAGACACGGAAAAGAAAGACCTCATCAACACTTCTGGGTTCGGTAAGTCAGCACTTTAGTAACTGCCGCCGATTTATGCACCTGCCAGTGCTTTTCGGGGTCCTCGCACCCGCTTTTTCGCAGCGCAAGCCCCCTGGCTTTCCTTCCGAGGGGTGGTCTCAGGTACGATGCCCTCTAGCGGATTAGCCGCGGTGCTGGAGTGGCGCAATTGGTAGCGCAACGCACTTGTAATGCGTAGGTTGCGAGTTCAAGTCTCGTCTCCAGCTCAAAGAGGGCCTTTTTAAAGCCCATTTTTCTTAGTCGGCGAGGTGGCCTAGGGCGACGTCGATAAGCGCCCGGCGTCGCTGCGGTGGCAGGGGGCGTTCGGTGAGGTGATCATGGACCCACAGGCCGTTCGCTATCACCATCGCGAGCGCCACGGATTCGGCCTAAACGACAAAACGTGTTGTTTTCCGGCGTGTCGAGTTAAACGACAGATTGTGTTGGTGGGGGTTGGGGTTTAGCGTATGTGACCTTTGCGTATTCCCATAGAGTGGTTGTAGGCAGTGTCGA
>NZ_JBRBAU010000010.1:0-113848 GCF_053480195.1 Corynebacterium guaraldiae | reverse complement strand
CATTGGTCTGAGGTTTAAAAACCGCAGACTCTACTCCACAGTCACAGCCGATAACGTTGCGGAGTTCTACACGGCCCATGACGGTGAATTCCTCTTCAGCGTGCCACTGCCGATCACGTTGAGCCACAGGCCACCAGGTGGCCAGATCAACATCAACCTCGTTGAAGGAATGAAACACCGCCAACCACCACGGATGAACCCGAAACTATCCAAACCCCGGCCCAAACGCAGGCAACAACCATAAACCGCTAGAAGTGTCCAAGACCTCCATGGATTCCGTGTCCAAAAAGACACCGGACTCCATGTCCAAAAACCCTATGGACATAACACTGTCGTGCTAGAAACCGGCGCGTTTGGTGAGGTCTTCGCCGATGAAGCTCTCGACGCCTTTGGCGGAAGCGTCGGCAGCCGCAAAGTCGTCGTACTTGGATTCGCCAGCGAGGGTGGACAGGAAGAAGCCAGTGACAAGGCCGCGGGCAGTTTCGACTGCGGAACCTTGGAAGAAGCCGGAGCCAAGCGCCAGCTTGAAGAGCTTGTCCTCGCTGAAGCCGGACTGCGTGCCCTTAGCAATTTCGCGGTAAGCCACCGGACCGCCCCAGGCGTTGGCCAGCTTCGCGGGGTTTCCCGCGCGGAAGATATCATCTTGGCCCGCGCCAATAACGAGGCCGCGTGCCTTCACTGTGTGTGCGGCCTGAACCGCGGACGGGGAAGTATCGGCAGGGTAGAGGGCCGCGACGGCGCGGACCTTCGGGTTATCCACGGCAGCCAGGGTGGCCACGCCACCGCCCATGCCGTGGCCAAAGACACCCAGCTTGGAAGCGGAGACCGAAATCTTGCCAGCGCCCAGCCTGACGCCGGCGGCAATTTGCAAGGCCGATTCGAGGTCGGCAGCCAAGTCGCGGTGTTTGGCAAAGACGCCCGTCTCCGTATCCGGAGCAACCACCACGATGCCCCAGCTGGCCAAGTGGCGCAGGGTGGCGTGGTAGTCCTTGATGCTCTTCGTCCAGTCGTGGGCAAACGCCACGGCGGGCAGGCCCTTGCCCTCAACCGGGGTGTACACCTTGCCCTCAAGCCCTGCATAAGACAGGTCTCCGACGAGGACGCGGTGCGGGCCGCGCTTAGACAACGTACCGAGATGCTTCTTCAAATTCGCAGACACGCTTTACAGAATAGAGGAAAGAATAAGCAAAGCGGTGAACAGTGCGGGAGATTAAGTAGGATCCTTGCGATTCGGCATGTTAAATCATGCTGTAAAATTTCGACCTATGTGTGGAATCGTTGGATACATTGGCCATAACACCGATGGCCGTGAGTACTTTGCCTTAGACGTTGTGCTGGAGGGCCTGCGTCGACTGGAGTATCGCGGCTATGACTCAGCAGGCGTCGCAATGTACGCCGATGGCAAGATCGGCTGGCGCAAGAAGGCCGGAAAGGTCGCCGCGCTGGAAGCCGAAATCGCCGCGCGTCCGCTTCAGGATTCCGTCCTGGGCATCGGGCACACCCGCTGGGCCACTCACGGTGGCCCGACCGATCTGAACGCCCACCCGCACGTGGTGGATGGCGGCAAGCTCGCCGTCGTTCACAACGGCATCATCGAGAACTTCGCCGAGCTCAAGACCGAGCTGGAGGCCAAGGGCCACAACTTCGTGTCCGAGACCGACACCGAAGTCGCCGCCACCCTCCTGGCGGATGTGTTCCACAACGAGGCCGGCGGTGACCTCACCAAGGCCATGCAGCTGACCGGCAAGCGCCTGGAAGGCGCGTTTACCCTCTTGGCTATCCACGCCGAGCAGGCAGACCGCATCGTGGCCGCGCGCCGCGATTCGCCGCTGGTTATCGGCCTGGGTGACGGGGAGAACTTCCTGGGTTCGGACGTCTCCGGCTTCATCGACTACACCAAGTCCGCCGTGGAGATGGACAACGATCAGGTCGTCACCATCACCGCGGATGATGTCGAGATCACCGACTATGAGGGCAACCCCGCCCAGGGCAAGCCCTTCGAGATCAAGTGGGATGCCGCCGCGGCCGAAAAGGGCGGCTTCAACTCCTTCATGGAGAAGGAAATCCACGACCAGCCGGCAGCCGTGCGCGATACGCTGCTGGGCCGCCTCGATGAGACCGGCAACCTGGTCCTCGATGAGATTCGCATCGAGGAGTCGGTGCTCAAGTCCATCGACAAGATCATCGTCATCGCCTGCGGCACCGCCGCCTACGCAGGACACGTCGCGCGCTACGCCATCGAGCACTGGTGCCGCATCCCGTGCGAGGTGGAACTGGCCCACGAGTTCCGCTACCGCGATCCGATCGTCAACGAGAAGACCTTGGTTGTGGCCCTGTCCCAGTCGGGCGAGACCATGGATACCCTCATGGCCGTGCGCCACGCCCGCCAGCAGGGCGCCAAGGTGATCGCTATTTGCAACACCCAGGGTTCCTCCATCCCGCGCGAGTCCGACGCTGCCCTCTACACCCACGCCGGCCCGGAGATCGCCGTGGCCTCCACCAAGGCCTTCCTGGCGCAGATCACCGCGACCTACCTGCTGGGCCTCTACCTGGCTCGCCTGCGCGGCAACATGTTCTCCGATGAGGTCAACTCCGTCCTCGAGGATCTGCGTGATATGCCGGATAAGGTTCAGGCAATCATCGACAACGAGCAGCAGGTCTACGACCTGTCTAACGCCATGGAGAACGCCAAGTCGGTGCTCTTCCTAGGCCGCCACGTCGGCTTCCCCGTCGCGCTGGAGGGCGCGCTCAAGCTCAAGGAGATCGCCTACCTGCACGCTGAGGGCTTCGCCGCCGGCGAGCTCAAGCACGGCCCCATCGCGCTCATCGAAGAGGGCCAGCCGGTCTTCGTCATCGTGCCTTCCCCGCGCGGCCGGGATTCCCTGCATTCCAAGGTCGTCTCCAACATCCAGGAGATCCGCGCCCGTGGTGCCATCACCATCGTTATCGCGGAAGAGGGCGACGAGGCCGTCGAGGCCTACGCCAACCACATCATCCGCATCCCGCAGGCGCCGACGCTCATGCAGCCTCTGCTGGCTACCGTCCCGCTGCAGATTTTCGCCTGCGGTGTGGCAACCGCCAAGGGCTACGACGTGGACCAGCCGCGCAACCTGGCGAAGTCGGTGACCGTCGAATAGCGCCGCACCCTTAAGTGGCACAATGGTGGGCATGTTGAAAACCACCGTTGACCTCAACGCTATTGCCCACAATGTCGCTCGCGTGAAGGAGGCGGTGGCCCCGGCCCGCCTCATGTGCGTGGTCAAGGCGGATGCCTATGGCCACGGCATCGAGCGCTGTGCCCCGGTCATGGCGAAGGCGGGGGCGGACGCCTTCGGGGTGGCCACGCTGGCCGAGGCCGTGGCGCTGCGGAAGGTCATTGATACCCTTCCCATCGCTGCCTGGCTGTGGGAGCCGACGGAGGACCTCGCCCCGGCCCTAGCCGCCGGAATCCAGATCGGCATCCCTTCCTTGGCGCATGCCCAGGCGCTCATCGCCGCCACTGATGCGCCCACCGAGGTCTTCGTGATGGTGGAGACGGGGATGCACCGCTCGGGCGTCGACAAGCACGCGTGGGAGGAGACCTTCCGCCTGCTTGCCGACGCCCCCCACATCACCGTCCTCGGCCTCATGTCCCACTTTGCTTGTGCGGACGAGCCGGAGCACCCGCACAATGATCATCAGGAATCGGAGTTCCGCCAGGCCCTAGCGCTTGCCCGTGAGCTCGGGCTTGAGTGCCCGCTGAACCATCTGGCCAACTCGCCCGCGGCCTTGACCCGCCCCTCGGCGCGCTTCGAGCAGGTGCGCGTCGGGCTGGTCCTGTATGGGCTCGAACCGGTGGCCGGGCACGACCATGAGCTGAAGCCCGCCATGACGTGGGAAGCGTCCGTCGTCGCGGTGAAGCCGATTTCGGCGGGGGAGTCCACCTGCTACGGCCTGACCTGGACAGCAGACAGCGACCGTCAACTCGCCACCGTCAGCGTGGGCTATGCCGATGGCCTGCCGCGAGCCTTTCAAGGGGCGCTGCAGGTAGGGATCGGCGGCGAGCTCTACCCGCAGGTGGGCAGGGTCTGTATGGACCAGATTGTCGTCGACCTTGGGGCTAATCCCCACGGTGTGCGCGCCGGGGAGACAGCCGTTATCTTTGGCCGTGGCGGCATGAGCGCGTCCGAGCTGGCCGAGGCAGCCGGGACCATCAACTACGAAGTACTGTGCCGCCCCACCGGGCGCACCCAGCGCACATACCGCGAAGGAGCTAGCGATGCGCAGTGATTTTCCACACGAAGGACACCGCGAGGCGGCCACTCCGGAGGATGCTCAGGCCTTCGGCGAGGAGCTGGGCGCGGCTTTAGAGGCCGGGGACCTAGTTATTCTTGATGGTCCCTTGGGTGCCGGGAAAACCACCTTCACGCAGGGTATTGCCCGCGGAATGCAGGTGAAGGGGCGGGTGACGTCGCCGACCTTCGTCATCGCGCGCGAGCACCCCTCGCGCGTGGGCGGGCCGACGTTGGTGCACGTGGATGCCTACCGCCTCTTGGATCATTCAGAGGATCCGTTGGGGGAGCTGGACAGTCTAGACTTAGACACCGAAATAGAGGACGCCGTCGTCGTCGCCGAATGGGGCGGGGGCTTCATGGAGCGGCTATCTGACTCGTACCTCGCCGTTACAATCAACCGGGATTCGGACGATGACGTCCGCGTATTCACATGGAAATGGGTGAATTAACGTGCTGGCTTTCCTTGCTGAACAGCCCCTGCTCACGCTTTTTCTCATCATGGCGGTGGGATTAGCCGTCGGCAAGATCAATGTCTTCGGCATCTCGCTCGGCGCCGCCGCTGCGATGTTCGTGGCCTTAGGCTTGTCCGCGGCCAACCCAGACATCGTGGTCCCGGCGTTCGTGTATCAATTTGGTTTGGCCATCTTCGTGTATGTCATCGGCCTGAACTTCGGCCGTAGCTTCTTCCAGGATTTCCGCCGGCGTGGATGGAAGATGTCCATGGTGGTCATCGTCTTCTTCTTCGTGTTGGCGGGGCTGACCACCTTGGCGATGCGCATGTTTGATCTGGACCCGGCGATTAGCGTGGGCACGCTGGCGGGTTCGGTGAGCTCGACGCCGGGTATGGCCGCGGTCGTTGAGGCCCTGGGCGGCGATAGCACCCCGGTGGTGGGTTATTCCCTGGCTTACCCGGGCTGCATCATCGGAACCATTCTGGTTGCCGCGATTGGCGCCAAGGTGCTGCGCGTGAACCACATTGAGGACGCGCGCGCCGAGGGCATGATCGCAGAACCGCTCGAGTGGCGGGCAGTGCGCCTGACCCGTGACTTCGACGCCACGGTGGGGGACCTCCAAGAGGTGACCGGTGAGCGCGTCATCGCCACCCGCCATGTGAACAACCCGCACGAGCACGACCTGGCCTACCCGGAGCTCCCGCTGCGTGCCGGCATGGAATTCCTGCTCAACGGCACAGCGCCCGCGTTGGATAGCGCGATTTCCCAGTTGGGTGAGGAGATCCACATCAACCTTCATGAGGAGGATGGCCTGGTCTACCGGCGCCTGACCGTGTCCAGCCCACGTGTTGCGGGTTATCAGCTCAAGGACTTAGACACTGTCAAGCAAGGCTTCCTCATCGCGCGCGTGCGCCGCGGCGACTCCGACGTCGTGCCGAACGAGGAAACCGTCCTGCACTACTCGGACCGCGTGCGCGTCATCACCGCGCCGGGCAGGCTTGACGACGTCCGCCGTTTCCTCGGTGACTCCGAAGCCAAACTCGGCAACGTCGATTTGTTGCCCTTTGCCCTAGGCCTCTTCATCGGTCTGCTCTTCGGTGCTATTCCGATTCCGCTGCCGGGCGGCACCACGTTGTCCTTCGGTTTTGGTGGCGGCCCCATCGTCGTCGGCCTCATCTTGGGTGCGCTGGGCCGCTCGGGCCCAATTAACTGGCAGCTTCCATTCCACGCGAAGCAGACGATTTCTACGCTGGGTTTGACCTTGTTCTTGGCGGGCGTGGGGACATCGGCAGGCGGCCAGTTCCGCGATGCCTTGTCGGATCCGACCTCCCTGAAGTACATAGGCGTGGGCATTGTGCTGTCTCTGGTTTCTGCCATCGGCATCGTCGCGGTATCCATGCTGGTGCTGCGGCTGAAGTTTGATGAGTCGATCGGCATCGCCGCCGGAATGACCACGAACCCGGCGATCATGGCCTACCTCAACCCGCAAACCGGTACTCAGCTGGCAGAACGCGGCTATGCCACTGTGTATCCCACGACGATGATCGGCAAAATTCTCATGTGTCAGGTCTTGGCCTTGATTATTGTTTGATCGTTGTCGCGTAGGATGTCCCCGTACTGTTTATTCCCGCTACCCCGCGTGAGGAGCTAAAACACCTTTATGAACAAGCTTGGTCAATTCATCACCACAGTCGTTATCGGCGGCTTCGCCGTCTTTCTTGCCGCCCTCATCGTCCTGCCGATGGTCCGGACCGCAGACGCGGAGCCGAAGGAGCCGTCGACCGTTGCCCAGTCTCTGAGCGCGTACCCGAAGAACCTGGACTTCGCCATGTTTATCCCGCAGGATGTGTACGGCCAGGAGTGGGGTGCGGTCGCCGCCGTTTGCCCGGGTGCCACCGAAGATCAGCTCAAGAAGGGCGGTGTGGAGACGACAAACCTGAACATTGACTTCGCCGACGGGGCCGTGCCTGATGACGTGAACTACATCTTGCTGGCTTCGCAGACCGGTGAGTTCAAGGCGGAGAAGCTCCCGCGCACACAGGTGGACCTGTGTGATGGTCTGCTGCAGCAGCTGAAGTCGCCGGAAGCAGCCAAGCAGGACATCCCGCCGCTGCTGCCGTTCCAGCAGGGCCAGCCGCTGCAGTTTATTCGCGATACCCAGGACTACGTGGATCAGATGGGTAAGAACAACCCCGACTACGTCGATACCGACTGGCACCTCGCAGGCTAATGAAGGTTCTTGCACTCGATACCGCCACCACGGACCTGGTGACGGGCATCGTTGATACCGACACCGGGGAGAGCATCGACCGCGTCATTAGCGGCACGCGCGCTCACAACGAGCAGCTCATCCCGACTATCGAGGAGCTGCTTGCCGACGCCTCCCTGGCTTACTCCGACCTCTCCGCCATCGTCGTCGGCACGGGGCCCGGACCGTTTACCGGTCTGCGCGTTGGCATGGCTACCGCTTCCGCTCTGGGGGTGGCTCTTCACCTGCCGGTGCATGGCGTGTGCACATTGGATGCCATCGCGCACGGGCGCACGGGGGAGTGGCTGGTGGCTATCGACGCCCGCCGCAAAGAGGTCTACTGGGCCACCTACGCCGACGGTAAGCGTCTCAGCGGCCCGAACGTGTCGAAGCCGGAGGCCCTGGAACTGGGCGCCGCTGGGCTCTCGAGTCCGGAGACCACGCGCCTGGTTTTCCCCGAGTCTATTGCCCCGCGGCTTCCGGAAGATATCGCTGGCCTTCCCCGCGAGTGGGCTACCCCGCGCGCGGCGGGGCTGGTTGCGTGCGCTGATCTTTCTGCCGAGCCCGCGCCGCTCGTCCCGCTGTACCTGCGGCGTCCCGATGCCGTGGAGCCGAAGGCGAAGCCGCGCTCGGCCGCCTTGGTCGGCGGCATCGGGGAAACGCCGGCACCATGAGGCTGCGTCCGCTCGTGCTTGAGGACGCACCCCGCTGCGCCGAACTAGAAAAGGTACTCTTCCCCGGTGAAACTCCCTGGCCGGCGCGTGCCTTCGAGCAGGAAATCGCGGCGGGGCACACCACCTACTGGGCGGTTGACGCAGGCGTCAACCGCGATGACCACAACGACGACCGCGGAGAGGTTCTCGGTTACGCCGGCGTGGGGCGGATGGGGCCCGCGGCCTGGCCGGAATACGAAATCCGCACCATCGGCGTCGACCCGGCGGCTCAACGGCAGGGCATCGCGCGGCTGATGATGGATGCCATCGTCGAGCTTGCAGATTCCCACGACGCGCCCATCTTCCTTGAGGTTCGCGTGGGCAACGATCCGGCCATTCGCCTCTATGAGGCTTATGATTTTGTCATCAACGGCCTGCGCCGCAACTACTACCAGCCCTCCGGCGCGGACGCCCACACCATGTACCGACCACGAAAGAGTGAGAGATGTTAATCCTCGGCATCGAGTCCTCCTGCGACGAAACCGGCGTGGGAATCATCGAGCTGTCTGACAACGGCCACATGGAGATCCGCGCCGACGTCGTCGCCTCCTCCATGGAGCAGCACGCGCGCTTCGGCGGCGTGGTGCCGGAGATTGCCTCCCGCGCCCACCTCGAAGCGATGCCGCAGGTGATGAAGGCAGCGCTGGAGGAAGCGGGCGTCGAGAAGCCAGATGCGGTGGCCGCCACCGTGGGGCCGGGACTGGCCGGCGCGCTCCTCGTCGGGGCGTCGGCAGCCAAGGCCTTCGCCTCCGCGTGGGGCGTGCCCTTCTACGGCGTCAACCACCTCGGCGGGCACGTCGCGGTGGCCAACCTGGAGGGCGAGGAGCTTCCGCACTCGGTAGCGCTGCTCGTCTCCGGCGGCCACACCCAGCTGCTCGAGGTCGAAGCCGTGGGCAAGCCCATGAAGGAACTGGGCACCACGCTTGACGACGCCGCCGGCGAAGCCTACGACAAAGTCTCCCGCCTGTTGGGTTTGGGGTATCCGGGAGGGCCGGTCATCGATAAGCTGGCCGCCCAAGGCGAGCCCACCATCGATTTGCCGCGTGGTTTGTCCAAGGCCGAGGACCTGCGCGGGCCCAACCGCCACAACTTCTCCTTTTCCGGCCTCAAAACGGCAGTAGCGCGCCACGTGGAAAAGGCCGAGCGCGAGGGCGCGACGGTCCAGGTTGAGGACCTGTGTGCCTCCTTCCAGGAGGCGGTGGCAGATGTGCTGACCGCCAAGGCCGTGCGCGCCTGCCAGGACACTGGCGCCAAGGTACTGCTGCTCGGCGGTGGCGTGGCGGCGAATTCGCGGCTGCGCGCACTGGCGGCGAAGCGCTGCGAATCCGCGGGCATCGAGCTGCGTGTGCCGCGCTTCAAGCTGTGCACCGATAATGGCGTGATGATCGCGGCGGTGGCCGCCCAGCTCATCCACGAAGGCGCAGAACCCTCCGGCCTGGCTTGCGGGACCGATACGCAGCTTGAAGTGGAAGTGCCGCTCGTGGCTGCTGCGCGCTAGCGGATGCGCAACCCCCAGGGTGCAGGTAGTGTGATGACCGATAATTGCCTCGCTCGCACATAAGGAGCTCACACCGCTATGACCACTGGATTCCTCGTTAACCCCGATCTATCCCGCCGCACCATCGAGTTTGAGCTCGAGCACGCAAATCAATTCCTCGGCGGCACCACCGAGGATCGCGTCTCTGTGGCCTTTCAGGATGATGGCCAGACCTACGCGGCGCTGTTTAACCCGAACGCCAAGGCTGAAGGCGCCGACCCGAACCCGGTGGCGTCCCTGGCGCGCAATGCAGCTGCGACCGGCAATTCCGCCTTCTTGCAGGACCCAATCCGTTCCATCTGCGGTCCGGTGATCTTCGTTGCTGCAGACGGTGACGATAAGAACATCGACGAGGTCGTCGAGGCCGTGGAGCACGGCATCCGCGCGGTGAAGAACTACCGCGAGGACAACCCGGAGGAGTACCAGCTGTGGCGCGCGGCTGTGCTGAACTCCCACCGGCAGGTCTAATTCCAGCCTTTGTTTGTAGGGCCTGAGCGCTTTTCTAGCGCTCGGTGTGCCGCAGCCATGTCAATACGGCCTTCACCCGTCGGTTGGAGTCCTCGGGTCGAAACCCGAGCTTTATAAATACATTGGAGACGTGCTTGCTTACTGCTCCGGAGGTAAGGACGAGTGTGTCCTCAATGTCTTTATTACTCAATCCTTGGGCCATAAGCCCCAGTACCTCCCGCTCGCGAGCGGTGAGCCGGGCTAAACCAGTGTGCCTTGCGGAAAGCAGCGCCGTGACCACCTCTGGGTCCACTACGGTGCCGCCGCGGGCGACATCGTTAAGCGTGCGCACGAATTCTTCAACATCAGAAACGCGCTCCTTGAGTAGGTACCCGAATCCGCCGTGCTCCAGGAGGTGGTCGAGATAGCTTGCCGCTACGTATTGGCTGAGCACCACTACGGGTTGGGCGGGGTTGGCTGCCCGCAGATCATGCACGGCTTGAAGCCCGTCATCGGTCATCGTGGGTGGCATGCGCACATCGCTGATAATGAGGTCGAAGTCTTCCTGCCCTGCGATGGCGCGCAGTGCTTCGGCATCTGTGACTGCCGTGACGCTATGGCCTAACGCACTGAGTAGTTGCTCCAGCCCTGCGCGCAGGAGCGCGGAATCTTCTGCGAGTAATAGCTTCATTTCGCCTCCTTCAGCGGTAGTTTGACCAGCAGCTGGCCGCCGCCTTCACCCGTAGCATTGGCGCTAGCAGCATCAAAGGTCACCGTGCCGCCGAGTGCAGCAGCACGCTCGCGCAGCCCGGCGAGGCCCGTGCCCGAATCCACAGCTGCATTCTTACCGTCCGGCTCTTTGTCCGTGGGTCCCGTGCCATTATCTACGATTTCTAGGCGCAGCATATCCCTAAAAGCGACCATTACCGCGGCTTCGGTGGCTGCGCCGTGCTTAGAGGCGTTTGTGAGCGCCTCGGCGACTGCATGGTAGGCCAGCAGCGCTGTGGTCTCGTCAATCGAGCTCTCAGCGCCCTCTACGCGAAGTGTGGTCTCAAGCCCGGAATGGGCGAGTAACTCGTCGAGGGCGGGGATAAGTCCGTCATCGAAAAGCACCTGCGGCGCAATGCCACGCACTGTCGCCCGCAATGAAGCCAGGGCCAAAGAGGCATTATGTTCTGCGTCAGTCAAGGCCTGCTGTGCTTGGGACGGGGCTTGTAGTTTTGCCGCGGCCAAGTTGAGCTTGAGTGCGGTGAGGTACTGCTGCGGGCCATCGTGCAGTTCGCGTTCGATGCGGCGGCGCTCGCCGGAGAAGGCATCAATGAGTGTGGCACGCGAGGCTGCCAATTCCTCAGCCGAAGGACTCAATGCCAGCCGCGTTAGCGTGGTCGACGCCAAGACCAAGAGGCGGTTGAGGCCTACCAATAGAGCCACCAGCACTGCCGCGGCCAGCCAGCAGGTGAAGAAAATCAGCGGACGGTTGGAGGTGGACCACTCGCCAACGGAGAACTCAGCCTTAGGGACGAATGGCGCTATCACTAGCACACCCGCTGTGAAACCCAGGGCCGTCCACGCGGTAAAACACGCAGCTGAAATCAATAACTGCAACACGAGGTGATAGAACTGCTGCCAATCAAACCATCGATCTGCGCGCCGGGGTGGAATTTCCACGCCCATCCACTTTGCGCCCAACCGGCCGACAAACTCCGCGGCGCGACCCACCAACGGGATCCACGGCAGCATCAACACCGAAATCACCAAGGTTGGGATACACAGCACGCCGAGGAGGAGGCCCCACGCACAGGCTTTGAGGGTTCGCATAGTCTTCGACCCTATCCGCCATGCCGGTGGAAGGGCAGTGGAGCTAGCTCCACCATTTTCCGGGTAGCCCGCCCCATGTCATTGCTTTGCGTGGCCGAGTGGAATCAGAGGCATGTTAAAAGCAGAAAACCTTAGTAAGCGCTACGGCCGCCGCACCGTACTCAATCGCGTCAGTGTGTCCATCGCCCCAGGCGAATTCGTGGCCATCATGGGGCCGTCCGGAAGCGGCAAAACCACGCTCCTGAACCTGCTATCCGGGCTAGATAAGCCCACGTCCGGCCGAGTCAACGCGCCGGGGCGCAAGCAGCGTGCATTTGTATTCCAAGACTATAACCTCCTGGAATCCCTCAACGCCAAGCGCAATGCCACCTTGACCGCACGCTTTTCCGGACGGCGCCCTACACACGGCCGGGTGGCAGAGGTCTTCGACTCGCTCGGTCTCGCTGGATTGGAGAGTCGCCTGCCCGCGCAGCTGTCTGGTGGGCAGCAGCAACGCGTGGCCGTCGCCCGGGCACTGCTGGCCCAAGCGCCCTATATCTTCGCGGACGAGCCTACGGGCGCGCTTGACGACGCCACCGCTTCCACCGTCCTTTCCCACCTGCGCGCCGCCGCCCGCGATGGCGCCAGCGTGGTCATGGTGACTCACTCGCACCTCGCCGCTGAGGCGGCTGACCGGATCATTTCCTTAGAGGAGGTGGCCCATGCTGGTGTGGCTTAAGGACTTACAGTCCAATTGGCTATCGTGGCTGGCCGTGGCGCTGACCCTGGTGGTGTCCTCTGGCTCCTGCACCCTGGCGCTGGCCATGCTGGTCGCTTCCTCCGGAGCCGAAGAAAACCCCGCTGGGCCTCTGGGCGGCACGGTGCTGGCAATGTCACTGTGCGTGGTGGTGCTGGTGACGCTGTCTCAGATGCGCCTTATTATCGCCGAGCGTGAACCGGTCTATCGTTCTTGGCGCATGGTGGGCATGCCGGGATGGATGATCCTGTTTTTCATTCTGGGCCAAGTCGCGGTGGTCAGCGCTGCCGCCGGATTACTCGGTGTGCTGCCGGCCCGTCCACTGCTCGCACCGTGTGTGCGTGCCCTGCGCAGTGACGGCATCCCCATGCCAGATATTGCCATAACCGGCCAGGTTGTTGTCATTGCGGTAGCCGTCTGCATGTCCGCGGCCCTAGTTGGCGCGCTCCCTCCACTGCGCCGAGTCTTTCGCAGGCGCGCCACCGCACACCCGTCGTGGCTCATGGTGAAATTCCTGCTCGCATCCGCGGCCATCGGCGGCACGGTCTATGGATGCCTGCACATCGATGATCCCGGCGACCTCCTTTCGGCCGAGATGGGCTTGGTCATCCTCGTCGCGCTCTTCTTGCCCTGGCTTATGCCTGTTCTGGATCAATGGACCCGCGCGGCCGGCGTCGCTGGGGCTAATGTGCGCGTGCGCCGGTCCTTTTCCACCCCGCACATTGTGCCGTGGGTGCTCGTCGGTGGCTTTATCGTCGCCGTCGGCTCGGGCCTGCGCTTTGGGAACGACGCAGGCGCCGGCGGCACCTTGTCCTCCTGGCAAGTCTTCGTCGCCCTTTTAGGGCCTGTCTTTGCCCCTAGCATCGTGGGCGCCGTGCTTACCTCACTGCTGATGCACGGCCGCATCGCAGCCGATATTCGTGGCCTTACCTTGGCAGGTGCTGCCCCTTTGGCTTGGATGCGCGTGCAAGTAGGGGAGGCGGCTTGCCTCGCCTTGACTGCGGCTGGCGTTGTCTGTGCGCTGTGCTTGGCGACGCTCCTCCCACTCCACCGCCTCCTTACCCCACAAGAGGCACTCGGTCGGACAATCCTGGAGGAGCTATGGTGGCCGTCCTTCGCCGTAATATTCGGCGCAATGTTTATCGCCCTGGGCGTCGTCAAGCTGGCGCTGGCCGGCTTTGTACACGCACGAGCGGCGTCGTTCGCGGAGGGCGAACGGGTTAGCGGCCCACAACGTTGAGGGCTAGCAGTCGCGCGGGTAGAGTGCTAGGCAGGTTGTTTTGACCCACAGTTGTTCACCCGCGACGACGGCTGTGCTGGACACCCACAACCGGCACGCGCGCGTCCACGTGGACGCGCACTAGGAACACTTTGGAGGAAATCATCATGGCAAACATCAAGCCGCTGGAGGACAAGGTCCTCGTCCAGATCGTTGAAGCTGAGACCACCACTGCATCCGGCCTGGTTATCCCGGACTCCGCGAAGGAGAAGCCGCAGGAAGCCACCGTCGTCGCTGTCGGCCCGGGCCGCACCAACGACAAGGGCGAGGTCGTCCCGGTTGGCGTCAACGAGGGTGACACCGTCATCTTCTCCAAGTACGGCGGCACCGAGCTGAAGTACGACGGCCAGGAGTACCTCCTGCTGTCCGCTCGCGATCTGCTCGCTGTCATCGAGAAGTAGGCGATTAACCCTATGCCAAAACTGATTGCATTTGACCAGGAAGCCCGCGAGGGCATCCAGCGCGGCGTAGACACGCTTGCCGACGCCGTCAAGGTCACCCTCGGCCCGCGCGGCCGCAACGTCGTGTTGTCTAAGGCTTTTGGTGGTCCGACCGTCACCAACGACGGCGTCACCATCGCCCGCGACATTGACCTCGACGATCCTTTTGAGAACCTCGGCGCCCAGCTGGTGAAGTCCGTGGCCGTCAAGACCAACGACATCGCCGGTGACGGCACCACTACCGCTACCTTGCTGGCCCAGGCACTCGTCTTCGAAGGCCTGCGCAACGTTGCTGCCGGCGCTAACCCCATCGAGTTGAACAAGGGCATCGAAGCGGCGGCTGAGAAGGTCGTCGAGGAGCTTAAGAAGCGCGCCACCCCGGTAAACTCTTCCGCGGAGGTCTCCCAAGTTGCTACCGTTTCCTCCCGCGATGCGGAGGTCGGCGAGATGGTCGCTGGCGCCATGGACAAGGTGGGCAAGGACGGCGTCGTGACCGTCGAGGAGTCCCAGACCATCGAGTCCACCGTGGACGTCACCGAGGGCATTTCCTTCGACAAGGGCTACCTTTCCCCGTACTTTGCGACGGAGGAGGAGACCTACAACGCCGTGCTGGACGACGCCGCCATTCTCCTCGTCCGCAACAAGATCTCCTCCCTGCCGGACTTCCTGCCGCTGCTGGAGAAGATCGCGGAGTCCTCGCGCCCGACCCTCATCATTGCTGAGGACATCGAGGGTGAGCCGCTGCAGGCGCTCGTGGTGAACTCCATCCGCAAGGTCCTCAAGGTCGCCGCCGTGAAGTCCCCGTACTTCGGCGAGCGCCGCAAGGGCTTTATGGATGACCTGGCTGTTGTCACCGGTGCTACCGTCGTCGACCCGGAGGTTGGCATCAACCTCAAGGAGGTCGGCCTGGAGGTTCTCGGTTCCGCCCGCCGCGTCACCGTGTCTAAGGAGGACACCGTGATTGTGGATGGCGCCGGTACTGCTGAGGCCGTCGAGGAGCGCCGCGAGCAGCTGCGCCGCGAGATTGAGCGCACCGATTCCACCTGGGATAAGGAAAAGCTGGAAGAGCGTCTGGCCAAGCTGTCTGGTGGCGTTGCCGTCATCCGCGTTGGCGCCGCTACCGAGACCGAGGTCAACGAGCGTAAGCTGCGCGTCGAGGACGCCATCAACGCCGCTCGCGCGGCCGTTGAGGAAGGCGTTATCGCTGGCGGCGGCTCCGCGCTGGTCCAGATCTCCCAGGAGCTCAAGGCCTTTGCCGAGGGCTTCGAGGGCGAGGCCAAGATCGGTGTGCTGGCCGTGGCCCGCGCGCTGACCCGCCCGGCTTACTGGATCGCTGAGAACGCAGGCCTGGACGGATCCGTTGTGGTCGCCCACGTTGCCGAGAAGGCCAACGGCGAGGGCTTCAACGCCGCCACCCTGGAGTACGGCAACCTGCTCGAGCAGGGCATCATCGACCCGGTGAAGGTCACCCACTCCGCCGTGGTCAACGCCGCTTCCGTGGCCCGCATGGTGCTCACCACCGAGGCCTCCGTCGTGGAGAAGCCCGCCGAGGAAGAGCCAGCAGAGGCTGCACACGCGCACGCGCACTAAACCGTGCGCGGGAAACGTCCGTTTCCCGCGTGGCCGTAAGGAAGGCCCGCTAACCCGCATCCATCGCGGGGCGGCGGGCCTTTGCCGTGGGGCGGGAGCCCCCGCCCCGTGAGTAGACTGCTGAGCCGTGGAGCAAGAATTTATCACCGTCGCCGGCGCCCGCGAAAACAACCTCAAGGACGTGGGCGTGCGCATCCCCAAGCGCAAGCTCACCGTCTTCACCGGCGTGTCCGGCTCGGGTAAGACTTCCCTCGTCTTCGACACTATCGCCGCCGAATCGCAGCGGCTCATCAACGAAACCTACCCCGGTTTCGTGCAGGGCTTCATGCAAGCCCCACCTCGCCCCGACGTGGACCGCTTGGAAGGGCTGACCGCTGCCATCGTCGTGGGCCAGGAACCGATGGCGGCCTCTGCGCGCTCGACGTTCGGTACCGCCACCGACATCACCGGGCACCTCCGCGTGCTCTTCTCCCGCCTAGCCGAGCCCCGCGCCGGCGGCCCCGCGGCCTATTCCTTCAACGTGCCCTCCGCCTCCGGGCAGGGCGCCATCGAGGTCAATGGCGTCAAAGAGGTGCGTCGCTTCGAGCGCACCGGCGGCATGTGCCCGAGGTGTGAGGGAAGAGGGGAAGTGGGGGACGTCGACAAGCGCCAGCTCGTTGATGAGACTCTGACACTGAACGATGGCGCCATCATGTACCCCGGCATGAGGGTGGGCTCGTGGATGTGGCGCGCCTACGCCGAGTCCGGGCTGTACCCAGCCGACGTGCCGGTCAAGGAGTTCACCGAGGAACAGAAGCGGGACCTCTATGAGACCGAGACTAAGGTCAAGGTCGGCGGCATCAACATGAGCTACATGGGGCTGGTAACGCGTTTGAAGACGAACGTGTTGAGCAAGCTCGTGGAGTCCCTGCAAAAGCACATGCGTGCCTTTGTCGAACGCGCTGTGGTCTTCGTGGACTGCCCGGAGTGCCACAGCACGCGCTTGGCGCAGCACGCGCGCGAGTCCTACCTCAACGGCGTCTCCATCGCGGATGTCTGCGCCATGGAGCTTGCCGACGCCTCCGCATGGCTCCGCACCATCAACTCACCGCTTGCCGTGGCCCCGCTGCGTGGGTTGGAGGCCGCCCTGGATTTGGGGCTGGGCTACCTGACTCTGGCGCGCCCGACGGGAACGCTGAGCGGTGGCGAGGCGCAGCGCACGCGCATGGTGCGGCACATCGGGTCGGCGCTCACGGACGTCACCTATGTCTTTGATGAGCCCACCGCCGGGCTGCATCCGCATGACGTCACGCAGATGAATGAGCTTCTCCTGCAGCTGCGCGATAAGGGCAACACGGTGCTCGTGGTGGAGCACAACCCGGCGACGATGGCGATTGCGGATTGCGTCGTCGAGCTTGGCCCCGGCGCCGGAGTGGCGGGCGGCGAAATCCTTTCCGTCGGTGCCGCACCGTCCGTCAGCGGGAAGGTGGCGTTGAAGGATGAGGTGCGCGAGCCCACCGGCGCGCTGGAGATCCGCGGGGCGCGCCATAACAATCTCAAGGACGTCGACGTGGATATTCCACTGGGCGTGCTCACGGTCATTTCGGGCGTTGCGGGATCCGGAAAGTCATCGCTGATGGAATGCCTGCCGGACGACGACCGCATCCTCGTTGTCGACCAGTCTTCGTTGTCTGGCTCGCGGCGCTCAAACCCGGCCACCTACACCGGTGCGATGGACGCGCTGCGCAAGGCCTTCGCCAAGGCCAACGATGGGGCCACGCCGGGAATGTTCTCTTTCAACTCGGAGGGCGCGTGCCCGGCCTGTTCCGGCGCTGGCGTGGTGACCGTGGAGTTTGGTGCGATGGACAGCGCGGATGTGCCCTGCGAGGTGTGCGAGGGCCGCCGCTTTGCTGCCGACGTTTTGGGTTACGAGCTGGCGGGCAAGAACATCGCGGAGGTACTCGCGCTTCCCGCGGTTGAGGCCGTGGAGTTTTGCCGCGAGGCCAAAGTTACTGCTGCGAAGCGCGTGTACGAGCAGCTCGTTGCCGTGGGGCTGGGCTACCTGACGCTGGGGCAGCCGCTCTCGACGCTCTCTGGCGGCGAGCGCCAGCGGCTGAAGCTGGCGGTGCGGTTGTGCGACCGCAAGGCGACTGCGGACATCATCGTGCTCGATGAGCCGACGGTGGGCCTGCATCAGAAAGATATCGACACCTTGCTGCGCCTCTTTGACACGCTTGTCGACGACCACCTCACCCTCATCTGCGTCGAACACCACCGCGCCGTCCTGGCGCACGCCGATCACATCATTGATCTCGGTCCCGGCGCGGGCTCAGCCGGCGGCGAGGTTGTGGCGGCCTGCTCGCCGCGCGAGTTCCTCGACAAGGACACGGTGACCGCCCGCTACCTGGCGCAGGCGCTGTAAAAACTGACGTCTTTCACCCGCTGCCCCTTGCCCGTGCTGGCTGTTGGATATCAGTGCAGGTGGGGGAGGGGCGTGATGCTACTTAAAGAAACTTCGCAAAAGGCCCGCTGCGCGACGGCCCACGGCGGGCTCATCCAGTGGGGAGAGCAGCCTTGTCGCGTCCAGCCAATAGAGGTGGTGGTTTGCCGTCCGACCCCAAGGCTGGGAGCTGGCAGAAGCGGACTAGGCGCCGACGGCCGCGTGGGTGCGACGAGAACGCAGGGCGACGACGCGCTCCGACTCGCTCATGCCGCCCCACACGCCGTAGGGCTCGCCGGAGGCGAGAGCGTGTTCGCGGCACATCTCGATGACCGGGCAGGTGCTGCAAATAGCCTTGGCGCGGTTCTCGCGCTGGGCGCGGGCGCGTCCGCGCTCGCCGTCCGGGTGATAGAACACGTCAGAGTTTTCTCCACGGCATGCGCCATGAAGCTGCCAATCCCAAAAGTCCGTATTCGGCCCGGGGAGCAGGAAGGACTGAGACACGTTCGATTCTCCTTTGCCAAAGATAGAGTGCCCAGGCGCGGGGCGCGTTGCGGGCACGCCCCCGTGAACGCCGAGGCGAAGTGAGACGAGATTGAAGTGTGTCCCCCTTGGGTAAACAGCGCGTTACGCAATGCTGACATGCAGGTATAACTGGCTGAAACTCCTCAACTGGAGCCCCTGTGACCTGCGCTTAAGGCTAAGATGAACGGTGTATGAACTTTTTCTAGTGGGGTCAAAGCTGGGGATGAGACCCGTCGTTTTGGGGTTTCGTCAAAAGGTTATGCCATGATGTTCATACAGAATATGAAGTAATGCATTAAGCAGAAGAGCAAAAGCAGAACGGCAAGGATGGCAGTGGCTACTCAGGCTACAGACGCGAGCGGCTCCTCAACGGTGGCGAAGCGCGACAGCGATAAGGAATTAGCGGACCTCGTTCCGCTGGCCGTCGACGGTAGCCGCCGCGCCCTCCAGCGCATCATGCGGATCATTCACCCGCAGGTCCTGCGCTATTGCCGCGCGCGCATCGGCGGCCACCGCCAGCCCACGGCGGAGGACGTGGCGCAGGAGATCTGTTTGGCGGTGGCGACGTCTATTGGCACGTACAAAGATAAGGGCCGCCCGTTTATGGCCTACGTCTATGGCATTGCTGCTCACAAGGTGACCGATGCCCACCGCGCCCTGAGCCGCGACCACACTCACCCCACGGAAGACCTTCCGGAGGATGCTGCTCAGGACGCTACCCCCGAAGAATCCGCCCTTGCCGTGGACGGTAGTAACAGAGTGCGGGCCATGCTCGATACGTTAAGTGACAAGGCCCGGGACATTATCATCTTGCGTGTGTTCGTGGGGCTGTCGGCAGAGGAGACCGCGGAAATTGTGGAGTCCACCCCTGGCGCAGTCCGCGTGGCGCAGCATCGTGCACTCGCGCAATTGCGCAAATCCCTCGATTCGCACGAGACGCAGTGAACCAACAATGTGAACCAGCAGAGTGAACCAGTAATTGGGCTAGCCCAGAGCTAGCAGTGAGCCATCGGCACTTGGCACCGACAAACTAATAATTCTCTAGTAAGGAAGGGAGGTCATCATGGCAAAGAAGGACGAGCCTCAGCAGGGTGTCGCTGAGCAGCTGCAGCCCTTGGTTGATGATGATGCATTCCTCACCACTCTCTCCGAAGGAACAGATCCCTCCGATGGCGGTGATGAACTAGCGGGGCTTCTGCTGGAGCTGCGCGGGGACGTCGAAAAGCAGATGCCGCCGGCCCCTCTCATTGAGGGCGCAGAGGAAGAGCCGGAGATCATTTCCCTCGGCGCGGCACGTCGCCGTCGAAGCAAGCCTTTCATGCACGGACTCATCGGGGCGGCCGCAGCTACGCTGCTCATCGCAGGTACCGGCGCTGTGGTCGTCAACGCCGGCCCGGGATCTCCGCTTTACGGAGTGAACCAGTCGCTCTTCGGCGCGGACGAGCACGATGTGTCCGTAGTGGAGCTTGCCGGAACGCTCGATGAGATGGAGAAGCGTTCCGCCCAAGGCGACATGGATGGCACCCGCCAGTTGCTTGAAGAAGCCCGGAAGATGGTGGACCAGGCTAAGCGGGAACGTGAGGCGGAGGCCCCTCGTACCACGAAGCAGCAGCCCAGCGCCACGGTGACGCAGACGCAGACCGTGGAGAAGCCTGCCCCGGTGGAGGAGCAGCAGCCGCCGGAGCCGGAAACCGTAACGCAGACAGAGACTGCGGTTTCCACCGTCGTGGTGACCCGCACGGTGTCGGCGGGTAACCCGCTGAGCCCGCCGGAGCAGAACCAGCCGGAGCCAGGCCAGCAGGGCGGCGATCAGGCAACGCCTCCGCAAGGCGACAACTCCGACGGAGCTTCGGATGGCGCCACGGATAATGGCCAGCTCCCGCCGGCGCAATTCCAGCAATAAAACCACAAAGAACCTCTTCCCCCGCAACAGGAGGGAAGAGGTTCTTTCCGTTTAACGCGCGGTAGTTCTACCGCGCTGACCGCAGCTAGTAGCGCGAGTCCATGCCGTCGAGATAACCCACCGCATAATCCCAAGGGACGTAGCGCATCGGGTCCGGCTCCGCGCCCGGCTCGTGCACGGGGGCGAGCTGGCCTGCCAGCGTGGCCTGCATGTTGGAGGCCATGATGTCCCACTCGTAGAAGTGGTTCTCCTCGCAGTCCTCGCAGAAAAAGAAGATGCCATCGATGCCGCGCGGGCTGAGAACGCGCGCAAACTCTTGGACCATGGCCAGATCATGGATGACGGCGAGGCGGTCCTCCTCGGACAGCGGCTCGACGTGATCATCCTCCTCGAGGAAGGAGGCTGGGTCGTTGGGGTCGTCCGCGAAAGGATCGCGGGGCATGTTGGCGAAAAAGTTCACGCCTGCGAGCCTATTGACTCCGTGCGCGCATGGCAATTCCCTATAGATACCTATTCCTCTACCCACGGCTACCACTACGGGGCGTCCACGCACTACAGTGAGGGCTACCGCATAAAACTATCTGGTCAGTTTAGGAGAGCCCCACCCTCATGAGCCACGTCCACACCGGCGGAGACAACCCCGACAAGATTGCACTCTACGGCCTTACCTTTGATGATGTCCTGCTGCTTCCGGCAGAATCCAACGTCGTTCCCTCCGAGGTGGATACCTCGGCGCAGTTTACGCGCAACATTCGCCTCGGCGTGCCCCTGGCTTCCGCCGCGATGGACACGGTGACCGAGGCCCGCATGGCCATCGGCATGGCGCGCCAGGGCGGCATCGGTGTCCTGCACCGCAACCTGTCAGTTGAGGATCAGGCCCAGCAGGTAGAGATTGTCAAGCGCTCCGAGTCCGGCATGGTGACCGACCCGGTCACGGCTTCCCCGGAGATGACCATCGATGAAGTCGATACGCTGTGCGCGCGGTTCCGGATTTCGGGCCTGCCGGTCGTCGATAAGCAGGGCACCCTCGTGGGTATCTGCACCAACCGTGACATGCGCTTCGAGCCGGATTTCTCCCGCAAGGTCTCGGAGATTATGACGCCCATGCCGCTCGTCGTGGCCAAGGAGGGCGTCAGCAAGGAGGAGGCGCTGGAGCTGCTGTCCGCCAACAAGGTGGAGAAGCTGCCCATCGTCAACGATGAGAACAAGCTCGTCGGCCTCATCACCGTCAAGGACTTTGTCAAGACTGAGCAGTTCCCCAACGCCTCCAAGGATGCTTCCGGGCGCCTGCTCGTGGCGGCGGGCATCGGTACCGGTGAGGAGTCCTACCAGCGCGCAGGCCAGCTTGTCGACGCCGGCGTGGACGTCCTCGTCGTCGACTCCGCCCACGCCCACAACAACCGCGTGCTGGAGATGGTCTCCCGCGTGCAGAAGGACTTCGGCGACCGTGTTGACGTCGTCGGCGGCAACCTGGCCACTCGTGCTGCGGCGCGCGACATGATTGAGGCTGGTGCCGACGCCATCAAGGTTGGCATTGGCCCGGGCTCCATCTGTACCACGCGCGTGGTGGCGGGCGTGGGTGCCCCGCAGATCACCGCCATCATGGAGGCCGCTGCGGTGGCCGGCCCGGCGGGCGTTCCGGTTATTGGTGACGGCGGTATGCAGTACTCCGGTGACATTGCCAAGGCGCTGGCCGCCGGTGCGGATGCCGTCATGCTGGGCTCCATGCTGGCTGGCACCACGGAATCGCCGGGCGACATCGTGGTGGTCCAGGGCAAGCAGTACAAGCGCTACCGCGGCATGGGCTCCATGGGCGCCATGCAGGGCCGCGGTCTGACAGGGGAGAAGCGCTCCTACTCCAAGGACCGTTACTTCCAGGCTGACGTCAAGAGCGAGGACAAGCTGGTGCCAGAAGGCGTGGAGGGCCGCGTGCCGTTCCGCGGTGACATTGATGCCATTGTTCACCAGATTGTCGGCGGCCTGCGCGCCTCCATGGGCTACACCGGCTCCGCCACCCTGGCCGAGCTCAAGACCAAGCAGTTTGTCCAGATCACCGCTGCGGGCCTCAAGGAGTCTCACCCGCACCACCTTCAGCAGATCGTCGAAGCTCCGAACTACCGCTAAGGACTAATCATGCGCGATTACGTAGAAATCGGCGTGGGCCGTGAGGCTCGCCGCACCTATGACTTGAACCAGATCTCCCTGGTGCCGACTCGCCGCACCCGTTCCTCCAAGGACGTGGACACCTCGTGGCACATCGATGCCTATACCTTCGAGGTCCCGTTTGTCTCGGCGCCGACCGATGCGCTGGCCACCCCCGAGTTTGTTATCGAGATGGGCAAGCAGGGCGGCCTGGGCGTTATCAACGCGGAAGGCCTGTGGGGCCGCCACGAGGATTTGGAGGGCGCG
Organism: Corynebacterium guaraldiae; assembly: GCF_053480195.1. NCBI lineage: Bacteria > Bacillati > Actinomycetota > Actinomycetes > Mycobacteriales > Corynebacteriaceae > Corynebacterium > Corynebacterium guaraldiae. The sequence goes on along the minus strand of NZ_JBRBAU010000010.1, from coordinate 91,058 downwards.
ATTGCCCGCGTGACGGAGAACTTCGGTGACCTGTCGACGCTGCAGGAGCTGCACGCAGCGCCCCTGAACGAGGAGTTGCTGGCCGAGCGCATCGCGCAGGTGCGCGATTCCGGCGTGACCGTGGCCGTGCGTGTCTCCCCGCAGCACGCCCGCGAGCTGGCGCCGGTCGTCATCAAAGCCGGCGCGGAGCTGCTGTTCATCCACGGCACCCTGATTTCCGCCGAGCACGTGCAGACCGGTGGCGAGCCGCTCAACTTGAAGGAGTTCATCGGTTCGCTGGATACCCCGGTGATTGCCGGCGGCGTGGCGGATTACACCACTGCGCTGCACCTCATGCGCGCGGGCGCGGCTGGCATCATCGTCGGCTCCGGTGTGAACACCAACCCGGAGACCGTCGGCATTGATATCCCCATGGCGACGACCATCGCGGATGTTGCGGCCGCACGCCGCGATTACCTGGATGAGACTGGGGGCCGCTACGTGCACGTGCTTGCCGACGGCGACATCTTCACCTCTGCAGACATCGCCAAGGCCATTGCTTGTGGTGCCGATGGTGTCGTTCTGGGTCCGGTCCTGGCCCGCGCGGCGGAGGCAGGCGGCAAGGGCTGGTACTGGCCGTCCACGGCCGGCCACCCGCGTTTCCCGCGCGGCATCATCGAGCCGGTTGGCGTGGCCGATGCCCTCTTGGGCACCGGCACTTCCGGCGTTGACGCTTCTGGCACCGCCGAGGACGCTTCAGCGACCTCCCTTGAAGTCGTGCTCCACGGCCCGTCCAACGAGCCGCTGGGTGAGCTCAACCTGGTCGGTGGGCTCAAGCGCGCTATGGCCAAGTGCGGCTACACGGACCTGAAGTCCTTCCAGAAGGTGGGCTTGGCCGTTCGCTAGCCCGCCCGTTGTAACGCTGCTCCGCTCAACAAAGCTCGGGGCGGAGTTTATGTCACCGCTCCAGTGGCCATGGCGCTGGCCTCAGTGGCCGTAGCGTTAGAGTCGCTGGCGCGCGGTTTCGGGCGGCCACGGCAGCCGGGGCTTCTTTAGGCGGCGTGGGCGCAGCGCTACCTTGCGGAATACCACGCGCCCGCGCGCCGGCACCATGGTTTGCAACACCGAGGCCACCACAACCAGGCCGATAGCCGCCAGCTTAAGCTGGGAGGCATTCTGGGAGAGCAGGAGCCAGCCAAAGAGTGCGGCGAAGACAGGTTCCAGGGCGATGAGGATGGAAAAGAGGTTGGGGGCGAGCCTGCGCAGCGCAATGAACTCCAACGAATAGGGGATGAGCGAGGCCAGCACGCCCGTGCCTAGGGCGAGCATTAGGAGGGTTGGGTCGCTGGCCAAAGCCACCGCGCCGCGCCCTCCGACAGGCAGGAGCACCAGGCCACCGATGAGGAAGGCCACGGCCAAACCATCCTGCCCGCTAAAGAGAGCGCCCGCCTTCTTGCTGGCCAAGATATAGGCGGCCCACATCGCACCCGCGCACAGCAAGAAGAAGACCCCTCGCAGGTCGAGGGGGTCTCCGTTGAAGGAGTCCAACCCCAGCAGGCCCATGCCGATGAGGGCGAGGGCGACGCAGGTGGCGTCGCGAAGCGAGCGGGAGAGGCACGCCGCCAGCAGCAGCGGGCCGAGAAACTCGATGGTGACCGCCGGGCCCAGCGCAACGAGCTCGATGCCGGCATAGAAAAAGCCATTCATCAGGCCCAGCGTGAGGCCGAAAATGGTGGCGGAGATCCACTTCTCGCGGCTCCACTCGCGCACGCGCGGGCGCGCGATGAGGAACAGAATCACAGCGGCGAAGAGCAAACGCAGCGAGGCGGTGCCCCAGGGCCCGCCGGTGGGGAAAATCTGGATGGCGAGGCTGGCTCCGAGCTGGAGGGAAACGCACGAGCCGATGACGCACAGAACGGCAAACGGATTGGTCATGCAGACCATTGTGGGGTGGGAAGAACTGTTAGTCTATCTACAGTTTTTAACACGTACCCGTTAGGGATTCTGTCATGTTGGACCTGCACCGCCTCCGCATTCTCTACGAGCTGCAACGCCTCGGCACCGTCACTGCTGGCGGAATCGCTGCGCTATACGCACTCGGCCATCTCTCAACAATTGGCGCAGTGTGAGAAGGACGTCGGCGTGGCGCTCTATGAAAAGGCCGGCCGGCGCGTGCGTTTGACGGAGCAGGGAGAAATCCTGGCCTCCTACGCGGAGCGAATGCTCGCGTTGGCGGATGAGGCGGAGTCGCAGGTCATCGCTTCAACCAACGCGGTGCGGGGCACGATTAAGGTCACGACCTTTCAAACGATTATGTCCTCGCTGGTCCCGCGGGCGCTCACGGAGCTGGCCAGGGAGTACCCAGACCTGCGCGTGCAGATCATCCAGCGCGAAGCCGATGGCGCGATGGAGCTGCTGGCGCGCCGGGAGGTGGACCTCATCTTGGGTGAGGAGTACGAGTCGGACATGCCCGCCACGGATGAGCACACCCACCGGGAGCTGCTTCTCGACGACCCCCTCCGCCTCATCACCCCACTCACCGGACCCTGGAGCGAGTTGCGCTTAGAGGATTTTGCAGCGCATGACGAGGAAATCCCCTTTGCCATGGACCCGGAGGAGTTTTTATTGGGGCGGTTCGTCCACCGGCTGTGCCGCAGGCATGGCTTTAACCCCAGCGTGCTCTATGAAACCCCGGACCCCTTTCTACATGCGCACCTGGTGCGCACCGGACACGCGGTGGCGGTGATCTCGGACCTTTTCCTCGACGAGATCGAGGGCGTGCGCGTGGTTTCCTTGCCTGGTAATCCCACCCGCACGCTCTACACTGCGGTGCGCGCCGGGCGCGAGGGACACCCAGCCTTGCGGGCGTTTCGGGCCGCGTTGAGCAAGGCGGCTGCCACCGCTAAAGGTTTTGGGCCACTCCCTGCGGTCTAGGGTGTGGGTTCTTGCGTTAAACTGATGACCGTGACTAACCCAAATACAACCCCGCGTCCTGTCCTCGTGGTGGATTTTGGCGCCCAGTACGCGCAGCTCATCGCCCGGCGCGTGCGTGAGGCCAACATCTACTCCGAGGTTGTCCCCAATTCCGCCTCCGTGGAGGACATCAAGGCCAAGAACCCGGCCGCGCTGATCCTCTCCGGTGGCCCGTCCTCCGTGTACGCGGACGGAGCCCCCGCATTGAAGCCGGAGCTGCTCGAGCTCGGCATCCCGGTCTTTGGTATCTGCTACGGCTTCCAGTCCATGACTCAAGCCCTGGGCGGCACCGTGGCCTCCACGGGTGCCCGCGAGTACGGCCGCACGGACATGACCGTGTCCGGCGGTGTGCTCCACAAGGGCCTCGAGGACACGCACAAGGTGTGGATGTCCCACGGCGATTCGGTTTCTGAAGCCCCGGAGGGCTTTGAGGTCACCGCCTCTTCCGAGGGCGCTCCCGTGGCCGCCTTCGAGTGCCTGTCCAAGAAGATGGCCGGCGTGCAGTACCACCCGGAAGTTCTCCACTCGCCGCACGGCCAAGAGGTGCTCACGCGCTTCCTGACGGAGGTAGCAGGCCTGGAACAGAACTGGACCGCTGAGAACATCGCGGAGCAGCTCATCAACGATGTGCGCGAGCAGATCGGCGAGGAAGGCCGCGCAATCTGCGGCCTGTCCGGCGGCGTGGATTCCGCCGTGGCAGCAGCCCTCGTGCAGCGCGCAATCGGTGACCGCTTGACCTGTGTCTTCGTCGACCACGGCCTGCTTCGCGCGGGTGAGCGTGAACAGGTGGAGAAGGACTTCGTGGCGTCGACTGGCGCCAAGCTCATCACCGCTGATGAGCGCGAGGCTTTCCTTTCCAAGCTGGCCGGTGTGACCGAGCCGGAGGCCAAGCGTAAGGCCATCGGTGCGGAGTTCATCCGCTCCTTCGAGCGTGCCGTCGACCAGGCGCTGGACGGCCAGGACGCCGCCTTCCTGGTGCAGGGCACGCTGTACCCGGACGTCGTGGAGTCCGGTGGCGGTGACGGTACCGCGAACATTAAGTCTCACCACAACGTGGGCGGCCTGCCTGACGACGTCGAGTTCGAGCTCGTCGAGCCACTGCGCTTGCTCTTCAAGGATGAGGTGCGCGCGGTTGGCCGTGAGTTGGGCCTGCCGGAGGAAATCGTGGCGCGCCAGCCTTTCCCGGGCCCGGGCCTGGGTATCCGCATCATTGGCGAGGTCACCGAGGAGCGCCTTGAGACGCTGCGCCAGGCGGACCTCATCGCGCGTACCGAGCTGACCAACGCCGGCCTGGATGGCGAGATTTGGCAGTGCCCGGTGGTGCTGCTTGCCGACGTCCGCTCCGTCGGCGTCCAGGGCGATGGCCGCACCTACGGCCACCCGATCGTCCTGCGCCCGGTCTCCTCCGAGGACGCCATGACCGCGGACTGGACGCGCCTGCCCTATGACGTGCTGGAGAAGATTTCTACCCGCATCACCAACGAGGTCAAGGAAGTTAACCGAGTAGTGCTCGACGTGACGTCGAAGCCGCCGGGAACCATCGAGTGGGAGTAAAGCGAAGCAAACTCCCAGACGCTGCGTAGCGCGGCCGTGCCTTGAATTAACAGGGCGCGGTCGCGCTCCCGTTTTCGGCCCCTGGTACCAAGCCCGCGTGGTTTGTAGTTGGCACCGTCTTTGTCGCCACGAGCTCCGACCGAGGCACGGAGTAGAGCGTTTGTGTTGCCTCGTTGCTGTACAGCTCCGCGAATCGGGCGAGAGCTCTGGCATACCTCTTTAACGCGCGCGCGAGTAGCCGCACGCCGAGCGACAATTCTCAGCGAGCGGCTGGTGAAAGCGGCTGTTTGTTGCTAAGGCGTCGCAGGCCGGTGAGCCGGCGTCCTACGACCCATCGATCCGGTTGATCCGGAGACCGGTTGGACTTCGACCTGGGGACTCGGGCGACGATTCACGGGCTGGTTGAACTCATGAACTCGGTGGCGGGTCCGGAGGTTCGCCGGAGTTATGCGGCGGCGCCCCAGGGCTGGAGCCGTCAGCCGGACCGGAACGCGGATCAGGCGGGCCGGATGTTGGCGGATATGAGGATGCGCGAGCAGTGCCTGGTGCTCGCCCCGGCGCGGAACGCGGCGGGTGGGCGGGGCTTTCGATGGGAATCGGCGGGCCGGCCCACGGCGGCAGGTAGTGCACGCGGCCATCAATGCGGTCGAGGTGCCCGCGGCCGGTGGGCTTTTCCGGGTCATCGTCATTGACCGCGTTGTGATACGCGCACAGCGGCACCATATTGGCCATGTTCGTCGGCCCGCCATCTTGGAAGCGGGTGAGGTGATGAATCTGCGAGTCGTCGGCAGGCGCGTTGCACCCGGGCCAGGCACATGTCGGGTGCTCTGCAGACAGCGCGAGGCGCTGCTTTAAGTTGGCAAAGCGGCTCGCCATGTAGAGGTTCACGGGGCCGTGGTGAGGATGGACGAGGGTGATGAGGCCGACGTCGGCAAGCTTTTCGCGCACGAACTCCGCACCCGTCATCGTGGCCCCATTGGTCAGCTGCAGCTCAATCTCCTCACCATCGCCATCCACGATGCGGTCCAGCTCATCCAAGCGCACGATGACGTTGGACTGCAGCTTCTGGCCGGAGCCACCCCCGCCGCGGAACACGGTATGCGCCGCAGTGAGCAAGTCCTTGTCGGTGGTCTTCAACACGGCCAGCAGCTTCGAGATGTTGAGCGAGGAATCCGTAATACTCAGCGTGTGGTTGCGGCCCGCGCGCCGCGTCACCCGCACGCCTGGGGCAGGGTCCTTCGGCGGGCGCCACTCTTTGAGCTTGGCCTTCGCCACCATGGGGATTTTCTCCCGCGGGGTGGCAGCCAGCAGTTGGCGCAACTCCCACGCCTTGCGGGCCTTGAGCTTGGAGCAGTAGCGCTCGATATCGAGGAGCGTGAACACGTCGTGGCCCGTGCGGCGCGCTTTGCGCTGCCGGGAGCGGAACATCGTGTCCCCGAAATACACCGCGTGCAGCCCCAGGAGCTTCTCCGCGAAATCCGGCCGCGCACCCATCTCAATTAGCTGCGCGCGCGTGACACCGGCGCATTGCTCGACCACGTCGAGCCCGCGCGCTAGTGCTTGAATGTAACCCCCCAGTTGCATAGCTCACAGCCTAAACCAGGTTGGGGAACCTCGCTACTTGAGCGCAGAAATCGCAGCGCAGAGCTTATCGACGTCCCCCTCTTCCGTCGACCACGCCGTACAAAAACGCACCACGCGCAGGCCTTCGTGTTCTTCGAAGAACTGGCACACGAAGTCCTGCGCGAGCTTCTCTTCCTGTTCGCGTGTCAACAGCGCGAATTGCTGGTTGGTGGGGGAGTCGAAGAGCATGTCGATGCCTGTGGTGCGGAATGCCTCGGCGATGCGCTGGGCTTGGGCATTGGCGCGGGCGCAGATCTGCTCGTAAAGGGTCGTTGCAGCCGTGCCGGGGAGCGCATCGGCGGATTCAGGAGTGGGGGTACTGAAGAGGGCGGCGAATTGCGCGCCGAGCAGCCAGCCCTTAGCCAGCAGGCCGCCGTTTTGCTTCATGGCGTTGCGAAAGCGCGGCGCGCCCGCGGGGAAGACGATGGCCTCGCCGAAGAGGGCGCCGCATTTGGTGCCGCCGACGGTGAAGACGTCGACAAGCGCGGCCAAGTCCGGCGGGGTGACATCCGCAGCGGACAGGCCGTAGCCGAGGCGGGCGCCGTCGACAAACAGGCCCAACTCGTACTCGTCGCAGACCTCGCGCAGGGCCACGAGTTCGGCGCGGGAGTAGGCGGTGCCGAACTCGGTAGGCTGTGTGATGTAGACCAGTGCGGGCTCCGGCATGTGCTCTTCCACCCCGGAGGCGCGGTATTCCTCCATGCACGCGCGAACCTGCGCGGCGGTGATCTTTCCCAGCTGGTTCGGCAGCGTGATGACCTTGTGCCCGGTGTGCTCGATGGCGCCCGTCTCATGGGTGGCGATGTGCCCGCTATCCGCCGCGATAACGCCTTCCCAGGGGCGCAGGCGGTGGGCGATGATGGTGGCGTTGGCCTGCGTTCCACCGACCATGAAGTGCACTTCGGCGTTCGGCGCCTGGCAGGCAGTGCGGATGCGCTCAGCGGCCGTGGCACACAGCTCGTCGGCGCCATAGCCGGTATAAGCCCCGCCCGCCCCTGCGATGGCATCAAGGACGCGGGGGTGGGCGGAGCGATGGTAGTCGTTGCCGAAGTGAATCATGGGTGGCCAGTTTAGCCGGTGACGGTGACTTCGCCGATGCCTGCGTCGATGTGAATGTTCAGCAGCGCGTCAGGGTCCTGGCGTTCGGTGCAGTTGCTCTCACCCAGGCCGTCATCACAGGTCAGCGCGACGGGGATGTCCTTCGGGAGGATGACCTCGACGGCGCCGATGCCGGCGTCGACGGTGACGTCGTGCTTGGTTGTGAGGTCGTGGAGCTGGCTGAAGTCCACCGTCGATTCGCCGATGCCCAGGTCGTAGTAGTCCTCGAGCTCATCTTCATGGGTGGGCGCGATGTCTTGCTCACCGACGTTGAAGCGGGCGCTGAAGCCGGACTCGTCGGCCTCGGAGACGAAGGTGACTCCAAGGAAGGCAATCGTCAGGGCAGCCCCCACAGCGCCGAGGGCAATCGCGGCCTCAGCCCACTGCGAACCGCGCTTCTTTTTCGGTTCTTCCCGCGGGCCCGGCTCCGGCAGGTTCCAGGCATCGGGCACTACGCCGAGTGGATCCCAGGACGGCGGGGTCCTGCGGCCTGATGGGAAAGGGTGGCCGTCCGCCGGGGTATAAGCATTGAGGTTGACAGGTTCCTCGCGCACCGGCTGCTCGGCGGCCAGCAGTCCGCTAGGCGGTAGCGGCTCGCGTTGGTGAAGGGCGTACCAGGCCAGCGCCAGCAGGCCGAAGGTCAGCGTAGCGGGCGGAAGGCCGGCGAGGAATTGCCCGCTGAGGAACAGTGGGCCGGAGCTAAACGTCAGAAGGACGCCGACAATTAGGATCCAACCGAGCTCTTGCTCCTCCTTGACGCCATCCTTGCCCAAGGCCGCATCGAGCGGGCAGTAGGGCGAGCCGTAGCGCGGCATGAGCGCCCACGCGGCGAGGTAGGCGGCGATGCCCCCGCCGAAAGCGAGTGCTGCGACCACGAAGGCCACGCGCACAATCGTCGGATCGAGCTGGTAGCGCACCGCGATGCCTTCGCAGACACCGGCGAGCTGGGCGTCGCCACCCTGCTTCTTGGGAAGGCGGACGGGGCGGGTTGTCCACATCTGGTTGAAAGTGCTGTTCTTCGTCATACTTTTATGGTGCCGCGCGGGGCTTCGCGGCGGTATCGGTAATCGCCCTGATTTTTAGACCTCAGGGTTGTCCCCGATGTGCCTGAGGGGCGGTGCGTGGGACTATGTCTAGTATGACTTCGCCCTATGTCCCCGCCGAGAACGCGGCGCCCTATCCCGTGATGTCGCGCCCCCAGTCCGGCCGCGTGGTGGCCGGCGTGGCGGCGGGACTGGCGCAGAATCTGGGGGTTTCGGCGCTGTCCGTGCGCATCGCCTTGACCGCGTTGACCCTGCTGGGCGGGGTGGGGGCGATGGCCTATGCCGGGCTGTGGATCTTCACGCCTGCGCTTGACGACGCCCCCTCCGCCCGCCGCAGCCCCCTCTCCCTCGTGCTGGTGTTCCTGGCGCTGGCGGGTAGTGCGGTGGGTGTGTTGGGGGTTTCGGGGGCGTCGCTAAGCGCGGCGGTGCCGTTGGCGGTGGTGGCCATCGGCGCGGTGTTGGCGTGGTTGGCCTATGACCGCGGCCTGAACACGCCGGTGGGGCTGGTTGCCGTGGCAGCCGGTGCCGTCCTGGTCATCGGTGGCGTCGTAGTGGCGGCGGTGACGTGGGAAAGCGGATCGGGTTCAGCGATCCTGGCCACCGCTCTGACACTGGTGGGCTTTGGCGCGCTGGTGGTGCCGCTGGTGCTCAAGCTGTGGCGTTCGCTATCGCAGGAGCAGGCGGCCAAGGCGGTCTCGGAGGAGCGCGCCGAGATTGCCGCCCGCCTGCACGATTCGGTACTGCAGACGCTGGCGCTGATTCAGAAGCGGGCGGGGGATTCGCGTGAGGTGACGCGTTTGGCGCGCGCCCAAGAACGCGAGCTGCGCGCCTGGCTTTTCGACGCCCCCTCCGCCGCCCCCACCACCTGCTTCGGAGCCCTCGAAGCGGCGTGCGGGGAGGTGGAAGACCTCTTCGACATGCGGGTATCCGCTGTGACGGTGGGTGAGGATGCGGAGCTGACGGAGGCCGCGAAGCTGCTTATTCAGGCGGCGCGCGAGGCTATGGTCAATGCCGGCAAGCACGCGGGCGTGGACGTGGTGGATGTCTACGCGGAGTTGTTAGCGGGCGAGCTGAGTATCTTCGTGCGTGACCGCGGGGTGGGTTTCGACGTGGATCGCATTCCCGCTGATAGGCACGGGATTCGTGACAGTATTCGCGCGCGCGTAGAGGGAACTGGTGGGCGCGTGCGGATTTCCTCGACCCCGGGGGAGGGCACCGAGGTGGAGCTGGCGGTAGCGTTATGAGCATGGTGAAGGTCTTTTTGGTTGATGATCACTCCGTCTTTCGCGCGGGCGTGCGTGCCGAGTTGGCGGCGGCCCCGGAGATTGAGATTGTGGGCGATGCTGGCACTGTTGCGGAGGCGTTGGAGGGCATTGCGCGTACCTCCCCGGACGTGGTGCTTCTTGATGTCCATATGCCCGACGGCGGCGGCCTCGCCGTTATTAACGGGACGGTAGACCAACCGACGCGGCCGGTGTTCTTGGCGCTGAGCGTGTCGGATGCGGCGGAGGATGTGATTGCGCTGATTCGGGCGGGCGCGCGCGGCTACGTGACGAAGAACATTTCCGGCCCGGATTTGGCGCGCGCGGTCCTGCAGGTCAACAGCGGGGATGCGTATTTCTCGCCGCGCCTAGCAGGCTTTGTCCTCGACGCTTTTGCCTCCGGTTCGCCCGCACCGGAGCCGGAGGAGGGGCAAGACCCAGCGGTGGATGCGCTCACGCGCCGCGAGCTGGAGGTCTTGCGGTTGCTCGCGCGCGGCTACACGTACCGTGAGATTGGCAAGCAGTTGTTCATCTCGGTGAAGACGGTGGAAACGCACGCTTCCAATATTTTGCGCAAGACCCAGCAATCCAACCGCCATCAGCTCACGCGCTGGGCCACCTCGCGCGACCTGGCCTAGACAGCCTGGCCTAGGCGGGCCGGCAAGGCGCCGGCGCGGTCGGCCCAGCACACATCAGGCGGAGATGGTTGGGTTTAGACAGGGGGCGCGTAGGCGAGCTTGCGGGAGCCGTCGACGTGGGGAAAGAGCAGGAAGGCCGCGCCCGCGACGAGCGCCCACACCAGCGCGCTGCCCCAGGCAGGTAGTGCGAGGAGCGGGGAGAGCATAACCATCAACCACAGCACCATGAGGGGAATAAGCTGCGCGGCGTTGGGCAGCATGGTGACGTTGTGGCGCTGGGCATAATCGCGCAGGTCCGCGCGGTAGGGGTGCAGGAATACGAGCGCGCAGGCGGCGATGAGGAGAAGCAGGCTGAGCCCCATGGCGAGCCCGAAGTGGATGCGGCTGGTGCCTGCCGCCACGGCGGCACCAGCCAGCAGCGAGGCGCCGAGGCGTACCCACGGCGGGGTGGGGATTGGGGTGGTGTGCGCGCGGAGGGGATTCATGGCGCCTAACGCTACCAGCGCAATTGCGCGTGTCCGGGGAGAGGTTCATAATAGGAGCCATGAATCAAACAGGTGTTCGCGTAGCGGGCGGCTCACGGGCCGACCAGATTGCGGTTCTACGCGCCCAGATTCAACGCCTGGAAACCCCGGATGATTCGGTGCAGGTGCAGCCGGACGCGGAACTTCTTGGCGTCCCTGAAAAGTTATCTGAGCTGCTCCCGGGTGGTGGTCTGCCGCGTAAACGGGCAACCGCCTGCGCGGAATGCGCCGCGCTCGTGGTGGAGCTGATAACTCATGTTAGCGCGGTGGGCGGACACGTCGGGGTAGTGGGCTGGCCGGATCTATCACTCGCACAAGTGGCCGAGGATGGTGATGTCTCCCGGGTCATCACGGTGCCCGACCCGGGCGCGGAGCCCTGGGCGGTAACTAGCGTGCTGTGTGAGGGGCTGGACCTCGTCGTGCACAAGGGGACAGGTGCGCTGAGCCCCACCCGGGCGCGCCCCGTGCTGGCGAAGGTGCGGGCAGGGCAGGCGGCCCTGCTCACCGTGGGGACCCGGCTGCCGGGCACGGCCGTGGAGATCGGCGCGGAGGTCGTCGCAGTGCGTGGCTTGGGCCGGGGCAGCGGGCGGATTCGGGGGGTTGATATAGGGGTGCGGGTGGCGTCGGCAAGCATGCGCCCGCGGCGTGGAGTGCTCACGTGCGGGCAGCGACCAGACACGCGCCCGCACTTGGAGGCGGTGTGAGGGTCGCGGCGCTGTGGTTCCCGGATTGGCCTATCCAGGCGCTGCAGGACGCAGACAGGACAGCATGTGCTATCGCCGCCCAGCACCGCGTGGCGGTGTGTAACGCGGCGGCGCGCCGGGCGGGGGTGCGCCGCGGAATGCGCGTGCGCCAAGCCCAAGCCGTCCTGCCGGAGCTGCGCGTGGAGGAGGCCAACCCGGACCGGGACGGGGTGGTGTTCGCGGAGATTGCCGCGGGCCTGGACGCGGTGGCTTCGTCGGTGGAGGTGCTGCGCCCTGGGCTGGTCATCGTGGATGCGGGCGCGGCCGGGCGTTTCCACGGCAGCGAGGAGAAAGCAGTGGAGATGCTTGTCGACGCCACCGCCAGATCCCACCTCGACGCCACCGTCGGCGTCGCCGATGAGATTGCTACCGCGCTGATTGCCGCGCGCCACCGCAACCTGGGCGCGGTAGTCCCGGCAGGCGGCTCGCGCGACTTTCTGGCTCAGCAGCCGGTGGGGGTATTGGCCGCGGAGGTGGCGCTGGGGTGCGCGGCGGACGTGGTGCATTCCTTAGAACAGTTGGGCGTGCGCACGTTAGGGGAGTTGGAGAGCTTGCCGCTGCGCCAAGTCACTACCCGTTTCGGCGAGGCTGGACGGCGATGCCACGCGGTGGCCGCGGCGGCACCGGATAGGCGCGTGGCGCCGGAGCTTGCGCGCCCCGACTTGGGTGTGGAGCAGGGCTTCGAAGAACCCTTGGAGCGCGTGGATGCTGCGGCTTTCGCTGCGCGTCAGCTCGCGGCGCGCCTGCACGTGCTACTCGAGGAAGCCGGCGTGGTGTGCCTGCGCTTGCGCGTTGCTGCGGAATTTGAGGGTGGCGAGCGCCTGGAGCGGATCTGGCGTACCCAGGAAGCGCTCAGCGAGGCCGCTACAGCGGACCGCGTGCGCTGGCAGCTCGATGGTTGGCTGAGTGCTGCGCGGGCGGGGAGTGCGCCGGGTGAGGGAGGGGGCATCGTCAAGCTGGCGTTGGAACCAGTGGAGGTTGCCCCGCCGGGGGACGGGCTCCTGTGGGGCGCGGGCGAATCCGCGGAGCAGGCCAAGCGCGTTATCGCGCGGGTGCAATCCCAGCTGGGGGTGGACCGCGTGCTGCAGCCCCGCCCGGCGGGCGGGCGTGGGGTGGCCGAGCGTATCGAGTACGTTCCCTACGGCGAGCAGCGCGATCCGCAGCCGGAGGGCACGTGGCCGGGGCGTATCCCGGCGCCGCTTCCGGCGAGCCTGGCCCACCCGGCTGCGCGGATTCGGCTTATCGACGTCTCTTCGAAGGACGTCATCGTCACCGCCGAGGCCCTCCTCTCCGGGGAGCCGGCGGGCCTGGGATGGGGGCGCCACCGCTACCGGGTGACCGGTTGGGCTGGCCCGTGGCCCGTGGACTCTGAGTGGTGGGAAGCAGGTGCGGCGCAGCGCTGCGCGCGTCTGCAAGTCGTCGGAGAAAACGAGAAAGGCCAGCGTGCCTGGCTTCTCGTGTGGGCAGGCGGGCGCTGGTCTGTGGAGGCAACCTATGCCTGAACTGTTTAGTTCAGGATGTCGATAACCAGGCGCGTCGGTGCCTTGAGCACCTGAACCGAGTACGGGTGGCGTTCATTAAGCCCGATAACGAACTGCGAGCGAGCCTCGAAGGTACCGCCGCTGACCACCTGGGTAACTAGGCCGCCGGCGCCATTTACGGTGCCGATATTCGGGTCTTCCATGTTGAGCTGGAAGGGGTAGGCGGTGCCGTCGATGCTGACGTCGAGCGCGGTGGAGCCTTCATAAGCAATCGGGTTGCCGGATCCTTGCTGGGCGGGGGAATCGGTGTAATCGATGAACCAGCCCGGCGAACCATCCCCGACAAACTCGAAGACCACGCGGTCAAATCCCTCGTGCTTACCCACGCGGACATCGGTCACCACCAGCTCCGAGGGGGCCGGTGGGCGGAGGGTTTTCATCTCCATGTTGGCGTCGCCCAGCGGGGTCAGCCCAGCCGGTGCGGCGGGGGAGGGCGCAGTGGGAGTGACGGTAGCGGTGGAAGTGGAGGCGCCGGACAGGGTGGCGTCGAGAGTCTTCGTGGGGTCGCCGGTACTACCATCCGGGGAGGAAGAAGGAGCGCATCCCTGAAGCACGAGCGCACCCGAGACAACGAGTGCGGCCACTGGGGCGACTGTGCGCAAGAGATTGTGTTTCGGCATAACTTCGAGCGTAGTGGCACTTCGGGGAATTATATGCATCGAGCTAAGCATCGTAACCACATTGTTGTGAAGCAAGTGATGCCAGTTAAGATGGCGCCATGACCTTCTGCTCCGACGTCCAGGTCGAGCCCCTGGCTGGTACCGCTAAACAAGAATCTGTGTACGTCCTTTTCGAGTGGCCCACGGCGTGGTCGCGCGACGTGCTTGACGGCCACACCTTTGGCCCAGGCCTCACCGAAAAGCTCAAGGCCAAGCTCAAGGGCGTGGCGGGCCTGCAGCTCATTCGCCGCCCGGGGCGCGCCGGGCATGAGCGGGGGACGGGGCACTTCCGTTGTTTCGTTGTGTGGGCGCGCGAGGGGCTGGTGCAGGATTACACCCTGAACGGCCCAGAGGACATTCTTGACCTGGATCTTGAGCACCCCACCGGCACGTGCCTGCCGCTGGTGCTCGTGTGCACCCACGCCAAGCGCGATGCCTGCTGCGCCATCAAGGGGCGCCCGCTGGCTGCCTCCCTGGCATGTGAATTTGAGGAGACCGTGTGGGAAACCTCCCACACCAAAGGCCACCGCTTCGCGCCGTCGGTGCTGCTGATGCCGTGGGGCTATTCCTTTGGCCGCCTCAACGTGGAGGCCGGCCGTGAGCTCGTGGGCAAGGCGCTGCACGGCGAGTATTTCTACCCCGCCAACCGTGGTTCCGGCCTCACCACGCCCCGGGGCCAGGTAGCGGAGCTCGCGGTGGCACGCCAGCTTCTCGACGCCTCCGAGACCCTCCACTACGGCGACCTCACCGTCGACGCGACAGATACCGCAGCGGCAGGTACTGCCGCTGTGCGACACCGCGACGGCCGCGCATGGGACGTGGAGCTGGAAGAAAAAGAGGCCTCCGGCGTTGTCTCCTCCTGCGGAGACAAACCGAAGACCTCTCGAATCTACGTCGCGCGTCGCGTCGAAAAGCGCAGCGTATAGATAGGGGTTGGCGTGGTTAGCGGCGCATAATCTTGGCCGAAAGCCAGTTGCCAAAGAACTGCGCTGCCTGCACCAGCACGATGATGATGAGGGTAGCCACCACGGTGACTTCCCACTCGAAGGCGCGGTAGCCGTAGACAATAGCGAAGTCACCCAGGCCACCGCCGCCGACGTAGCCCGCCATCGCGGACATATCGACGATGCCGATGAACAGGAAGGTGTAGCCCAACACCAGCGGGCCCAGTGCTTCCGGAATGATGACCGTTGTGATGATCTTCCATGGCGAAGCACCCATCGCGCGGGCCGCCTCAATCACGCCCGGATCCAGCGCCACGAGGTTCTGCTCCACGATGCGCGCCACCGCGAAGGTAGCCGCGATCACCATGACGAACGTGGCCGGCTCCCGGCCGATGGAGCTGCCCAGCACCGCCACCGTCAGCGGCTGCACAAAGGCCAGCAGGATGATGAACGGGATCGGGCGAATGAAGTTCACCAGAATGTTGATGACGAAGTGAATGGGCTTGTTCTGCAGGATGCCGCCCGGGCGCGTGGTGTAGAGCAGAATGCCCAGCACGAGGCCGATGATGCCCGCAAGCACCAGGGTCGTGGCGACCATGATGAGGGTGTCCTTGATGGCGTCGACAAGCGTACTGCCCAGTCGGTCCCAATTGGCCTGCGCGAGGTAGGTGACGTTCATCGTTGAATCTCCTCAATCTCGGTGGTGCGTTGCATGTGTGCGTAAAAGTCTTCGATGGCGGCGTCCGGGCCGTTGAGGCGGACGGTGATCTTGCCAAAGGAGTGCTTCTGCAAGGTGGTGATACCGCCGTGGACCACGGCGATGGACACGCCCTCGTCCGCGAGTTTGCCCGCGGCATCGAAGAAGCCGGACTTCTCCGTCAGGTTGATGGTGAACAGGCGGCCCTCGTGGGCCAAGAGGTCATCGGCCTCGACGACGTCCGGGGTGTTGCGCAGCGAGGTGGCCACGAATTTCTCCGCCACCTTGGTTCGGGGATTGGAGAAGACCTCATAGACACTGCCGGACTCAATAACGTGGCCGCCTTCCATGACGGCGACCTTGTCTGCGATGGAGCGCACGACGTCCATCTCGTGGGTAATGACCACGATGGTGATGCCGAAATCGCGGTTGACCTTGCGCAGAAGGTCGAGAACCTCATGGGTGGTGGTGGGGTCGAGCGCTGAGGTGGCTTCATCCGCCAGCAGCAGGGAAGGGTTATTAGCCAGGGCGCGGGCGATGCCGACGCGCTGTTTCTGGCCGCCAGAGAGCTGCTCCGGGTAGTTATCGCCCTTGTCCGCCAGGCCGACGAATTCCAGCAGTTCCTGGACGCGCTTTTTACGCTCCTGCTTCTCGACGCCCTGCAGCTTCAGCGGGTACTCAATGTTGCCCGCCGCGGTGCGGGAGGACATGAGGTTGAACTGCTGGAAGATCATGCCGATGTTGCGGCGGATGCCGCGCAGCTTGGACTCGGGCAGGGGAACGACATCGGTGCCGTCGAGAAGCAGCTGTCCTGAGGTCGGCTTATCGAGGCCGTTGATCATGCGCACCAGCGTGGACTTGCCCGCGCCGGAGAAGCCGATGATGCCGATGATCTCGCCGGGCTCGACGGTCAGGGAGACATTATCGAGTGCGGTGGTGGTGGTTTTCTTGTTCTTAAAGACTTTGGTGATGTTGCGGAATTCAATCCGGGTGCCCTGGTGGGCGCCAGTGTGTTCAGTCACGTGGTTTTCCTTTGTACGTGTCCGTGTAGTGAATAAGCAGGGAGTAACGGGCAAAATCCCCCGGGTCACGCAAACGAGCGTGAGCGCGGGGGTGAGGGAGATTCGCTTAGCTAGAGGAGGCTTCCTCTTCCAAGCGCTCCAGAATCTCCTGAAGCTCTGACTGTGGTTTGTCCACGAAGATGGTGGTGCCACCCGTGGTGTCTTGCACCGCGGCCTTCACCTCATCGGAGAGGTAAAGTTCAGCCAGCTTCTTGACCTTCTCATTGTCCTTGTCCTTTTCCTGCACAGCCCACACGTTGACGTAGGGGTCGAACAGGATCTTCGGGTCGGCGTTGGGGTTTTCCGGGTCGTCGTAAAGCACGGCGTCGGCCGGGTTGATACCCGCTCGCTTGAAGAAGGAGTTGGTGATGATGGCGGGCTTGCCCTCGCCGAAGGCGGACGGAGTCTGGGAGGCATCGACCGGGGTGATGGTCACCTTGGAAGCGGACTCGTCGATATCGGCGGGATCCGGGGTGAGCTTGTCCTCTTCCTTGAGCTTCAGCAAACCGTTGGCTGCCAGCAGGTTGATGGCGCGGCCCTGGTTCGTGGCGTCATTCGGAATGGCGATGTCCTGCCCCTCGATGCCGTCGATGCTGTCGTGGCCCTTCCAGAACAGAGGCATGGGGTAGACCTGCGTGGACGCAACCGGGACAAGGTTTGTGCCGTTGCCCACGTTGTACTCGGCGAGGAACTTTAAGTGCTGGAACTTGTTGGTGTCCGTGCTCCCCTCAGCCAATGACTGGTTGGGGGTGGCGTAGTCGGTAAAGCTCTTCATCTCGATCTCGATGCCTTCTTGAGCAGCGAGTTCTTTGAGCACGCCCCACTCCGGAAGCTCGGCGTCGGTGGTGCCGATGATGATGGGATCCTCGGCGGTACCAGCGGCGAAATCGGAGCTTGCAGACGAGCAGGCGACCAAGCTGGTAGCGGCAGCGAGACTAGCTACAGCGGCTGCTACGAGACGGCGGATGCGCATGATTCGTCCTTTGCTAGTTAGTCAGTGAAGGCTGCTTAAACCTGCTCCTCGAGGCGGTCCAGAATCTCCTGGAGCTCCTCCTGGGAGCGGTCCACGGCCACGGCGGTGTCGCCGGAGGACTTCAGGACCGCGTCGGTGACCTTCTGGTCCTTCCACAGCTTGGCCAGTTCGTGGAGGGTTTCGTTATCGGCGTCGTCGGCACGCACGGCCCAGACGTTGATGTAAGGCTCGGCCTCGGTGGAGTCCGGGTCATCCTGAGCAACGGCAGACTGCGGGTCAATGCCGGCGCGCTCGAGGAAGGAGTTGTTGATAACGGCAGGCTTGCCCTCGCCGTAGGCGGCCGGGGTCTGGGCGGCGTCCACCGGGGTGACCTTGACCTTGGACTTCTTCTCATCGATGTCCAGCGGGGTCGGGGTCAGCGGGCTGCCCTCCTTGAGGGTGACCAGGCCTTCCTGGACCAGCAGGCCGATGGCGCGGCCCTGGTTGGTGGAGTCGTTCGGGATGGCGACTTCCTGGCCCTCGACGTCACCGAGGTCCTTGTGGTCCTTCCAGTAGATGGCCAGCGGGTAGATCTCGGTAGCTGCCAGCGGGACGAGGTCGGTGCCGTTGCCCTTGTTGTATTCAGCCAGGAACTTCAGGTGCTGGAACTTGTTGGTCGTCAGCTTGCCCTGGTCCAGAGCCTGGTTCGGGGTGTTGTAGTCGGCGAAGTTTTCCAGTTTGACGTCGAAGCCGGCCTCCTTGGTCAGGTCCTGGAATACGGCCCACTCTTCCATGTTGGCGTCGGTGGTGCCGATGGTGATGGTGGAGTCCTTGGTAATGGCCTCACCGGAGTTCTCGGACTCGGCGGAGTCCGAGGAGCAAGCAACCAGGCCGGTTGCAGCGATGAAGGCTGCCGAGGTGGCAGCAAGTACGCGACGGATGCTCATAGTGGGTTCCTAGTGTCCCTTCTTGGTTTGTGCGGCAAGTCGTATCACCGCAGGAGTATGCACTGCACGAAAAACTAGCAACGATTGAACCGCTTTGTCTATCCGAGTATTTGTTCAACGAAAACCTTGACTGGAATACATGTTCGAATATAGTGTGTGGGGCTATGAGATTCAATGGGGGTGAGGCGCTGCCGTGGTCCCGGGTGGAGAGGATTCTCTCTGGCCGTCCGGGGCCCGTCCCGGTGCCGGTGGACCACCTTCCGGGGGCGGCGGAGGAGCCGAAGGCTGGGCATTCCGCCGTGCCCTTCGCGGAGTTGCATGCGGTGAGCTCGTATAGCTTCCTTCACGGCGCCTCTGAGCCGGAGGAGCTCGTGGCGCGCGCCGTCGGGCTGGGCCTGCGCGGGATTGCGCTGGTAGACAGGGATGGATTCTATGGCCTCATGAAATTTGCGGAGGCCGCTGCCAAGGTGGGGCTGCCCGCCGTCTTTGGCGCGGAGCTCAGTCTGGATCCGGCCCCGCTGACGGTCTTGGCGCGCACCCCGGAGGGCTATCGGCGTCTATCCCGGCTCATTTCCCGCGCCCACATGGAAGCGGGGGAGAAGGGGGCCGTGTCCTATCCTCCCCTGGTGGAGATTGCCGCGCAGCTACAGGATGAATGCCTGTTCTTGGTGGGCTGGGAGTGGGCGGAGCATTTCGATCTTCTGGTCGATGGAATAAAAATAGACAGCATGGTTCTGGAGTATGCCTGTACCCAGCTTCCGGAGGACGCGGACCACCACCTACTGCTGGATTCCTTGCCGGTTCCGCGTGCCATCGCTTCTACCCGCCCAGCTGCCGCCACACGGCAACACGCGCGGCTGGCCGGCGCGAAAGAAGCCTTGTCTAGACGCCTCGCGCTTGTCGACGCCTCCCCCAACTCCCACCCGATGGGCTCGTCCTGGCTGCGCTCCGGGGAACAGATGGCGCAGCTGTTTCCGGAGCGCCCCGAGCTCATCGCGGAAACCGTCCGCGTCCTTGAGGAATGCAGCTTCACCTGGGAGGCGCTGGCCCCAAACCTGCCTGATTTCGACGTGCCGGAAGGCCATACCGAGATGTCTTGGCTAGAGCATCTCACCTTCGAGCGCGCGGCAGCGCGCTATGCCACGCGGCCTAAGGAGATTCGGGAGCGGGCGTGGGAGCAGATGCGGTATGAGCTGGGCGTCGTTAAGCAGCTAGGCTTTCCCGGCTACTTCCTCATCGTGTGTGATCTCGTGGATTTTTGTAAACGGGAGAACATCCTGTGCCAGGGGCGGGGCTCGGCGGCGAATTCGGCGGTGTGCTTCGCGCTGGGGATTACGAATGCGGAGCCGATTTCCGCGGGCCTGCTCTTTGAGCGCTTCCTCTCCCCGGACCGCGATGGCCCGCCGGATATTGACATCGATATTGAATCGGGGCGGCGCGAGGAGGTCATTCAGTACGTCTACGCCAAGCATGGCCGCGAGCGCGCCGCGCAGGTGGCCAACGTGATTACGTACCGCCGCAAAGGCGCGCTGCGGGATGCCGCCCGCGCATTGGGCTACCCGCAGGGTTCGGCCGATGCCTGGTCGAAGGGGATCGCGCCCGCGCCTTCGGACGTTGAATCCTTGGCCGAGCAGTTTATAGGGCAGCCGCGCCACCTGGGCATTCACTCCGGCGGCATGGTGCTGTGCGACCGGCCAATTGCGGATGTCGTGCCCGTGGAATGGGCGCGCATGGAAAACCGCTCGGTGCTGCAGTGGGATAAGGATGATTGCGCCGCGGCCGGGCTGGTGAAGTTCGACCTGCTGGGCCTGGGCATGCTCGAAGCCCTGCACCACATGATGGATTTGG
Source organism: Corynebacterium guaraldiae (assembly GCF_053480195.1). Taxonomy (NCBI): domain Bacteria; kingdom Bacillati; phylum Actinomycetota; class Actinomycetes; order Mycobacteriales; family Corynebacteriaceae; genus Corynebacterium; species Corynebacterium guaraldiae. The sequence continues at coordinate 70,972 of NZ_JBRBAU010000010.1, read as the reverse complement.
TGGAGGAAAGCACCGGCAGGGTGGTCAACCTGTGGGAGCTGGACCTGGCTGACCCGGAAGTCTATGACATGCTCTGCCGCGCGGATGCGGTGGGCGTGTTTCAGGTGGAATCGCGCGCGCAGCTGAGCACGCTGCCGAGGCTCAAGCCGCGGGTCTTCTTCGACCTCGTGGTGGAGGTCGCGCTCATCCGCCCAGGCCCCATCCAGGGCGGGTCGGTGCACCCCTACCTGCGTCGCCGCGATGGCAAGGAGCCGGTGACCTATGACCACCCGGTGCTGGAGAAGTCCCTGGGCAAGACGCTGGGGATTCCGCTCTTTCAGGAGCAGCTCATGCAGATTGCGGTCGATGCCGCTGGGTTCAGCGGCGCGGAGGCGGATGACCTGCGGCGCGCGATGGGCTCGAAGCGCTCGCCGGCCAAGATGGCGGCGCTCAAGCAGCGCTTTTATGAGGGCTTGGAGGAGACCAACGGGATTGTCGGGGAAGTGGCGGACAAGTTGTGGGCCAAGATTGTGGCCTTTGCGGCCTACGGCTTCCCGGAGTCGCACTCGCAGTCTTTTGCTTCCTTGGTGTACTTTTCGGCGTGGTTCAAGCGCTATTATCCGGCGCAGTTCTGCGTGGGCTTGCTGCGCGCGCAGCCGATGGGTTTCTACTCGCCGCAGTCGCTTGTTCAGGACGCCCGCCGTCACGGCGTGGAGGTGTTGCCGGTCAGCGTCAACGAGTCGGGCCGCGAGGCGCGCGTGGTGGTGGGCGCGGACGGTCAGGCGCGTATCCGCTTGGGGCTTAACCTCATCAAGGGGTTGGGTGATAAGGCCGCCGATCGCATTGAAGCGGCCGCGCCGTTTGGCGACGTCCCCGATCTCTCCCGTCGTGCCGATCTCACCGTCGATCACGTGGAGGCTCTTGCGGTGGCGGGGGCTTTGGATGTCTTTGGGGTGGATCGTCGCCAAGCGTTGTGGCAGGCCGGTGTTGCCGCGACAGAACGGGCAGGGATGCTGCCGGGGCTTTCGGCTATTGAGGCGCCGTCTTTGCCGGGGATGAGTGCTTTTGAGCTTATGGCGGCGGACGTGGCGAGCACTGGTGTGACCCACAACCAGCAGCCGATGGAGCAGGCGCGTGAGGCGCTGCGTGCTCGTGGTGTCTTGGCGGCGGCGGATCTGCCGGCCGTGGAGGATGGCACCCGCGTGCGTATCGCCGGGGTGGTCACGCACCGCCAGCGCCCGCATACTGCAGGTGGCGTGGTCTTCTTCGGCTTGGAGGATGAGACTGGGTTGATGAACGTGATGGTCTCGCCCGGCCTGTGGGCCAGGGATAAGGTCACCGCGCGGACAGCGCCCGCGCTCATCGTGCGCGGCATCGTGCAGAATGCCTCCGGCGCGGTCACCGTTGCTGCGGACCAGCTGGAGCCGCTGGCCTTCGGCGAGGCCCTTTCGCGCGGCTCGCGGGATTTCCGCTAAGAGGTTTATTCCTTTGAGATGAGCTCGTCGCGGTTCATTTTTCCCGCCAGGGAACGGGCCACCGAGAACGGCACCCACACCATGAGCAGCAGGATGATCTTGAGGTAGAGCTGGGACACGAACACACCGTCCATGATGGGCATGGTTCGGGCACCCCAGGCGATAAGGCCAGTCACTGGCAGCAAGATGACGAGTGCTGCGAGGGAGAACTTGAGGCCGTCGTCGCGGGCTTCGACGTGCTGCTGCATTTGGTACTCATCGAGCTCCGTCGTGGGCAGGTCTGCAGCACCTATCGCTCCGCGCAGGCGGGCGGTCAGCAGCGCGGTGAGCAGCGTTCCGAGGCAGGCCACCATGAGTGAGGTAAAGGAGTCCCAGAACTGCAGGGGGAGGGACAGGATGATGAGGCAGGAGGAGAGATCGGCCAGGGTGATGTAGCGCTTTCGGGTCTTAACGGAATCGGGAATGGTGACGGCGGACATGAGCGAGTTAGTCCTTTCGGTAGATTTCGGAGGACATGGGGGTGAATTCGGTCCGGGAGAACACGGCTTCCACGGGCAAGTCAAAGACCTCGCAGATATTGAAGGCGAGATCCAGGCTGGGGGAGTGGTCGCCGCGCTCGAGGGCGCCGATGGTTTGGGGGTTGACCCCGATGGCGTCGGCAAGCTGTGCGCGCGTCATGTCCCTTTCAACGCGGAGCACGCGGACCCGGTTAAATAGTGGGCGGGTTGGCTTTTTCTTTGGGGACATGCACCACAGTGTTGTATAAACCCAACAACTTGTCAAGGGTTCATGTTAGTGTGTTGGCATGAACCCCGTATCCCCGTCACTCACGAAAGCCCGCTACATCACGAATTTGAGCTGGGACATTATCCTCGCCGTCCTGGCGGCCGCGGCGGCATATTTCTGGTGGGATTGGCTCTATTGGGTAGCCGGCGCGCTCGTTGCGTGGGCACTCTACGAACTGTGGCTCATCCCCGCGCAGGTGAAAAACCTGGGCTGGCAGGAAACCGCCGATGAATTACTGGTCACCCGCGGAAAAATCTGGCACACCTTCACCGTCGTGCCCTACGGCCGCATCCAGTTCGTCGACGTCACCGCCGGCCCCGTCGAGCGGGCGATGGGGCTGAAAAAGGTGAAGCTGCACACGGCGTCGCCCAGCAGCGACGCCACCATCCCCGGCCTCCTTGCTGCCGACGCCGACGCCCTGCGCGAGCGCCTCGCCGTCAAGGCCCGCGAGAGGATGAGTGGGCTGTGAAGGACCGCGCGCTTATCGACGCCGACGGCTACACCCGCGTCCACCGCCTCACCCCGCTGCTGCGTTTTTGGTCGCTGATTCTGGCGCTGGTGGCCGTTCTCGCGGTGAACGTCAACGCCTCCATGGTGTCGGATGTCCTGTCCTACGTGCAGGGTGGGCACTTGGGTGAGGTCGGCCGCGGCACCCTGCTGGGCATCGGTGCCTTCGTGCTGGTGTGTGCGATGATTTGGCTGGTCTCCGGAATTTGGTGGCGCAAGCTGGGCTACAAGCTCACCGAGGATGAAATCGCGCTGCGCCACGGCGTCATCTCAACGTCCTTCCGCTCCGCGCGCTACGAGCGTATCCAGGCGGTGGATGTCGTGGAATCCATCATCGCGCGCCTATTGGGCTTGGCCGCAGTCCGTGTGGAGACCGCGGGCGGCACCTCCTCCGTCATCAAAATCGAGTACCTGACCAAGGCGACAGCGGAGGAGCTGCGCGCGGAGCTGCTGCGGCGCACAAATAAGGGGCCTGCCAGTGAGCCAGCGCCGGAAACCCCCGCCGCCTTGATCCCGGAGATTCCCATCCTGCGCACGATTGCCGCTGAGGCTTTGCGCCTGCCCACGTTGGTTACCGCACTCGTCATCGGCGGCCTGCTCTTCCTCCCCGGGATGTGGACCGCGCTGCTGCCCATCATCGTGGGCTTCGTGGGGCGGGTGTGGGGGCTGGTAGATTCCTCCTGGAAATTCACCGCGCTTCACGACGCCCCCGCCAACGCCCTCAACGTCTCCTACGGTCTTGCCGACCGCCGCCGCCAAACCATCCGCATCAGTCGCATCCACGGCGTGCGGGTGAGCCAGCCTTTCCTGTGGAGGCGCTTCGGCTGGTACGAGGTGCACGTCTCGGTGGCCGGGTATGGCGCGAAGGGCGGCGGCAAGCAATCTGGTTCTACGCGCATCCTGCCGGTGGGCACCCGGGAGCAGGCGCTGGAGTTGCTAGCCCTCATCTCCGATCTAGACCGCGCGCAGATTGAGGACTATGCGCGCCCCGAAGGCCACACCCAGCCCACCTATACCTCCCCGCGCCGGGCCACCTGGGTCAGTCCCGTCGACCGTAAGCAGCAGTCGGTGACGCTGGTGGAATCGCCTCAGCCGGTGACCATCGTGCATCGCGGCCGCATCAACCGCCGCGTCATGGTGATTGGCACCCCGCACATCCAAGAGCTCACTCTCAAGGTGGGGCCGTTGGGTCACCTCGCGGGTGTGCGCACCGTGCGCTTCGACCTTGTGGCGGGCCCAGTCAAGATGGCCGGCCAGGACCTCACGCCTGCCGACGCCTCCGAACTCCTCACCCGTTTGCGCTCCCGCCGCCTTCCTGCCATGGAAGCCGCGCTGGGGCCGAGCAGCCTCCAGCAGGACCTTAAGCCCGGCGACGAAGCTTAAGCAGCACCGGTCCGCGGGTGCTGCTGGGGCCGGCACACGCCGAGGCCGCCGAACAGGACCCGCATCCGCCCGCGGGGCAGGAGCCGAGCGGCTCCATATCGAGCACCCCGCTGGCGGTGAGGTGGTCCAGGATGACATCGACCGTGCCGGGTTCCAGCCCGGTCTGCGCCGCGATGGCTACGCGCGAGCGCACACCGGATTCGATGGCTTGCTGCACGGCGTGAATGGGCGAGGCGGACACTAGATAAACACCCTCAGAATCTGGAAGGCCGCCACTGCCAGCACCCACGCGGTGGCCAGCTGAATGCCGAAACCGAAGAGCGTCCAGCGCCAGCCAATCTCGCGGCGCTGCGCGGCAATCGTGGCCACGCAGGGTGTGTAGGCCAGCAGGAAGAGCATGTAGGCCCACACCGCGGCGAGGGGATGGCCACCGGAGGCGCGGTTGAAATCTTGACGCACATGGTCACTGAGCGCGCTGTGGGATTGTTCCTCCGCGGAGGCGTCGGTGACGTCGTCGACGGCGTAGGTCTGCGCCCATGTCGAAATCAGCGCCTCCTTGGCCACGAAACCCGTGACCAGCGGACCAGCCAGGGACCACGAGTCGAAACCAGCCGGGGCAAAGGCCGGGGCGATGGTGCGCGAGACCGCGCCGTAGGCGGAATCCTCCGGTGCTGGTGGCTCGCCCAAGGTAGTCTCGTGCACCGCGGCCCCAACCGGGATGGCCATGAGCAGCCACACCACGACCACGGTGGTCACGATGATGCCACCGGCGGTTTGCAGGAAGCCTTTCAACCGCGTCCACATCACGCTCAGCGCTAGGCGCACGGTGGGCAGCTGGTACGTTGGCAAGTCAATAACCAGCGCTTCCTCAGGCACCGCGCGCCACAGCGTCTTTCGCAGCGCCAAGCCAACGAGCACGAGCAGCGCGATGGAAATGACGTACATGATGAACACCACGCTGCCGGCGTGCTCTGGGAAGAACGTGGCCGAAAGCATGACGAAGACCACCAAGCGCGCCGAGCACGAGGTAAACGGGATGAGCAGCGCCGTCATAATGCGATGCCGCGGGCTGCCCAGCACGCGCGTGGCCGAAATCGCCGGCACGTTGCAGCCAAAGCCCACGACAATCGGGATAAAAGCCTTACCTGGCAGGCCGATGGCCCGCATAAGACGATCTGTGACCACCGCCGCACGCGCCATGTAGCCGGAATCCTCCAACACCGCCAAACACAAAAACATCAGCGCCATGAGCGGGGCGAAGGTGAGGACCATGCCGACGCCGCCGATGAGGCCGTCGACAAGCAAGCCCGTAACGAGGGGGTGACCTAAGCCGATGGCTTCAAGCCCCGCCCGCGCCCAATCGCTCAAGGGGCCGGAGACCAACGCCTCCAGGCCATCCTGGAGGGGAGCGGCCACCGTGGTGGTGATCTGAAAGACCAGCCACATCACGGCAAGAAACAGCAGCGGACCCACGACTGGGTGGAGGGCCACCGCGTCGAGGCGGTGGGACAGGGGCGTCGCGTGCTCGACCTCGCTCACCGAGGCCTTCGCCGCCGCATCCAGCTCCGCAAAGCGGCCCTCCAGGCCGGTGTCTTCGCGCAGTTGCACGGGCTCAGCCGCCAGAGAATCTACAACAACCTCTCGCAGCTTCTCGACGCCCTCCCGCTTACGCCCATCAACCTCCACCACCGGGATGGAGGTGGCCTCAGCGAGCGCAACGGGGTCCACCGTTTGCCCCTGGTTGAGGGCCACGTCGGTCTTCGTCAGCGCGATGATGAGGCGGTAGGGCTGCTCCGCCAACTGGAGGGCCACGTTGAGGCCGCGCGCGACGGCGCTGGCATCGACGACCACGACGACGGCGTCGGGGCGCTCATCATCGGGGCAATCGATGAGCATGGCGCGGGTGAGCGCCTCATCGGGGCTGAGCGGATCGAGCGAGTAGGTGCCGGGGAAGTCGATGAGATCGGCGGTGGATTCACCCAGCTTCCACGCACCGCGGCTGACCTCAACGGTGGTTCCCGGCCAATTGCCGGTCTGCGCCTTTGCGCCGGTCAGGGCATTAAAGAGTGTGGACTTGCCGGAATTCGGGGAGCCGACGAGCGCGATGATGGGTGCTCCGGCAGGAGCTACCGCGCCGCCCGGATCGCCGTGGCAGCTGGGTTTCGTGGTGGCCATGGTTTAGACCTCGATGGCTTGCAGTGTTGCCTTGTCGATGGCGTAGCGGCAGCTGCCCACCGAGACAACGCGCGCGCCGCCGGCCACGCGCGGGCCCATGGTCAGCGTGGCGCCGGGGCGGATGCCCAGCTCGCCGAGGCGCACTGCCAAGGCGGCGTCGCAGGTGCAGGAAATGCACTCGTTTCCCAAGGTGATGGTGCATCCCATGGGGATGGCGTCGGCGGTTTGCCGTGGGCACCCAGACAACTTCACGGTGAGCTCTCTTTCTCTAAAGCATTACCGTTATAGGTTAACCTAAGTAAATATAGGTCTGTCTAGTTTTTCGCCGCTTTCGGTTAGGTGATCCTCACCACGCGGCGCTCGAGGGCGCCGCGTTTCATATGCGTTGCCTGAATTAGTTTGTCCAGCTGCTCACCTGGCGCAGCTTTTGGCGGTTCTTCAGCCGCGACTGGCCCAGCTTGCGGGACATGCGGTCCAGAATCTCAATCGCCTCGGTGATGTGCGGTCCCTTGTTGAGCATGACGCATTCCGCGCGCAGCGCATAGCCCGCGTCCGTGATTTCCGCGCGGGAGGGAAGCCCCGTCTTGGCCAGGGTCTCCAGCACCTGCGTAGCCATGATGACCGGGATATGTGCCGCCTCCGCGACCTTCATGATGCGCCCCGGCACCTGGACCATCTCCTCGAATCCCAACTCCACGGCCAAGTCACCGCGTGCAATCATGATGCCGAACTTGGCATGGCGCATGCCCTCCAGCAACACGCTTCCCAGCTGCTCATAGGCAGGCACAGTTTCAATCTTGAGCACGATGCCCAGGTCACGCACGCGCTGAGCCATCTCCTCGGACTCCTGCTCGGCGGCAATCTCCTCGAGCGTGTCATAGAGGAAGGCCACATCAGCTGGAGTGCGGATGAAGGAAACCGCTGCGATATCGCAGTGCGTGGCCACAAAACGCAGCGCCTCGATATCCTCTTCGGTGAGGCTGGGCAGCGGGACGTCAGTATCCGGCAGGTTGATTCCCTTATAGGCGGCCAGGTTGGTGCCGGTGGGCCCGGCGTGCTCCACGGTGATGACAGCCTCGCGCTCAGCGCCGTTGCCCCGCACCTTGCGGACGCGGCCGGAGATTGCGCCATCATCGAAAATCACCCGGTGACCCACCTCCAGCGCACCGACCACCTCCGGCAGCGTGCAGCCAATTGTGGTCACCTTGCCCTCGATAATGCGCGCCGGCTCCTGCGAAGTGCTCAGCACCAACTCCTCGCCGCGGTGCAGGCGAATCTTCTGCTCCAGGGCCGGAACCCCATGCACCTGCGTGGTGTCCCCGCCGTGGCTCAACACCGTTCCCTCGGCAAGGTAGCAGTTGCGATCACCGTGCAGCACCGCCACGCCTGCTTCCGTGCTCTCCACGGTGAACACACGGGAGCGCCCGCGCGCTTCCGTGAAGCGCACCTCGCTGCCGGGCTGCAGGCGCGCCAACCACTCGCCATCCACCTCCAGCGCTACCGCCGGGCGGGCCGCGCTTGGCGACGCCTCCCCCGCCACCCCGTGGGCGCGGGTAGAGGAGGGGGCGTCGTGAAGCACGAGCGTTGCCGGGCTCAGCAGCTCACCTGCCGCGGTGCGCTCGCCGCGCACGCGGATGACCTGCGGGCCCGGCTCGATGGTGCCGGTGCGGACCTTGGGGCCAGCAATATCGCAGGAAATCAGGATCTCGCGCCCCACCTCCTCGGCGGCGCGGTGGACGTGTGCCACCATCTTCTGCCAGGCATCCTGGCCATCGTGGGCGCAGTTGATGCGGGCTAGTTCCATGCCCGCGCGGGCGAAACCGAGGACCAGCTCATAGTCATCTGCGGCCTCGGTGGGAAGGGTCACCATGATGCGCGCGTGGGTGTCCTCCTGGGTGGGGCCGAGGAGGGCTTCGGTGTTGGCATCGAGGATATCGTCCGCGTCCGCATAGGCCGTGGCAATCGGCTGCACGGGATAGGTCGCCGCCTGGCCATCGAAGGCGTCGAGCACGTTGCGCGCGGCGTGGAGGCGCTCGAGCACTGCGGGCTCCGGGTGGCTGAGGCTCGTGGCGCCCAACGCGGTGAGGCCTTCCTGGATTTCGACGGCGTCCTGGGAACGCAATTCCATGTAGCGCACGAGGTTGACCGCGCCGGGGCGGTGGACGGGATCCACGCGCGCGATCTGCGCGGCGTGCGCGGCAGACGAAGCTTCGACGCGGGTAGTGAGGGAATCAAGAAGTGGGCGCAGGCTAGGCAAGGTTTCTCCTTTGTTGTGAAAGTCCACCCACATTGTGCCGCGACTTGTTAGACCGCGCCACGGAAGCCGAGCTGGCGCCAGGCCTCGTACACGGCCGTCGACGCCGCGTTGGATAGATTCATCGAGCGCCTAGCCGGCATCATGGGGATGCGCACGCGCTCCGTTACGCGCGGGTGGAAGGCGTGTTCCTCGGGCAGGCCGGTGGGCTCGGTGCCGAAGAGGAGGACGTCCCCCTCCTGGTAGTCGATGTCCGTGAACCACTTATCTGTGTGGGTGGTGAAGGCGAAGACCCGCGCGCCGGGGAGGGCCTCCATGCAGGCGTCGAAGTCTTTGTGGATTTTGAGATCCGCCAGGTCGTGGTAGTCCAGGCCCGCGCGCTTGAGGTGTTTGTCCTCGAAGTTGAAGCCGAGGGGCTCGATGAGGTGCAGGCTCGCGCCCGTGACGGCGGCGGTACGGATGGCGTTGCCGGTGTTGGTGGGGATCACGGGGTTGTCGAAGACAATGTGCAAGCTGCTCATAGGCATCAGTCTAGGATGGTGGGCATGAGCGCTACCAAACTAGATGGCAACTTGTACCGCGACGAGATTTTTGAGGACCTGGCCCAGCGCGTGGCCGCCCTCAAGGAGAAGGGAATTACCCCGGGACTGGCCACGGTCCTGGTGGGCGATGATCCGGGTTCGCATTCCTACGTGAAGATGAAGCACCGCGATTGCGAGAAGCTCGGAATCAATTCGATTCGCAAGGACCTGCCTGGCGACGTTACCCAGGAAGAACTCGAGCGCGTCATCGAAGAGCTCAACAATGACGATGCTTGCACCGGCTACATCGTGCAGCTGCCGCTGCCGAAGCACCTGGATGAAAACCGCGTGCTCGAGCTCATCGACCCAGCCAAGGACGCCGATGGCCTGCACCCGATCAACCTGGGCAAGCTGGTGCTCAACGAGGACGCCCCGCTGCCGTGCACGCCGAACGGTTGCATCCACCTGCTGCGCCGCTTCGGCGTGGAGCTCGATGGTGCCAAGGTCGTGGTCATCGGCCGCGGCGTGACCGTGGGCCGCCCGATTGGTCTGATGCTGACCCGCCGCAGCGAGAATTCCACGGTGACGCTGTGCCACACCGGCACCAAGGACTTGGCCGCGGAGACCCGTGAGGCCGATGTCATCATCGCGGCCGCTGGCAAGGCACACATGCTCACCGCCGATATGATTAAGGAAGGTGCCGCGGTTCTCGACGTCGGCGTGTCCCGCGTCGACGGCAAACTCGCCGGCGACGTGGCTGAGGACGTCTGGGAGAAGGCCGGCTACGTTTCCCCGAACCCGGGCGGCGTGGGCCCGCTGACGCGCGCGTTCCTGGTGAGCAACATCGTCGAGCGTGCCGAAAAGCTCGCCGCTCAGTAGCGCGTGAAGTCGAGCGCTCGAGTAGTGAGTATGTCTGAGCAACCAGCACAGCCGCGCGGGAAAACTGCGCCGCCGGTGTCTTTATCGAACCCGCACGATGCGCACCTGAAGCCCTCGGCGCTGCCGCCGGCTCTTCAGTGGTTGGCCATCGGCTTGTTCGTGGCGGCGGTTGTGGTGTCGGGCTTCTATGCCGTGTTCGAGCACTGGCGCCGCGCCACGCTGCTGCTGGGCGGGGCGCTGGTGTGGCTGACGGTGGTTCGTCTGACCTGCGATTCCTCGCGGGTTGGCGTGCTCGCGGTGCGCTCCCGGCGCTTCGATGCCTGCTTTACAGGCATCTTGGGCGCGGCGATGGTGTTCATGGCCTTTTCCATCGACGCGCTTGGATCGTAACGCGTTTGGCTCCCGGAAAGAGCCAAACGGCTTCTTAAATGTAATACTCATCGCCCACGTACGCAGGGCCCACGTCTAAGCCATTTGGCGCCGAGAGCAGCAGGAAGTTGCGCAGGATACGGTTCATCTGCCGGGTCTCCGTCAGAAAAGCATCGTGTCCCACGGGGGAGACAATCTTGGCCATCGCCAGCAGCTGGTTGACGTTGCGGGAGATGTGCTCCTGCTGGTGATAGGGGTAGAGGATATCCGTGTCCACGCCCACCACCATCGTCGGCACCTGGGAGGCCGCCAACGCCTTGATGAGCCCGCCGCGCCCGCGGCCGACGTCATGCCGGTTCAGCGCCTCCGTGAGAACCACGTAGGAACCCGCATCGAAGCGCTCGGTGAGCTTAGCCCCCTGGTAATCCAGATAGGAGTTCACCGCGAAACGCTGGTTGAGCTGGCGGTGCGGCCCCAAGGGATTCTCGCCTTGCTGTGCGGTAGCGCCGAAGCGCTCGTCGATTTCCTGCTCGCCGCGATACGTCAAATGCGCGATGCGGCGCGCCGCCGCCAAACCATCCCGCGGAGTCTTGTCCGTGAGGTAGTAATTTCCGCCATGCCAAAACGGGTCGCGCTCGATCGCGGAAATCTGCGCGGATTGGATGCCAATCTGCCAGCCCGAAGCCCTGGCCGACACCGCAATCACACACACCGCCGACACGCTTTCCGGGTGCAGCAAGCTCCACTCCAGAGTCCGCGCCCCGCCCATCGAGCCGCCGAGTACCGCGTGCACACGCGAAATACCCAGCTTCTTCAAGCAGTCGTGCTCGGCCTCCACCAAGTCCCGAATCGACAGCGCCGGGAAACGCCCGCCCCACGGCTTTCCATCCGGGTGCAGCGACTTTGGCCCCGTCGAGCCGTTGCAGCCACCCAGCGCATTGGTCGCGATAATGCACCAGCGCGTGGTGTCCAGGGCCTTGCCCGGGCCCACCAGGTCGGACCACCAGTCCGCCACGTTGGAATCCCCGGTCAGCGCGTGCTCGACCACCAAGACATTGTTGACGCCGTCCGGGTCGCCGGCGAAAGCGCCCCAGCGTTGGTAGGCCAGGGAGGCGTCGGCAAGCACGGCGCCTGCTTCGGTGGTGAAGTCACCGATGGGGACGACGGCGAGCTCGCCTTCGGGCGCGAGCTCCGGGATGGCGCTAACCAATGGCCGCGAACCCGCGCTCGAGGTCGGCGATGATGTCGTTGACATCCTCGATGCCCACCGACAGGCGCACCGTGGCCTGTGTAATGCCCGCGGCCTTGAGCGCTGCTTCGTCGGACTGGGAGTGCGTGGTGGTCGCCGGGTGCACCACCAGGGAGCGGGTATCGCCGATGTTGGCCAGGTTCGAGTGCAGCTTCAGCGCATCGATAAACGCCCACGCCTCCTCGCGGCCGCCGTCGATGTCGAAGGAGAGCACGGAGCCGGTGTAGTCATAGCCCAGCTTCTCCTTGGTGGCCTTGTACGGCGAGGACTCCAGGCCGGCGTAGTTGACCTTCGTGACCTTGGCGTGGGATTCCAGGTACTCGGCCACGGCCTGGGCGTTGGCATTGTGCTTCTCGACGCGCAACTGCAACGTCTCAATGCCATTCAGCGTCAGCCAGGCGTTGAAGGGGGAGATGGCGGCACCGGTATCGCGCAGCAGGCCCGCGCGCGCCTTGATAGCGAAGGCCGGTGCGCCCAGATCGGCGTACTTGAGGCCGTGGTAGGCCTCGTCCGGGGTGACGAAGTAGGGGAAGACGGGCTCGCCGTCACGCTCGATGGTCCAGTCGAAGGAGCCGCCGTCGATGATGGCACCACCGATGGCGGAGCCGTTGCCGCTGTAGAACTTGGTGGTGGAAACCACGACGATGTCTGCGCCCAGCTCCAGCGGGCGGGCGAGCGCGCCGGTGGCGATGGTGTTATCCACGATGAGCGGGACCTGGTTCTTGTGCGCTACCTCAGCGATGGCGGGGATGTCGAGGACATCGGCGACTGGGTTGCCGAAGGTCTCGCCGTAAAAAGCCTTCGTGTTCGGCTGGACGGCGTCCTGCCAGGATGCCGGGTCGTCGGGGTTCTCCACGAGGGTGACATCGATGCCGAGGCGCTTCAAGGTCACGGTAAAGAGGGTGGAGGTGCCACCGTAGAGGCGCGGGGAGGTGACAATGTGGTCGCCGGCGGAGGCTAGGTTCAGGATGGCCGCGGTCTCGGCGGCCTGGCCGGAGGCGAAAGCCACGGCGGCGACGCCGCCCTCGAGGGAAGCGAGGCGCTCCTCCAGCGCGTCCTGCGTGGGGTTGGTCAGGCGGGTATAAATCGGGCCGGCATCCGAGAGATTGAAGCGGTTGGCGGCGTGCTCGGCATCGTTGAAGACATACGAGGTGGTTTGGTAAATCGGCACGTTGCGTGCGTTGGTGGAGCCGTCCAGGTTCTGGCCGGCGTGGAGGGCGCGGGTGGCAAAGGACCACTCGTTTACTGCGGAATTATCGTATTTGGTGCTCATGTCAGGAAAGGCTAGACCAAGCGGTTCAGTGCCGTTAGTGGTTTTCTAGAAACCGCAGGCAAGCCCGAGAATAAAAATAGACCGAGCGGTTGGTTCGGCTTAAATTTCGATGCTTTCACCAACCCGCAGGCGCCGATAGCCGCTCACCCCGGCGCGTTGGAGCATGCCGTCGGTGATCTGCTTGCCGGCGTCGGAAAGCACGGCGTCATGGATGGGAACCGTAAGCCGCGCACCGATGCGCATGGCGTAATCCGCGGCATCCGCCCCGCGCACCCACGGGCCGGCGATGGGGAGCAGGAGCACGTCTACCGTGAGTCCTTCCGAGACAACCCACTGGTCGCCGGGGTGCAGCACGCCGCCGAAGAGGTAGCCCAGGTTCTCCGGGCGCGGGATATTGGGGTGGATCTCCTCGTGGAGGCCGCCCACCGCGTGAATCTCAAGGCCCAGAACTGTAAAGGTCTCACCTGGATGCGCGACGGTGCCGGAGCCGATGGCGTCGATAGCCTCCTGCGTTCCCCACACCGGCAGGCCGCTCGCACGCACGGCGTCGACGTCGAGGTGGTCTCCATGCGCGTGCGTGAGCAGCACCGCTTTGGCGTCCTCGAGGCAGCTCAGGTCAGAGAGGGGACCGGGGTCGATGACGATGCGACCCTGGGGTGCCTCGACGGCCACGGCGGATTGTCCATGCAGAGATAGCTTCATAAACCCCACGCTAGCCAAAAGTAAAGGAATACAGCGAGAGCCCTTCGCTTACTTCCAGCTCGATTGTTTCGGTGTGATTGTCAGGTTCCCGGACGAGATCCACCGTGCCGTCCTCGGTGATGTCGAAGGTGCGTACCGAACCATCGGCGCGGTGCACGCGAACCGTTCCTTGCCCTGATGCCACGAGCTGTACCCAGGCGGCGCGGTAGTTCAGTCGCAGCCGTGCGTGAGGTCCGGCGGTGATGGGCTGGTCGGCCAGCGTCCACGTCCCGCCCAGCGAATACTGACCTAACGGCGGCTCGCTCGTGGTGAACTGGTGCGTGCCGTCGCGGTAATCGGGGTTGGTGAAATACTGCGCGCGTGCGGTGCCGAGGTACGTCTCCGGTGAGCGCGGCGCACTGTTCGCATCGGCGGTCTCGATTGGTTCGGGTAGCTCTATGCTGGGGTCGCGCTCGAGGAGAAGCTCACGAATGAGGCGCTCGGTCTCGGCGTAGTCGCCCTCGCCATGGTGGGATTGGCGCAGCATGCCGTGCTTGTCGACGACATAGTGCGCCGGCCAGTACCGATTCCCAAAGTTCTTCCACGTGGCGAAGTCATTGTCTTGCGCCACCGGGTATTCGATTCCTTGCTCGCGGGCCGCGCGGCGCACGTTGGCGGCCTCGTGCTCGAAGGCGTATTCCGGCGCGTGGATGCCGATGATGTCGAAGCCGTAGTCCTTGTAGTGCGTATAGAGCTTGGTCAGGTGCGTGTTGTTGCGCTGGCAGTTGATGCAGGCATAGGCCCAGAAATCGATGAGGGTGACCTTGCCGGAGGTGCGCGGATCGACGGGCGCATCCGTGTTGAACCAGCCGGTCAACCCCGCGAACGTGGGCACGGGGGTTCCTTCGGCTGTGCGGGCGGCCTGTTCAACTGGGGTGGCGTCGGCGTTGATGCTGGGGAGCTTCTGCTGCAGCCAGGCGGGCGCGCCAAGCGAAATCGCACCAGCCATGACGATAACTACCACTCCCGCGGTGATACGCACCCCGCGCTGGTGGGAGCGGAAAGCATCGACGCGTTTGCCCACCTCGTTGCCGCCCAAAGCGAAGGCCAGCAGGGGGATGGCCACGCCGAGAGCGAAGGAGAGGCAGAGGGCGAGGATGTGGGCGTCGACAGTCCCAGTGGCGCCCGCCACGGAGATGGCGGCGAGTACAGGGCCGGCGCAGGGGACGAAGACAACCCCCATGGCCAAGCCGACGACGAACCCGCCTTTGCCGCGGGCCTTGGCTTGCAAGCTGCCGGCTTTCGGGAGTTTCTGGAAAGGCCACTCAAGGATTTCTTGCACGCGGGGAAACACCATTCCCAGGCCAACGAGAATCAACAGCGCGATTCCCACCTTCCACAGGATGTCGGCGGGCAGGCCCAGGGAATTGAGCAGCGTTGTGGCGAAAAGAGTGACGAGGCTGAAACTTGTGACGAGTCCGCCCACGACCTGCCATGGCCGCCACCGTGAGCCGCCGCTAACGGCGAGGACCAGCGGCAAGACCGGCAAGATGCAGGGCGAGATGCCCGTGATAAGGCCACCGGTAAACCCGATGAACAGCGTTGATAGCATGCTGTACTCCTTCGCTTGGTGTGCGGTGTGGGTATGCAACTAGTTCGGAGCACGAGTGAAAAACGGATTGGTTTTAAATCCATCCAATCCGCATCGCGGGGCGGCTCCGAATAGTCAGATACAGGGCCCGGAAAAGCCGAGCCCCGATTGCTTGAAGAAGGAGCACCGAAATGAAGAAGCTTGTTACTGTCGCCGCTGCACTTGCTGTTGCCGCCAGTGGGTTGGTCGCCTGCAACGACAAGAAGGAAGACATGGACATGATGCCCAGCTCGGAGATGATGGCCCCGAGCGAGGAAATGACTAAGTAAAACTGCCATGTCCACCCCGCTGCTGGAGGTAAGCTCAACACCCGTGCCTGCGATGTCCCCCAATGAACACGAGCGGCTGAACCGCCTTTTGGTTCAGACCGCTTCCGCAGATAAGCATGCCTTCAGCGCGCTGTACGACGCCCTCGCACCCACCGTGTACAGCGTGTGCCTGAGCGTTCTGCGCAATCCCGCCTTAGCAGAGGAAGTTGCTCAAGACGTCTTCGTTGAGGTCTGGACCTCCGCCGCGAAGTTTGACCCGCGACGGGGGAATGCTCGCTCGTGGGTGGGCAGGTTGGCGCATGGGAGGGCCGTCGATAAGCTGCGCAGCCATGTGGCCGCAGTGCAGCGCGATGACCGCGACTCGAAGCTTGAGCACGCCACTTTTGCTGAGCCGATTGAAGACGAAGCCCTGAACAATGTGGAGGCTCACCTCCTGCGCCGGGCCGTCGACGAGATTGGGGAGCCGCATTCCACCGCGGTGGCCCTCGCGTTTTTCGATGGTTTGACGCATGCTGAGCTGGCAGAATCAACGGGAGTACCGCTGGGTACGGCGAAGACGCGCGTGCGCGACGGTGTTAAGAAGCTAAAAGCGATTCTCGAAAGGGAGGGGCGATGAGCAATACACATGAGTTTTCTGATGAGACTTTCGATGACTTCCTCGATTCCCTCCCCGAGGTCGAACCGCCGGCGCGAATGAAAGATGCCGTCTTTGCGGAAATTGGCGGTGGCGAAGCTGCCGAGGTCATCGAGCTTCCGCGCCGCCGTTGGCGGACCTTCGTGGCGGTGCCGGCTGCCGCGGCGGTCCTCGTAGTAGGCATGGTTGCCGTGCCGCCCTTGTTGCAGTCCGATGACTTGCAGAATCAGACGAGCGATAGCGCGCGGGTAGAGGCTGAATCGCCCGGCGAGAAGTCGATGCACGCCATCATGGGGGCAGAGGACCTTATGCAGGGCAACGCCGATGCATCGGGCGCACAGCTGGATATCGTGTCTTCGGCGTCGATGGAGAAATCCGGCGCGATGGTGGATGGCCAGCCGCAGCTCGCCGATGGCATGGGCGCCCAGGTATGGGCAGTCAGCGCCGATGGCGGCATGGCTTCGGCGGGGGTCATCGGCCAGGACCCACACGATGGGGTATGGATGCCTTTCGACGGCGCGGCAGTCAAAGTCATGGTCACCGAGGAACCCGCAGGCGGCAGCGAGCAACCGACGGGCCGCACTCTTGCTACCGTGACCTTGGCAAGCGCCGGTTAGGGCTCAGTCTGCTAAAGCCTGCTTGATCAGCTCCAGCGCGGCGGCGAGTTCGACGTCGCTCAAATGCCCAAAGCCCAAGACCACGCCTTCCTCGGCGGGCGCGCCGCCCCAATAATCGCGCAGCGGGGTCAGCGTGAGGCCCAGATCGGCCGCGCGCTGGACGACGCCCTCCTCACACAACAACACCGCGTGGAGCCCGCCGTGGATGGGCAGAAGGGTAGCTGGGGTGTCTTCCAGCGCGGCTTGGACGAGGTCGCGGCGGCGCTTGTAGGCGCGGCGCATCCGCCCGGTATGTCGCCGCAGCGCACCGCTGGCCAGGTAGTTCGCCAGCGCCGCCTGGGGGATAGCGCCGACGGGCTGGCCGAAGATCTCCCGCACCTGATCCACCGCCGAGCGCAAGCTCGGCGGCACGACCAGGTAGCCGCAGGCAATCGACGGCGAAATCACCGAGGAAAACGTGCCCAGCAACACCGTGTGTTCCGGAGCGAGCGCGGTCAGCGCGGGCAAGGGCTGGCCGACGTAGCGCAGCTCGGAATCGAAATCATCCTCGATGATGAGCACGTCATTGCCGCGCGCCCACTCGACGAGCTCCGCGCGCCGGGCAGCCGGCAGCGAACCGCCATAGGGGTGCTGGTGGGAGGGGGTGACGATGAGAACGTCGAGGTCAACGGTGGGGACGGTGACGCCGTGGGCGTCGGTGGGGACGTCGACAAGCGTGTGCCCCAAGGCCTGGGGGATGCGGCGCAGGCTGGGGTAGCCGGGGGATTCCACGCCCACGCGCAAATGGCCGCCCAGCGCGCGCAGCAGCACCGACAGCCCGTCGCGGGCGCCGGCGGTGATGACGACATAGGCCGGGTCGACGGTCAGCCCGCGCATGTGGCGCAGGTGCGCGGCCACCTCGCGGGGGAGATCGCCGGAAGAATCCACGGCGGCCTTGCGCCACGCCGCCCTCCATTCGGGGGTGATGATTCCGGCCGTATCGGGCAAACCGGGGGTCAACTCCACGCGCTGTGGAGTGGGGGTCGGCCGCGGCGCCGGAGAGGGCTGCGGGGCGCGCCCGTGCGGCAGGTGTGGGTTGATGATAGTGCCCGAGCCAACCTCCGCGGTGAGGTAACCCTCGGCGGTGAGCTGCTCATAGGCGGTAACCACGCTGCCTCGGGAAATGCCCAAGTCGCGGGCTAGCGATCGCGTCGACGGAACCTGCTCGCCGGGCAGCAGAATTCCGGCGGCAACGTGGGCGCGGAGGGCTTCGGCGATCTGCACCGGCAGCGCGCGCGTATCAGATGGGTCGAGGCGGAAAGACACGGCCCCATCATAAGTGGTCTATTTCAACACTCATGAAATGGCTCTTGTCTTGGACCATTTTTCTGCGCCACTATGTGAGCCATGACTGAACAGAAGAATGAACAGGGACGCGCCACGACGCGCGTCAAGCGTGGACTAGCTGACATGCTCAAGGGTGGCGTCATCATGGACGTCGTTACCCCGGAGCAGGCACGAATTGCTGAAGACGCGGGTGCGTCCGCCGTCATGGCGCTGGAGCGCGTGCCGGCCGATATCCGCGCCCAGGGCGGCGTGGCCCGCATGTCCGATCCGGACCTCATCGAGGGCATCGTCAACGCCGTTGATATCCCGGTGATGGCGAAGGCCCGCATCGGCCACTTCGTGGAGGCCCAGATCCTCGGCGAGCTGGGCGTGGACTTCATCGACGAGTCCGAGGTGCTCAGCCCGGCCGATTACGTCAACCACATCAATAAGTGGGACTTCGATGTGCCGTTCGTCTGCGGTGCGACCAACCTGGGCGAGGCGCTGCGTCGCATCACCGAGGGTGCGGCCATGATCCGCTCCAAGGGCGAGGCCGGTACTGGCGACGTCTCCGAGGCCGTCAAGCACCTGCGCACCATCAAGGGTGAGATCGCGCGCCTTCAGAACCTGGATCGCGACGAGCTCTACGTTGCAGCCAAGGAGCTGCAGGCGCCGTATGACCTGGTTGCTGAGGTAGCGGAGACCGGCAAGCTGCCGGTCGTGCTGTTCGTCGCCGGTGGTGTGGCCACGCCTGCCGACGCCGCCCTCGTCCGCCAGATGGGCGCCGAAGGCGTCTTCGTCGGCTCCGGCATCTTCAAGTCCGGCGAGCCCGCGAAGCGCGCGGAGGCCATCGTGAAGGCCGCGACCCTCTACGATCAGCCGGCCGAGCTGGCCAAGATCAGCCGCGGCCTGGGCGAGGCCATGGTGGGCATCAACGTCAACGACATCCCCGCCCCGCACCGCCTGGCTGAGCGCGGCTGGTAAACGCGGTGCGCGCAATGAACCGCGCGATGAACACAGAGCGTGCAAAGGGAATGATGACGGCGGCGGAGGCGGCGCGCCCGCTCGTCGGCGTGCTCGCGCTGCAGGGCGGAGTGGAAGAGCACATCGCTGTGTTGGAGAGCCTCGGCGCTGAAACGCGCCGGGTGCGCCTGCCGCAGGATCTCGACGGGCTGGACGGAATCATTCTGCCGGGCGGAGAGTCGAGCACCATCGATAAGCTGGCGCGCTCCTTCGGCGTCGCTGAGCCGCTGCGTCGCGCCGTCGAGGGTGGGCTGCCGGTCCTGGCCACCTGCGCCGGGCTCATCTACAGCGCCCGCGAGCTGGAAAACCCCGCGCCGGGCCAGCAGACGCTGGGGCTTATCGACGTCTCCGTGCGCCGCAACGCCTTCGGCAACCAGCGCTTCTCCGAGGAGCGCACCGTGCCGGTCGCGATGGAAGGCCAGAGGTCCGGCGAGCCTCTAGCCATCGAAGCGAGCTTTATCCGCGCGCCCATCGTTACCCGCGCGGGCGAGGGTGTCGAGGTCATCGCCACCGTGCCCCTGCCCGCCCATGACATTGTTTCCAGTGGTGAGGGAAGTGACGTTCGCACACGAACTCGTCCTGTCGCGGGGCGCGAGGCTATTGTGGGCGTGCGCCAAGGATGCGTCACGGCGTTGAGCTTCCATCCGGAAGAAAACGGCGACCCGCGCATCCACGCCGCGTGGCTCGCTTCCGTTGCCCATTAGCTCTTTCGGCAAATAACTATCGCCCAATAGTGATCTGGGATACATTGAGATGTGCTAGCTGAACACATCACGCCCAGAAAGGCTCCTCGTCGTGAGCACACCCGCCCCAGAACAAGTCCGCGAAGACATCCGCTTCCTCGGCCGGGTGCTCGGCCGGGTCATCGCGCAGCAGGAAGGCGAGGACGTCTTCGAGCTCGTCGAATCGACCCGCGGCATGGCCTTCGACGTGGCGCACGGCGATGCAAAGCCCGAAGACCTCGTCGCCATCTTCCGCGATCTCGACATCACCAAGGTCAACCTCGTGGCCCGTGCATTCAGCTATTTCGCGCTCATCGCCAACCTCGTAGAGGATCTGGATGACGAGTCCGTTGAAGCGCCCGTCTCCCTGCGCAAGACATTCGCCAAGCTCAAGGAAGAAGGCGTCACGCCAACCGACGCCTCCTCCGTCATCCGCGGCGCGCACGTCGCCCCCGTTCTCACCGCGCACCCCACCGAAACCCGCCGCCGCACCGTCTTTGATACGCAAACCCGCATCAAGACTCTCCTCAAGGAATCACACCGCGGTGGCGACATAGCGGCAATCGAGAAGGAAATGTATCTGCGCATGACGCTGCTTTGGCAGACGGCGCTGATTCGCATCGCCCGCCCCACCCTCGAAGACGAGATTGACGTCGGCCTGCGCTACTACAAGCTGTCGCTGCTCGACCAGGTCCCTGCCCTCAACCGCGCCATTCGCCACGCCATGCGCGAGACCTTTGGCCAGCAGCTTCCTGATTCCCCCGTTGTCCGCCCCGGCTCCTGGATTGGCGGCGACCATGACGGCAACCCGTACGTCGACGAGCACACCCTGACCTATGCCACCCGCAAGGCCGCGGCAACGGTGCTCCAGTACTACGCCGACGAGCTCGGCGAGCTGGAGCGCGAGCTCTCCCTGTCAGACCGCTATTCCTCCAGCTCCAAGGAGCTGGGCGCGCTTGCCGACGCCTCCCACAACGACGAAAAATCCCGCGTCGACGAACCCTACCGCCGGGCCATCTTCGGCATCCGGAAGAAGGTGCTGGCGAGGTTGGAGGGGGAGACGTCGCCAAGCGCCTATGCGTCGCCGGAGGAACTCAAGCGGGACCTGGACGTGATCGACCGCTCGCTGCGCCAATTCAACGATGACATCATCGCCGATGACCGCCTCGCCCGGCTGCGCTCGGCGGTGACCACGTTTGGATTCCACCTCTCGACGCTGGATATGCGCCAGAATTCGGAGTCCTTTGAGAACGTCCTCACCGAGATTTTCGCCGCGGCCACCATCACCCCGGACTACCGCGCGCTGGGGGAGGAGGAGAAGGTCGCGGTGCTCGTGCGCGAGCTGCAGACCAATCGGCCGCTGCTTTTCCCCGACGCTGAGAAGGGATTCAGCGAGGATACCGCGAAGGAGCTGGGCATCTTCCGTGCGGCGGCGCGCGCTGTGCGGGACTTTGGGCCGGAGTCGGTGTCGCACTGCATTATTTCTATGACGGGAACCGTCTCCGACATTCTGGAGCCGATGGTGCTACTCAAGGAGGTGGGCCTGAGCGAGGTCGATGTGGTGCCGCTATTTGAGACCATCGAAGATCTGAAGGCCGGCGCCGGCATCCTGGAGAAGCTGTGGCAGGTGCCCGTGTACCGCGAGCATCTGCGCTCGCGCGGGGATATCCAAGAAGTCATGTTGGGGTACTCGGATTCCAACAAGGACGGCGGGTATTTGCAGGCGAACTGGGCGCTATACGACGCCGAACTGGCCCTCGTTGAGCTCTGCGCGCGCCACGGCGTGGAGTTGCGGCTGGCGCATGGCCGCGGTGGGGCGGTGGGCCGGGGTGGTGGCCCGACGTATGATGCGATTCTGGCGCAGCCGAAGGGCGCGGTGTCGGGTTCGGTGCGTATCACCGAGCAAGGAGAGGTGATTTCTGCGAAGTACGGTGCGCCGGAGACCGCGCGCCGCCACTTGGAGGCGTTTGTTTCCGGAGCGCTGGAGGCATCGTTGTTGGATACCGAGCCGATTGCGGATCCGGAGCGCGCCTACGAGATCATGCGTGAGCTGGCGGCGTTGAGTGGCGTGGCCTACCGCCAGCTTGTCGACGACCCCGGGTTCATCACCTACTTCACCCAGTCCACCCCGCTGCACGAGATTGGCGAGCTTAACCTGGGGTCGCGCCCGACCTCGCGCAAGCAGACCACCGCGATTACGGATTTGCGTGCGATTCCCTGGGTGCTGTCGTGGTCACAGTCTCGTACCAACATTCCGGGCTGGTTCGGCGTGGGCAGCGCGGTGACGGCGTGGGTTCAGCAACCCTCCGGAGGATCGACAGCCTCCGGAGGTACAGCAAGAGCGGTAAATGCCACAGCGGATGTAGCAGTGACCGAGAAGGCTGGAGCAGATACCGGAGCTGGAGAAGAAAAGCGCTGGGAGGAGCTGCGCGAGCTGTATCGCACGTGGCCCTTCTTCCGTTCTGTGTTTGCCAACATGGCGCAGGTCATGGCCAAGGCGGAGATGCAGCTGGCGCGTCTGTACGCCAACTTGGTCGACGACAAGGACACCGCAGACCGTATCTTTGGCCTGATATCCGAGGAATTTGAGCGCACCCGCGAGGTCTACCTCAAGGTCACCGGAAACGCGGATCTGGTGAGCGAGAATCAGCGCCAAGCACGTTCACTCAAGCGGCGCTATCCTTACCTGCTTCCGCTCAACGCCGTCCAGTTGGAGTTGCTGCGCCGCTACCGCCGCGGCGACGACCAGTTCCTGGTATCCAAGACCATCCAGGTCACGATGAACGGGCTAGCCACCGCGCTGCGCAACGCCGGCTAAACCGCCCGCCCGCATCATTGGGCATCCGGCCCAACCGCTTGGCCCGCCAGCATTCCTGCGGGACAGGCTCGAGGGCATGATCAGTTCCATTAGTTAAGCCGGCATGCCGAATGCCCCGCGAGGAGGTGATTTCCTGCGGGGTTCGGGACAATCATGCACCTTGCCCGGCTATACGTTGCCAAGATGAGTGCTGCCAAGATGAGTGCTGCCAAGGTGGGCGCGGTGGCTAGTTGAAGGCGCTGGTGAAGACCGGCGCGGCGTCGTATGGCGGGATCCATGCCACCCGCCCGCCGACGCGATCCATGCGGCCGCGCGAGGGCGGGGCATCGGGGTCGTCGTCGTTGACCCCGTTGTGGTACGGACACAGCGGCACCAGGTTGAGGATGTTGGTGGGCCCGCCGCGGGCCCAAGCCTTAATGTGGTGGATTTGGCACTTCTCAAAGGGAACCTTGCAGCCCTCCCAGGCGCAGCAGGGATTCTCCGCGGCCAAGGCAAGACGCTGCTTGGCGGTGGCGAAGCGCTGGAAGCGGAAGACATCGAGCGGACCGTGTTCGCGGCTGACCGCCACGATGATCCCCTTGTCCAGCAAAGCGCGCTCCACCAGCTGCGATCCGGTCATCGTCGCACCACTGGTCGTCCGGACGATGAACTCCTCGCCGTCCTTCTCCGTATTGCCCTTGAGCAGCTCGGCATAGTCATCGAGCTGCAGGACCGCCATGGTGGCAAGCTCAGTCTTGATGCCACCGCCCTCCAGGTTCTCCAGGAAACTCTCGCCGGGGCGTTCCTGGTCGATGCCTTCGAAGACGCCGGTCAGCTGCAGCGAGTCCGCGGTGACCGTGAGCGTGGCAAGGCCGTTGCCATGCTGGGTGAGCTTGGCGCGCTCGGCATACGTGCGGGGCTTACGCATCTGACGCAGGCGCTTGCGAGCTACCTTTTCCACCAGCTCCGCGCTGGTCTGGCACAGCTCCACGCGCAAATCCCATGCTTTGTTGTGGTCCCGAACTTTGGCCACGAAGTGCTCGATAAGCTGCAAGGTCACCAGCCCGTGTCCCCGCCGGCGCGCGGCTTCCACCGCCGTGCGCTGCTTCTTCGTCGATGAGGTGTGCCCGAAGTAGGTGTGGTGGAGGGAGAGGAACACGGTGGCGTCGGCAGGCGCGGCGCCGAGGGCCACCAAGTCAGATTCAGACAGGCCCGCGCACTCGGCCACCAGGTCAATGGCGCGGCCGAGGGCGGCGAAGTACGTCTGCAATCTCATACCCCGCAGCCTAAAAGCGCTCCATCCCGCCGCCAAGCCCCCAACTCGCCATTTGACGAAATCTGTGGATAACTAGTCGGGACTAGGCGCCGGCCAGGCCGCGGCGCTTGAGCAGCGGCGCGACGTCCTTGTCGCGGCCGCGGAATTCGCGGTAGGCCTCCGTGAAGTCGCGGGATGCGCCCTTCGACAGGATCACGTCGCGGAACTTTTGGCCAGCCGCGCGCAGGTCGGTCTGCTCCTTGAACCACTCGAAACCATCGGCATCGAGTGCCTCGGCCCAGAGATAGGAGTAGTAGCCCGCGGAGTAGCCACCGGCAAAGATGTGGTTGAAGTACGTCGAGCGGTAGCGCGGGGCGATGAGCTCGTTGTCCAGCCCGGCCGCGCGTAGGGCCTCGGCTTCAAACTCGGCGACGGCCTCCGGGGTGGCCTCTAGCTTGGCGGCGTCGGCAGCACTCAGGGAATGCCACGCGAGATCGATGATCGATGCCCCCAGATACTCCGAGGTGGCGAATCCCTGGCCGAATTCGGATGCGGCGGAAATGGCGGCGAGAAGCTCGTCCGGGATTGGTTCGTCGGTCTCCACGTGGCGTGCGTACTCCTTGACCAGTCTCTCATCGAGCGCCCAGTTCTCGTTGATCTGCGAGGGGAACTCCACCCAGTCGCGCGGCACGTTGGTGCCGGCGAAGGTGGGGTAGCGGACGTCGGAAAGCAAGCCATGCAGGGCGTGGCCGAATTCGTGGAAGACGGTGCGGACCTCGTCCATGCTCAGCAGCGGTTGGGAGCCGTCGGCGGGCTTGGTGATGCCCATGACGTTGACGATGACCGGCTTGCGCTCCAGCAGCCGGGATTGGCCCACGAACTCGCTCATCCATGCGCCTCCGCGCTTGGTGGGGCGTCCGAAGTAGTCGGTAAGGAGAAGGCCGATCCCCTTATCTCCGTGCGAGTCGATATCTACGTGCGGGACGTTTCCGTCCCGCACCTCCCAGACGCGAACCCCCTCCGCATAGCCCTCGAGGTCATCGCGCGGGATGACGGTGATGCCGTAAAGGCGCTCGGCGGCGGCGAAGACGCCCTTCTCCAGGACCTGGTCCAGCGGGAAGTACTTGCGCAGTTCTTCCTCATCGAGGGAGAAGTCGCGGGCGCGGACCTTGGATTCCCAATAAGGCCAGTCCGCAGCGTTAAAACCCTGGCCGTTGAGCGTTGCTTCCTCCGCGAGGAGCTTCTGCTCGCCTTCGGCATTGGCCGCGGCGGCGGGGGCGAGGTCGAAGAGCATGGTGCGGGCGGCGTCGGCAGTCGCGGCGGTTTCCTCGGCGATGACGTAGTCGGCATGCGTGGCAAAGCCCAGCAGCTCAGCGCGCTCGGCGCGCAGCTGGACGGCCTCGATGAGACCCGGGATGTTGTTCTCGGAGCCCCTGCTTGTCGACGCCCCATACAACCTCCCCCTCGCATCCTCCCGCGCCAGGCGGCTCAGCTCGGACTGCACGGTCGGCAGCTCCAGCGGGATGACAAAACCTTCGCGGCCGAGCGCTTCGGCGTCGGCCTTGGCGGAGGCGATGCGCTCGGCGGGCAGGCCCTCGAGTTCCTCTTCGGTGAAGGAGACCGCGCGCTCGCGGGTAGACGCCATGAGGTTGCGGCCGAATTCTTCGGAGAGCGCGGAGAGACGCTGGTTGATCTCAGACAGGCGGGCCTTGCCGGCTGCGTCGAGGTCGGCGCCCTTGCGGGCAAAGGTGCGCAGGAGGTGGTCGTGGAGGCGCTGGCTTTCGGCGTCGTCGGCAGGCGGCGTGGCCTCCTTGATGCGTGCGTAGAGCACCTCGTTCTGGTAGAGCGCGTCATAGTGCGCGGACAGGCGCGGGTAGATGTCGGCGGCGATCTCCTCCATCTCCTCGGTGACGTCGGTGCCGGAGAGGTTGCCAAAGACCGCCATGACGCGGTCGAGGTCCTGGCCGGAGCGCTCGAGCGCCTCCACCGTGTTTTCCCACGTCGGGGCGGCGGGGTTGTCGGTGATGGAGGCGATTTCGGCGTCGTGAAGCGCGAGTGCCTCGTCGAAGGCGGGGCGGTAGTGCTCGACCTTGATCTCCGCAAACGGTGGGAGCTGGTAGGGCAGCGTGGAGGGAGTCAGCAGTGGGTTAGTCATAAGAAACTACCGTACCTATGCCTCCTGCTCTATGTGATGGCATTCACTAGTTTCTTCTGTCGTGGTGTGTGGATGAGGATGACATCGAGAACCAAGAACGCCGCCAAGGTGATTCCTAAGAGCGGCAGGAAGACGCCGACGGTGGCCGCGAATAGCGCGCCCAGTCCTGTGGTGGCCCAGGAGAAGTGGGCAGTCGGGAGGAAGCGCGGGCGGCGTTTCCACCACATGCAGTAGCCCAGCACCACGAGAGCGGCGGTGGCCAGCCCCAGTGCGAGCAGTGCAATCTGCAGTGGCAGCCCGAACATGATGCCCATGTGCAGGTAGATGCCCCAGCTGCTGAGTTTGCTAAACAGCGGCAGGCTGGAGAAAGGCTGCCGGTCGATGACCTCCCCGGTGGTGCCATCTACCGAAATTGCATCGGAGGTGGTGCGCCATTCCACCCACCGTTCGCTGACCTGCCAGGCGGAGTGGGCGTCCTCCGGCGGGTACAGGCGCAGCGGTCCGGTCAGTTCCTCGGCGCGGCCGGTGGCGAGGACACGCTCGGCGTCGGCAGCCACGCTCGTGCTTGCCGACGCTCCATGCCCTTCATGGCCTTCATGCCCGGTGTGCTCATGCGTTTCAGCGGTGGTGCCGTGCAGGGCGGTGTTGATGGGAGTGGCTTTCCAGTGCATGCGCTCGACGAGGGAATCGACGTTCCCGCCGGCCAGACCGGACCAGGTGATGCCGGTGGCAGAGAGGCCAAGCAGACCGATGAAGATCCACGCGCCAATAGTGGAGTGCAGGCGAGTGGCCTTCCAGCGGGCAGAGCGCTTGGGCTGCTGCTGCGCGGCGTTCGCGGTTGCTTTGTTCTTCGGGCGGCGGCGAATCCACCACATATAGAGGCCTCCACAGGCCATGACCCACAACCACGAAGCGGCTAGCTCCGAGTAGAGCTCACCGACCTTGCCCAGGTGGAAGCTTTCGTGCAGGGAGGAAATCCAGCGGCGCAGCGGCATCTCGCCTAGGCCCGAGTAGGTGGGGTAGTCCCCGATGACCTTGGCGGTTGCGGGGTCGATGAAGACGGTGCGCTGCAGGCTCTCGTCGATGCTTTCATCGGAGACCAGCACGCGCGTGGAATCCGTCGGTGTCGTGGCGGGCCAGACCTGAGTGACCGGCATGTCAGGGTGCTCGTGCTGCGCGGCCTGGATTTGTTCCTCCAAGCTCAGCGGATTCTCCACGGTAGGCACCGTCAATACGTCGTGGTAGACCACTTTCTCCAGGGTGGGTGCCATGGCATAGAGGCAGCCAGTCAATGCCGCGATGAGGATGAAGGGGCCGACGAACATGCCGCCATAAAAGTGGATGCGTTGAATGAAGGATCGCAGAGCCGTCCGACTCATAAGTAGTGCTCTTTCGGGGTCTATCGATTAGGGCCCCTGCTGAACGTTCGCGGGGCGTTCAGGAGGGGCGATGGACAGGTGCTGATATCAACTGCACTAGTAGTCGGAGGCGAGGGTTTCTCGGTTCCCAGGTATTGAAAAACTTTTTAACTAACTGGGGTCCTCGGCATGAAAAGGGCGAGAAATTCGCGAGATAAGGCGCGAGAAGCAAGAAACAGTCAAGAAAAAGTCTTCGCAGCTCAACGGGTAAAAATAGCGTCGCGGAGTGCTGTTTTAGGCCTGTTTGTGGTTAATGAAGCAAGAAAAGACCGCCTCGAACTCCGGGGAGGAGACGAAGCGGTCTTTTGTTAAGCGCCTAGCGCAGAATTACTTCTTCAGGCCATCAATGATGTCGTTGAAGGCAGCAACCGGGCGCATGGTCTGGTTGAGCTTCTCCTCGTTCGGGGCGTAGTAGCCGCCGAGGTCGACGGGGGAGCCCTGGACGTCGAGAAGCGCCTGCTCAATCTCGCTTGCCTTGGCCTCGAGGGCCTCAGCAACCGGCTTGAAGGCCTCGGCCAGCTCGGCGTCGTCAGCCTGCGCAGCCAGCTCCTTGGCCCAGTTGAGGGTCAGGAAGAAGTGGGAGCCGCGGTTGTCGTTCTCGCCCACCTTGCGGGACGGGGACTTGCCCTCATCCAGCAGGGTCTCGGTGGCCTTGTCCAGTGCAGCGGCCAGCACGCCAGCCTTGGCGTTGCCGTTGGTGTTGTGCTCGTGGCGGAAGGACTCAGCCAGAGCCAGGAACTCACCGAGGGAGTCCCAGCGCAGGTGGTTCTCCTCCTGAACCTGCTGGACGTGCTTCGGAGCGGAGCCGCCGGCACCGGTCTCGAACAGGCCGCCGCCAGCCATGAGCGGAACCACGGACAGCATCTTGGCGGAGGTGCCCAGCTCGAGGATGGGGAAGAGGTCGGTGTTGTAGTCACGCAGGACGTTACCGGTCACGGAGATGGTGTCCTCGCCCTTGCGGATGCGCTCGACGGAGATCTTGGTCGCGGTGACTGGGTCCTCGATGGAGATGTCGAGGCCCTCGGTGTCGTGATCGGCCAGGTACTTCTTGACCAGCTCGATGAGGTTGGCATCGTGACCGCGCTCCGGGTCGAGCCAGAAGATGGCCTTCATGCCGGACAGGCGAGCGCGGTTGACGGCCAGCTTGACCCAGTCCTGGATCGGGGCGTCCTTGGTCTGGCAGGCGCGCCAGATATCGCCAGCTTCCACGTCGTGGGAGATGAGGGCCTCGCCCTTGGAGTTGCGGACCTCGACGGTGCCCGCAGCCGGGATCTTGAAGGTCTTGTTGTGGGAGCCGTACTCCTCAGCCTTCTGTGCCATGAGGCCGACGTTCGGGACGGTACCCATGGTGGTCGGGTCGTAAGCGCCGTTGGCCTTGCAATCCTCGATCACGGCCTGGTAGACGCCGGCGTAGGAAGAATCCGGGATGACGGCGAGGGTGTCCTGCTCCTCGTCGTTCTTGTTCCACATGTGGCCGGAGGTGCGGATCATGGCCGGCATGGAGGCGTCAATAATGACGTCAGACGGAACGTGCAGGTTGGTAATGCCCTTGTGGGAGTTGACCATGGCGAGGTCAGGACCGTCGGCAAGCGCGGCGTCGAAGGCAGCCTTGATCTCAGCACCGTTCTCCAGCTTGTCCAGGCCCTCGTAGATAGCGCCCAGGCCGTTCTCGCCATTGAGGCCAGCGGCCTCGAGCTCCTTGCCGTACTTCTCAAAGACGTCAGCGAAGAAAGCGCGCACCACGTGGCCGAAGATGATGGGGTCAGAGACCTTCATCATGGTGGCCTTGAGGTGAGCGGAGAAGAGAACGCCCTCTTCCTTGGCGCGGGCAACCTGCGCCTTGAGGAACTCATCGAGTGCCTTGGCGGACATGAAGGTGCCGTCGATGACCTCGCCCTTGAGGACCGGCAGCTTCTCCAGCAGGGTCTGCTCGCCCTCGGCGGTCTTCAGGACGATGGAGAGGGTGTCCTCCTCCGGCATGATGACGGACTTCTCGTTGTGGCGGAAGTCGTTAGCGTCCATGGTGGCCACGTTGGTCTTGGAATCAGCGGACCAAGCGCCCATCTTGTGCGGGTTCTTCTTAGCGAAGTTCTTGACCGCAATCGGAGCGCGGCGGTCGGAGTTGCCCTCACGCAGAACCGGGTTGACGGCGGAGCCCTTGACGGCGTCGTACTTCTCCTGAGCCTCTTCGTACTCCGGGAGATCAAAGCCGGCTGCCTGCAGCTCAGCGATGGCCTTCTTCAGCTGCACCAGGGAAGCGGAGATGTTCGGCAGCTTAATGATGTTGGCTTCCGGGGTCTTGGCCAGCTGGCCAAGCTCAGCCAGGGCGTCGGAAACCTTCTTGTCACCAAGGCGCTCCGGGAACTGGGCCAGGATGCGGCCGGCCAGGGAAATGTCGCGGGTTTCTACCTCGATGCCCGCGGTGGAAGCGAAGGCCTCCACGACCGGCTTGAAGGAGTAGGTCGCCAGCAGCGGCGCCTCGTCGGTACGGGTCCAGATAATCTTTGCCATGGTTCTCCTAAAGAAGTTGAAAACTGTTCAACCTCACAGGATACCTGTCTTATTTTCTCGCGGTGCCGGTCCCCCTGTGACTCGCGCCACCAGCGGGGCGGGGCTGTGTGATCGCTAGGGCCTTCTCGTCTGCGCGCGGGAAAGGGACTAAGGTACGCGCACGTGAATCTCCCGCACTCCGCTCCCCGCATCCAACGCCGTCCCGTCCCGCGCCAAACGGAAATCTCCTCAACCCGCCGCACCATCGTCATGATCGCCATGGCGCTGGGTGCCTTCGCCATCGGCACCACGGAGTTCACCTCGATGGGCCTGCTACCGCTCATCGCGGATGATTTCGGGATTACGGAAGACACGGCGTCGGTAGTCATCTCCGTCTATGCACTCGGCGTTGTCGTGGGCGCGCCGGTCATCGCTGCACTCACGGGCAAGCTCCCACGCCGCCGCCTCATTATCCTGCTTATTGGTTTCTTGCTCGTGGGCAACCTGCTCACGGCCTTGGCCCCGAACTACGGAGTTCTGCTGGTGGCGCGCTTCATCGCTGGCCTGCCGCACGGCGCGTACTTCTCCGTAGCTAACCTGGCGGCGGTCTCGATGGCACCTCCTGGCCGCCAAGGTTTTGCCATGTCGATGGTGGGCATGGGTCTGTCCATCGCCACCGTGATCGGTGTGCCCGCGGCCCAGGCCCTAGGCCAAGGATTGGGCTGGCATGCGGCGTACTTTTTGGTCGTGGCCATTGCGGGGCTGACGATGATCCTGCTCTTTTTCCTCTTCCCGCACATGACGCGCATGCCGCAAACGGATATGTTTACTGAGCTTGGCGCGCTGAAAAACAGCCAGGTTCTGCTCACCGTCTTCCTTGGCACCGTTGGCTTCGGCGGCATGTTCGCCGTCTACACCTACATCACGTGGACCATGACGGACGTCGCCGGCATGGACCCGAGCCACACGTGGATTGTGCTCATGGCCTATGGCATCGGCATGACGACAGGCAACGTCGCCGGTGGCTGGTTGGCGGACCGTAACCTGGAATTCGGCATCATTTTTGCCCTTATCTGCATGGTTAGTGTGTCGGTGACCTTCTACTTCGTGGCGCACAGCGCGTGGGCGGGCACGATTGTCTTTGGCGTCTTGGCCTTCTTCGGCTCCATCCTTGTGCCGTCGTTGCAGCTGCGCTTGGTCAACGTGGCGGGGGATGCGCAGACCCTCGCGGCGGCATTGAACCAGTCCGCCCTCAACATCGCCAATGCGGCGG
The DNA here is from genome assembly GCF_053480195.1 of Corynebacterium guaraldiae. Lineage (NCBI taxonomy): Bacteria > Bacillati > Actinomycetota > Actinomycetes > Mycobacteriales > Corynebacteriaceae > Corynebacterium > Corynebacterium guaraldiae. The sequence continues at coordinate 39,832 of NZ_JBRBAU010000010.1, read as the reverse complement.
GCGCGGCCATCGGCGGCGCAGTCGTGGGCGCGGGCTACTCCTATAACTCCACCGCGCTGGCCGGTGCGGGCCTGGCGGTGGCAGGCTGTCTCACCTGGGTTGTCACAATGTGGGACAAGCGCCGTCTAGCCCCTTCCGTGAAGATTATTGAACAGAGTTAGACTGTCCGGCATGAGTTTCACCATCGCCTCCGTCAACGTCAACGGCATCCGCGCGGCTTGCAAACAGCGCAATGAGAACAACCCAGGCATGAACGCGTGGCTGGAGACCACACCGGCCGACGTCGTCCTCATGCAGGAGGTGCGCGCCAACCCCGAGCAGACCCAGAAGGCCTTGGCCCCGGCTCTGGAGGCCGGATGGAACCTGGTACAGGCCGAATCTGCCGCCAAGGGCCGCGCGGGCGTGGGTATCCTATCGAAGCACGCGCTTGGCGACGTCTCCGTGGGCTTCGGCTCCTTCGCCGAATCCGGCCGCTTCATCGCAGCCACCGTGGAAGGCGTGCGGGTGGCTTCCCTGTATTTGCCTTCCGGTGATACCGATTCCCCGAAGCAAGATGAGAAGTACTTGTTCTTGGATGAGTTCTCTGAAGTTTTGGATGAGATGGCCGCGACCTACCCGGAGGCCGTCATCGGCGGTGACTGGAACATCTGCCACCGCGCCCAGGACCTGAAGAACAATAAGGCCAACGAGAAAAAGTCCGGCCACCTGCCGGAGGAGCGCGCCTTCATGGACCGCGTCTTCGGTTCTTTCCCGGATGAGCAGCCGCAGGACAAGAAGGGGCTGGGGGACTGGCTCGGCGTGGTGGACTACGAAACCAAGACCGCTTGGGAGGCGGCCAAGGATCCGCAGTGGTTTGACGTCGCCAGGCGCCTGCACCCGGCGGCGGATGGCCCCTACACGTGGTGGACCTACCGTGGCCAGGCTTTCAACAACGATGCCGGATGGCGCATTGACTACCAGGCGGCCACGAAGGCCATGCTGGAGCGCGCGCAGCGCACCTGGGTGGAGAAGGCGCCGACGGTGGAGGAGCGCTGGTCTGATCACTCTCCGCTTCTGGTCGAGTACAAGTAGCCCACTCCAAGTAGTGGTACGATAATCCCGTCTTAACGTCCTTTTCTATTTCGCAGGAGATGCTCATGACCCGCGCAATCATCTACTTTGTCCTCGGCGCTATTCTGCTTGCCCTGGGTATCTGGTGGTGGACCATCGTCGGACCGTCCTTTGCCTTCCTTGGCCCGATCGTCCTCCAGGGCGTTGGCGGCGCGTTCATGGTGGCCGGTTTCGCCGTCATGATGGACGTTATTAGCCCGACCTCCCGCAAGATTTAACCGACGCAGCGCCGCCCCAGCGGAGGCGGCAGAGTAGAGTGGTCAACCATGACTGACTCCACTTCTGCATCGAACTCCGCTTCCCGAGTCCTCTCTGGCATTCAGCCCACGGCGGACTCTTACCACCTGGGTAACTACCTCGGAGCGCTCAAGCAGTGGATTGACCTGCAAGACTCGCACGAGGCTTTCTACTTCATCCCGGACCTGCACGCCATCACGGTGGAGCAGAACCCAGAGGAGCTGCGCCACCGCACTGTGGCGGGTGCTGCGCAGCTGATCGCGTTGGGCATCGACCCGGCGAAATCTACCCTCTTCGTCCAATCCCACGTCCCCGCGCACGCGGAGTTGACGTGGGTTTTGCAGTGCCTGACCGGCTTCGGTGAGGCCTCCCGCATGACCCAGTTCAAGGACAAGTCTCAAAAGCAGGGCCAGGACCGCACCTCGGTGGGCTTGTTTACCTACCCCGTTTTGATGGCCGCGGATATCCTTCTCTATTCCCCGCACTACGTGCCGGTGGGGGAGGACCAGCGCCAGCACCTCGAGCTCACCCGCAACCTGGCGGAGCGTTTCAACAACAAGTACGGTGAGGTCTTCCGCGTGCCGGAGGCCTTCATTCCGGAAGGCTCGGCCAAGATTTATGACCTGCAAGAGCCGACGTCCAAGATGTCGAAGTCGGGGGCCAACCCGAAGGGCATCGTGAACCTGCTCGATGCTCCCAAGACCTCCGCCAAGCGCATCAAGTCCGCGGTGACCGATGACCTCGGCGTGGTGGCCTTTGACCGTGAGAAGCAGCCGGGCGTGTCCAACCTACTGGCCATCCAGTCCGCGCTGACGGGGGAGAGCATCCCGGATCTCGTGGACAAGTATGCCGGTCAGGGCTATGGCCACCTCAAGGTCGATACGGCCGAGGCGCTCGAGGCCTTCACCACTCCGCTCAAGGCTCGCTACGACGAGCTCATGGAAGACCGCGGCGAGCTCGAGCGCATCTTGGCCCAGGGCGCCGAGCGCGCTACGGAGATCGCCACCCCCCTCGTGGACAAGGTCTACGAGGCGGTGGGGTTCCTCCCCGCGCGTCGCGGCTGAGTTGGCTAGCATGATGAAGACTGTGTAGAGGTTTCTGTAATTAACTTTTAAGGGGAACGCCAGTGGCGCCAACGACTCGACCTGATGAGAAGAAGACCGATGACTACGGCATTGAGCGAGCTCACGCCGATGAACCGGGCGCGGTAGACAAAGTCCGTGAGAAGTCCGGCTTCATCGACCACATTATGAAGATGCTGGACCGCTACGGTAGCCAAGGCGGCAACCAGTTCGCGGCCGGAATTACGTATTTCTCGGTTCTAGCTCTCTTTCCCATCTTCATGCTCACCGTGGCCGCCGCCGCGACCGTGCTGGCGAACCGCCCCGACCTCATGCAGCAGCTGGAGGAGCAGATCACCAACGCCGTATCGGGCGATCTGGGTAATTCGATCACGGAGCTCCTGCACACCGCGATTGAGCAGCGCGGCGCAATGTACGGCATCGGTGGCCTGACCACCCTGTGGTCCGGGCTGGGGTGGATGAATAATCTGCGCATTGGTATTTCAGCGATGTGGATGCAGGATCCGACTGATGCCCCGGGCAATTTTGTCACCAAGAAGCTCAGCGACCTGCTGGGCCTCATTGGCCTGCTCGTGGCCATGATCATCGCCTTCGGCGTGACGGCAGCGGGTTCCTCCGGGCTGACCCAAAAGATCTTCGAGTGGGTCGGCATCGAGTCCTTCCCTGGCATGGGAGCGGTGCTTGTTATCGCCGGAATCGTGATTGGTCTTATCGCTAACTTCCTGGTCTTCTGGTGGATGGTGGCCTTCCTGCCGCGCACGAAGGTGCCCACCAAGTCGGGCTTGATGGGCGCGGCCATCGGCGCGGTGCTCTTTGAAGCCATCAAGCAGCTGTCCACCGTCATCATGTCCTCCGCGGCGGGAAACCCGGCTGGTGCCGTGTTTGGCCCGGTGATCGTCCTCATGGTGGTCATGTACCTGGTGTGGCGCGTCGTGCTCTATGTTTCCGCGTGGACGGCCACCACCGAGGAATCCCTGGAGCTGATGGTCCCGCCGGTTCCGGATCAGGCGGTTATCCGCGTCCGCAATGAGATCCGCCGGGGCCCGAACCCGGGCGTGACCTTGGGCGCCGGTGCCGCCCTCGGCGCGGCGGCCGCGGGCGCATGGGCCTTGCTGCGCCGAAAGTAGGCCGATGCTTCCAGTATCTTTCGCTCCGAACCTGTACGAACACTTCAACCTAGATTCGCGCGCGACCTCACGCGAACTCGGCGTGCAGCTGGCGGCTGCCGACGCCCGCCTCGAAGGCCTCGGCTACCTCTCCGACAACCCAGAGCGCGAGGAACTCGCAGTTGCCGCCCGCATTCTTTGCGAGCCTTCCTCCCGCGCAAGCTATGACCAAATGCTGGAATCAGGTGCTCGGCTCACGTGGGCGCAGCTGGATGATTACGCCACGACCGGCCGCTGGGGTGCGAACCACCATGCTCCTGCGCCTGATGCGCCCGTTCAGGACTCCCCGCGCGCAACTCCCGGCACCCGCGTGCTCTTGGCCGTTATCGACTACGTCATTGCGGCGATCGGTGCGTCCCTCTTCGTTAGCATCGGGGTGTATAACTCCAGCGTCAATGAGGTCTGGCTCACCAGCATCACCGGCATCATCACGGTGGCCTACTACCTCTGCTTCGAGGTCCTCGTGGGAGCAACGCCTGCAAAGATGATTGCGGGCTACACAGTGCGCGATGTCAGCACTCACAACAAGCTCACCTGGCAGCAGAGCTTTAAACGCAATTGGTGGCGCGTGGCCTCCCTCGTGCCGCTTGTCGGCCCGCTCATTGCCTTCTTCGGAGCCCTCTACGTGGTGACCACGATTGGCCCGAAGAACGCGCTTCGCGGCCAGCACGACATCATGGCTAACGCCGAAGTAGTGAAAAAGTAGCCACCGCCACCACGAGGAGGGCGACGAGGCCCGCCACCAGCCACCCGATCCAGCCCTGCGAGTCCGCGAAGGAGGACGTCGCCGCCGGGGCCTCAGCGGTGGCGGTGGCAGAAGGCGCGGTAGGCACAGGGCTTGGCTCCTGCGACTCCGAAGGCTCATGCCTCCCAGCCGCGAAATCATCGAGCTGCCCCACGCCGTCGCCGGGCTGGACGTCGGAGGCTTCGTCGAGAAGCATCTGCGCCTGCTCCCACGCGCGGAAACCATGCTCAACGGTCGTATCGAGGAGAACCGCCTGGAGGCGGCGCCCATCGCGGTTGATCGCACCGACGAAAGTGTGGTGCGCGTCCTCGGTATAGCCGGTCTTGCCGCCGATACCATCCGGATCATTGAGGAAGAGCCCGTTATCGTTCCACAGCTCATAACCGGGCATGTCACCCCAGCCGGGAAACTCCACGTGCTCAGTATCGACGATGCGCGCGAAGGTGTCGTTGGCAAAAGCCGCGCGGTAAATCAGCGAGATATCCGCCGCGGACGTCGACATACCCGCCGCGTCCAGCCCGGAGTAGCTGGCCGCCACCGTCGAGCGCGTGCCAATCTCCTTCGCCTTCGCGTTGACCTTCTCCAGCGCCTCCTCATCCCCGCCTATGGCCTGCGCGAGAGCGTGTGCGGCATCGTTGCCGGAAGCCATGAGCAAACCCTGGAGAAGCTGCTCCACGGTATAGACCCCATCCGGGCCGAGGCCGACGGCGGAGCCTTCGACGGAGGCGTCGTCAAGCGTGGCGGTGATGCGTTGGTCCAAGGGAAGCTCCTCGATGACCACGAGCGCTAACAGTGCTTTGATGATGGAGGCCGGGCGGTAGCGCCCGTTGGGGTCCTTCATGGCGATGATCTCGCCCGTGTCCACGTCACTGACCATCCACGCCGAGGCCACGACGTCCTTATTGACCCGAAAACCCGACGGCGCGGTGACACCGCACGCAGCGCCCTCAACCGCGGGCAGGGGAGTGGGCGCTGCCTGGCCGGGAGCCAACCGCTCCGAGGTGGTCGTCGGCTCCTCAGGCACGAGGGAATGCGGGCACAAGTCAGTATCCGGCGCAGTGGTGCGCGTGGGCGATGATGACTCTTCCTCTTCTGCAAACGCCGGCGGCGTGGCGGCCAGAGCGATGACGGTGAGGAGCGCGGGGACATGTTTCATAGCGTGCTTAATCCTAGACCCCGTCCTAGGATGAACCTCATGCATGACGCACCTCTGATTAGCCCCGAAAACAAAGATTCCGGCGCCGAGATTTTCGCTCGTCTGCCCAAAGTGACGCTGTTGGCGCCGCTGCCCACGGTTGCATCCACCCCGGACGAGCTCCGCGCGGCCACGCACGCTGCTGTGCAGGCGCTTGCCGACGACCACGTGGTCTACGCCGAGCTCCGCCTGCGCCCCAGTGCTTTCCCCTTCGGCGCCGCCGAGGCGCTGGCTGCGGCGCAAGAGGGTCTTGATGTTCCCGGTATTGATGCGCGGATCATCGTGGAGGGCGCGGCCGACAATGTGGATGCCGGCGAGGCTGTTGCCGGTGCAGCGCTGACTGAGCTGTCCGCAGCGGAGAAGCTGCGTGAAAATTTCATTCCCTGGGAGCGGGACGTGGCTTCGTACGAGGATGCCGTGGCAGCCGTGCACGCCGGTGCGACGCGTTTGGTCCACGCAACGGATCTCATCGATGATTTCGGTGCCGACCTTGACGGCGTTCGCCCGGGCAAGGCCTCTGCGTGGGTGCGGGATCGCCGCATCGCGCTGACCTTCGCGCCGCTAGAGGAATTGCCCGCAGAGGAGCTGGTCGATCACCCTCTGCCGCTGCTGCAGCAGCTCGGCTTTACCTGCACGGTGGCGGGCGAGAAGCTCAGCGATGTCTTCCTCGCCCTGAGCGAGACCTTCGGCTATGGCCTCGAGGAGTTCTTCGACCTCACCATCAAGGCCATTGAGAATTCCTTTGCTAGCGAAGAAGACCGCCAGCGCCTCATCGAGCAGGAGATCCTGCCCGCCTATGAGGAACTGGCGGATCCGGAATTCGCGGAAGACGCTTCAGAAATGAGCGATTCCGATGCGGAAGAAGACAGCGAGTCTTCCAAGTAGAAGCTAGAAGCGGGAGAAACGCTTCGTCAGCATTTCCTCCAGGCCCTTCCAGGACTCCGCGTGCTCGGTGTAGGGCTTGGAGGGGACGTAGCCCGCGTGCTCGGTGGAGCCGAGCATGTAGCCCAGGTAGTCCTGGAAGCGCGGGTTCTGCAGCATATAAGAGTTGATGGAGTCATCCCCGGCCCAGTCGGCAGCGTCGGCACAGACCTCGTAGCAGCGGCTCATCTGATCCGTATCGACTGCCTCCGGACCCTTTTCAATGTCGCGCACGATGCCATTGAAGGTGTACTGGTTATCCGGGTGGACGGTGACCTCGAGCTCGCCCGCGTTCGCCGCGGCAACGACCTCCTCCCAGGTGGAAACCTTTGCTAGGTCATGGTCGTCGTTCTCCATGATCCAGCGCACGAGCACCTTGGAGCTGGGGAAGGTAAAGATCTCGCCCCACTTGCCCAGGAACACCGGCTTGCCGTTGAGGTAGGTGCGCAGGGTGTAGACCGTCCGCTGGTTGGCGGTGATCTTAATCGGGTCGATGCCTGCGGCTGCCCACGGGGAATTGTCGTAGGGATCGGCGGATTTCGCTGCCGCCTCGCGCTCTTCTTCGGCCTTCTTGCGTGCTTCTTCCGCGGCTTCGCTGGCGGCAGAGATGCGGGTAGCGGCATCCGCGGTTGCCTCCTGGCTGAAATCGGAGGAAGGGATGACCTTGACTACCTTGTCGAGGTCCTCGATGACCTCACGCCAGTTGCTATGAATAACGCGGCCTACGCCGGACCATTCGCCCATGCCTTGGTCACCGGCATAGTGATCGGCTCCGCGGGCGGGGTTGCGCAAAATGGAATGCGAAGCGAAGAAAATCACGGTGTGCTCCGCGGCCCCGACCTCTGCCAGCGCGTGTGCAATTTCTAGGCAGCGTGCGACGGTGGACACGTTCTCGTGGCTGGGGCGGCCAGCCAAGTGCTTTGGCATGCCGATGAGGTCGTATACGTGCTTCTTCTCCGGAACGACGCGGTCCGCCGCCTGGGAATTGAAGGCCTCCCACTTTGGGTGATCGAGCAGGTCGTGCTTCGAGCCGGATTCGAGGAAGCACAGCATCTCGGCTTCGGTGTTAAAGAGCAAGACGGACTCGTCATCACCGAGGAAGGCCTGCCACTCGGAACCATTCTGGCGCCACTTCGGCGCCCAGAGGGTATAAAAATCACCCTCAGAAAGGGAGAGCTGGATGGGTACAATCGCGCGGGTGTTCATGGGCAAACAGTCTACCCTGTAGGCCTCCAGAACCCTTTGAAAGCCATCCCCATGTTGTTAGTACGCAGCGGATTGGTTTGCACAGGGCTGCCCGCTTCCACCATTTGTCCGCCGCCGGAGTACATGGCCACGTGACCATCCCACACGATGAGGTCACCGGGCTGCAGTTCGTCTGCGCTTACCTGACGGCCCACGGTCTGGCTTTCTGCGGTGCGCGGCAGCTCCACCCCCGCTTGGCGCCAAGCCCATTGCGTCAACCCAGAGCAATCAAAGCTGCCATTGCCGGTACCGCCCCACCCATAGGGAGTCCCCACCTGGGACAAGGCGGCCTGTGTCGCTGCCTGCCCTTGCGTGGTTCCTTCGCTTGCGGTGGAGGACGCGGTGAGTGCGTGGCGCACCACGCCTTCCTCCTGCGGGCCGCGCACCGAGGGGCGAACAGCACGCTGGCCAATGGGGATGAGGGGAGCTGCTGCTTGCAGGAGCTCCCCAGCCAGCTGCTTGACGCGAAGCATCGCTTTGCCAACGTATTCCATGGCCAGGGCTTGCAATGCTGAACGCGCCGCAGCCTGTGTTGCAGGATTTGGGATAAGCAACCCGAGAGCGATAGGTAGTCCGCGCTGGAGAAGCTCGAAGCCCAGACCGATGAGGTCCCTGACTGTCGCCGCGATGAGCCCGCGGGCAGTATCCAGAGCTGAGCGGGCGGTGGAGAGATCCTCAGTGGCTTGGCGTGCAGTGTCTAACAACGCCCGTGGATCCCCATGCGCAATTTCCGCTAGCGGCCCTGCAGCAGTGAGATCGGGCACAGTGGGCAGGGAGACGTCGGGAAGCTGCGCCGGCTGAATCCGGGCAATGTGGGCGAGTGCTGACTCCAACATCACAGACCCCCGCACGCGTTCGCGAGAGCACCATCGGCGTCTTCCGCTTCGCGGGCCATGCGGAAGCTGGAGTCCGCCACGGCACCGGCATCCGCCCTGACCTGGGTAAGGCGGGCAGCAAGGTTCTCCATGGCGGTGTTAAAGGTTCCAGTGAAACCGCCCAGAACGGTATCGACCGGTAGCTCAGGAGGGGGAGTGGAGGAGGCCTGGGAGATGGCGGCAAGCTCATGCGCCAGCCTACGGGTGTGTTCGGTGTCGATATTAAACGTGTGGAAGCTAGTCATGGCTTATTAGACTGTGCTGCCCGCTGATCGGTTCCCGGCCGATTCTTATACAGTGAAGGGCATGGATATCCACGTAGTAGACCACCCCCTCGCCGCCTCCCGGCTCACACTCATGCGCGATGCCCGCAGCGATAATGCCGCCTTCCGTGCAGCTCTGCGGGATCTTGGCACCATGCTTGTCTATGAGGCAGCGCGCGACCTGCCCGTCGAGCATTTTGATTGCGTTACTCCCGTTGCCACGGCGGAGGGCACCCGCCTGCAGGACCCGCCAATTATCGTGCCCATCATCCGTGCTGGACTGGGCATGATTGACCCGGCGCTGTCGATGATCCCTGATGCCCAAGTTGGCTTCATTGGCATGGCGCGCGATGAAGAAACCCATGAGCCGGTGCCTTACCTGGAGGCCCTGCCGGAGGATCTCAGCGGGCGTAGCGTCTTTGTCGTCGATCCGATGCTCGCCACGGGCGGTTCCCTCCTGCATTCCCTGAAACTCCTCGCGGACCGCGGCGCCACCGATATCACCGCGATCTGCATGGTGTCCGCGCAGCCGGGCGTCGATGCGCTGGCCAACTCGGGGCTGCCGGTTCGCTTGGTTACCGCGGCGATTGATCCGGCCCTCAACGAGGACGCCTACATCGTGCCGGGGCTTGGCGACGCCGGCGACCGCCTCTACGGTCCCCGCAATATCGACCTGTAGCGAAGGTAGACCGCTTAGTATATCCGGCGTGTGACCTGCCCGGCTAACTGAACCGCATGGTCTAGTTGTAGACTCTTCCCAACAGGACACCACGGAGGAGGAAGCAGTGATCTCGGACTACGTCAGTGAGTGGTTCAGCAACCACCGCGCGGAGGTCATCGCGTGGCGCCGCCATATTCACCGCCACCCGGAGACCTCCAATAAGGAAGTGGAAACCACGCGCTTCCTGTCTCGCACCCTGCGTGAGTACGGTCTGGAGCCGCAGCTTTTCCCCGAAACCGGCCTCATGGTGGACATCGGGCCCGATACGGAACTTGGGCGCCTGGCCTTCCGCGCCGACATCGACGCGCTCCCGGTCACGGAGGTCACGGGCCTTGAGTACACCTCCGAGGTCCCCGGCGTCATGCATGCCTGCGGGCATGACATGCACACCACCATTGCACTAGCCACGGCCTGTGCCTTGGCGGATCTCAACCGTGAGCACCCGCTGGACTTCGGCGTTCGCGTCATCTTCCAACCTGCCGAAGAGGTTTGGGTAGGCGGCGCCACCGACGTCATCGAGTGGGGTGCGCTCGAAGGCGTGAACTCCATCTTTGCCGTCCACGTCGAGCCGAAGCTGCGCGTCGGGCGCATTGGCGTCCGCGCCGGGGCGATCACCTCCGCGACTGACGTCGTGGAAATCAACGTCTCCGGCCCGGGTGGGCACACGTCGCGCCCGCACTTGTCGGCGGACGTCGTCTATGCGTTGGGCAAGCTGCTGACGGACCTGCCGGGTTTGCTCTCGCGCCGCGTCGATCCACGCACCGGCACCGTCTTGGTCTTTGGTCAGGTGAATTCCGGCTATGCACCGAACGCGATTCCCGAGACCGGCTCGGTGTCTGGCACCATGCGCACGGCGGATATCGGGATCTGGCGCGAGATGCAAACGCTGTTCTCTGAGCTTGTGGAGCAGGTCCTAGCACCCCTGGGCGTGGAACATGAGCTGGTCTATCACCGTGGGGTTCCGCCGGTGCTGAACGACGACGTCTCCACCGCCCTCCTCGCCAGCGCTGCCCAGGCCATCGACCCGCAAGCCGTGGTCCAAGCGCCGCAGTCCTCGGGCGGCGAGGACTTCTCCTGGTACTTGGAGAAGGTCCCCGGTTCCATGGCCCGCCTGGGTTGTTGGTCCGGCGAAGGCGAGCAGCACGATCTGCATATGGGTGATTTGGCCCCCGATGAGAGGGCTATCGGCGTGGGCGTCAAACTCTTCGGCTCCGTGGCGGAACAGTTTGCCAACGTGGAGGATTAGTTTTCTAACTACTACACTGTGACAAGGATTTCCCAGAGTTCTTATAGGCAGATTTTTAAAAAAGGAGCGACAGTGTCACAGGAAGCCCCCCGCATCGTAATTATCGGCGGCGGCCCCGCAGGCTACGAGGCTGCGACTGCCGGCGCCAAGTACGGCGCGCACATTACGTTGGTTGAGGAACAGGGCCCCGGTGGCTCCTCCGTTCTTTTGGACTGCGTCCCGTCGAAGTCCTTTATTGCCGGCGCCAACATTCGCACCGACTTCCGCCGCGCGGATGATATGGGCCTGAACCACCAGCTCGGCTCGCTGAAGCTGAGCCTGGAGGCGCTTAACGGCCGCGTGCAGGCGCTGGCCGGCAACCAGTCCCGCGACGTGCGCGCGGGCCTGGAGAAGATCGGCGTCAAGGTCATCGATGGCCGCGCCGCATTCTCCGAGGACCAGCACGGCGTGAAGGGTGCCGCGCACAAGGTTGATGTCACCCACACTGATGGCACCACCGAGACCCTCGACGCGGACCTGGTCCTCGTTGCCACCGGTGCCACCCCGCGCATCTTGCCGGGCGCTCAGCCGGACGGCGAGCGCATCCTGACCTGGCAGCAGGTTTATGACCTCAAGGAGGAGCCGGAGCACCTCATCGTCGTCGGCTCCGGCGTGACCGGTGCCGAGTTCGTTTCCGCCTTCGCGGAGATGGGTGTGCGCGTGACCATGGTGGCTTCTCGCGACCGCATTCTGCCGCATGATGACGCCGATGCTGCCGACGTCCTCGAGACCGTCCTGGCTGAGCGCGGCGTGGAGCTGGAAAAGAACTGCCGCGTCGAAACGGTCTCCCGCACCGAGGACGGAAACGTCGTGGTGAAGACCCAGGACGGCCGCGAGATCCACGGCTCCCACGTCATCATGTCCATCGGTTCCATCCCGAATACGAAGAACCTGGGCCTCGAGCACGTTGGCGTGGCTACCACGAAGTCCGGTCACATCGAGGTTGACCGCGTTTCCCGCACCAACGTTGCCGGCATCTACGCCGCGGGTGACTGCTCCGACCTCTTCCCACTGGCCTCCGTTGCCGCGATGCAGGGGCGTATCGCCATGTACCACTCCCTGGGTGAGGGTGTATCCCCGCTGCGCTTGAAGACGGTCGCCACCGCCGTGTTTACCCGCCCGGAGATCGCTGCCGTGGGCTTTACCCAGGCGGAGATTGAGGCGGGCGAGGTCGCCGCGCGCACCATCACGATGCCGCTGAACACCAACCCGCGCGCCAAGATGCGCTCTCTCCAGCACGGTTTTGTCAAGCTCTTCTGCCGCGCGACCTCCGGCCGCGTAATCGGCGGCGTCATCGTCGCCCCGACCGCTTCCGAGCTCATCCTGCCCATCGCCGTGGCGGTAACCAACCAGCTCACCGTGAACCAGCTGGCGGATTCCTTCGCGGTCTACCCGTCGCTGTCCGGCACCATCACCGAGGCAGCCCGCCGCCTCGTTGCCCACGACGACCTCGAGTAGGCAGGCTCCAGCTCTGTTCTAGCTTCAGCTCGGTTTTATAAGCCCAGTGTGCTCACCGCATGCTGGGCTTCTTCCATGGTGAACCGCTCGCCGTAGTCGCTGGTGAGCTGCATAGGGGTTGGACATGAGAGAACCTCCTGCTTAGGTGAGAGACGAGAGCCCGGCGTGGTGCCGAGCGAGTCCTATCTTGGCAAGCCACCTGGACATTGCTGCAGGAAATTCGAAAGCGTGGGCGAATTGGTGAAAACTACGAGGTCGCGTAAGCCGAAACCGGAGTGGCATTGAGGTCGAGGCTGACGGAGCGCCCCGCCTGTGGGAAGGCGCGCTGCGGGCAGGCCGGGCGTGGGCAGGCGGCGCAACCGGGGCCGATGGGGGTTGCCTCGGAAGGGGAGAGGTTGAGCGCATCGGCGTAAACCACGCGATCCGCCTGCGCAATATCGCAGCCCAACCCCACGACGAATTCCTTGCGCGGCGTGCCCCAAGCCTGAGCCTGGCCTTGGACGAAGCGCGCGATCCACAGGTAGGTGTGGTCATCGGGCATCGAAGCCACCTGGCGCGTGATGCGGTTTGGCGTTTCAAAAGCACGGTGGACCACCCACAACGGGCACGAGCCGCCGCTGCGCGCAAAGTGGAAGGCGGTGGAGGACTGGCGCTTGGAAATGTTGCCCGCGCGGTCGGTCCGGATGAAGGAGAAAGGGACACCTTGGTGGTGGGGCCGCTGAAGCGTCGACAAGCGCTGCGCGGTGGTCTCGAAACCAGTGCCAAAGGATGCCGCGATCACATCAATGTCGTAGCGCGTCTCCTCCGCGGTGGTGAGGAGCTGCGTATAGGGCATGGTGACGGCCGCCGCGAAGTATTGGGCCAGACCATAGGTGCCGATGGAGCGGGCTTCGGCGCTGGGGAGTTCAGCCACGAGTTCCGCGCAATGCTCCGGGTAGGCCAGGAGGCAGTACTGGAGCGCCATCTCGAAGACGAGCTGGGCTTCCGTGAGTCCTGCGCGCAGGTGCAGCTCGCGGTCGTGGAAGGTCCGTCGGCGCGGTGAGGCTGAGGAGAATCGTGTCGTAACGCCGAACTCGTCCTGCAGGACTGAGGCCAAGCGCCCGCGGCGCAGGACGCGGTCACCGAGGGAATCGGACAGCTCCTCGGCGGCGACGTCCAGGCTGTGAATGTAGTTGTGGGCGTCGTAGAAGAAGTCGCGGACCGCTTCGAAAGGGCCGGTTTCCGCGGGGGTGTGTGCGGCGGCGGCGACAAGCCTGGGGAGTAGCTCGGGGAAGCGCCCGCTTAAGTCAGTGAGTGTGGTGTCGGAGGCCTCGGGGAAGAGCTGACGCAGCTCGGCGAGCGCGCGCAGGTCGCGGTCTCCCGCGAAGTAGGTGGCGTCAACGCCAAAGCGTTGTGTCAGCTGCATGAGGACGGTGACGGTGAGGGGGCGCTGGTCATTCTCCAGCTGGTTGAGATAGCTGGTGGACATCCCCAGTTGTTGTGCCATGGCCGCTTGGGTGAGTTTGCGTTCTTTGCGTAGTGCGTGGATTCTTGCCCCCGCGTAGTGCTTGCTCATTGTGTGCGTCCTCCCAAAAAGCCGCCCCAACAGGTAATTACACAAGGTTTGCAAACAACGCAAAACCCTGCAACAGATAAACACAGTTTACACATGTGGCAGGCCACACGGGCGGGGGATAGTGTGATGGCTATCGCAGCCGTTGTTGTCTAGGAGGAAAACCCCGTTGATTAACCACGAAGTACGTACCCACAAGTCCGCTGAGAACTTCCCCATCGAAGAGCACCTGGCGTACAAGATTGCCAAGGTCGCAGCAGATCCCGTTGAGGTTCCGGCCGAGACCACCGAGATGATCATCAATCGCATCATCGATAACGCCTCCGTGGCCGTGGCCTCTGCCACCCGCCGCCCGGTGACCTCCGCCCGAGTCATCGCTCAGGCCCACCCGGCTCAAAAAGGCGGAGCCACCATCTTTGGTGTTGACGGCACCTACTCCGCCGAGTGGGCAGCCCTGGCCAATGGCACTGCCGTGCGCGAGCTGGACTACCACGACACCTTCCTCGCCGCCGAATACTCCCACCCGGGCGATAACATCCCGCCAATCCTGGCCGTGGCACAGCACAAGGGGCTGACCGGCAAGGAGCTCATCCGCGGTATCGCCACCGGCTACGAAATCCAGGTCAACCTGGTCAAGGGCATTTGCCTTCACGAGTGGAAGATCGACCACGTGGCGCACCTCGGCCCCTCCGTCGCCGCGGGCATCGGCACCATGCTCGGCCTCGACGTCGACACCATCTACCAGGCCATCGGCCAGGCGCTACACACCACCACCGCCACCCGCCAGTCCCGCAAGGGCCTCATCTCCTCCTGGAAGGCCTATGCACCGGCGTTTGCCGGCAAGATGGGCATCGAAGCAGTAGACCGCTCCATGCGCGGCGAGGGTGCCCCGGCCCCGATTTGGGAAGGCGAGGACGGCTTCATTGCCTGGATGCTCCACTCCCCGGAGCGAACCTACACCGTCCCTCTCCCGGCTGAGGGCGAGGAAAAGCGCGCCATCCTGGACACCTACACCAAGGAGCACTCCGCGGAGTACCAGGCACAGGCCCCGATTGACATGGCCTTTGCCCTCAAGAAGACCTTGGCTGAGAAGGGCCTGAAGGTGGAGGACATCGAGTCCATCGTCCTGCACACCTCGCACCACACCCACTACGTCATCGGCACCGGCGCCAACGACCCGCAGAAGATGGACCCGAACGCCTCCCGTGAGACTCTGGATCACTCCATCATGTACATCTTCGCCGTGGCCCTGCAGGACGGCGAGTGGGACTACGAGACCTCCTACTCCGACGAGCGCAAGCACCGCCAGGACACCATCGACCTGTGGCACAAGATTTCCACCGTCGAGGACCCCGAGTGGACCCGCCGCTACCACTCCAA
Source organism: Corynebacterium guaraldiae (assembly GCF_053480195.1). Classification (NCBI taxonomy): domain Bacteria; kingdom Bacillati; phylum Actinomycetota; class Actinomycetes; order Mycobacteriales; family Corynebacteriaceae; genus Corynebacterium; species Corynebacterium guaraldiae. The sequence goes on along the minus strand of NZ_JBRBAU010000010.1, from coordinate 24,597 downwards.
CGACCTGGAGGAGAAGGCCTTCGGCGGCAAGGCTGTCATTACCTTCAAGGACGGCACCGTGATTGAGGATGAGCGCGCGGTGGCCGACGCCCACCCGCTCGGCGCCCGCCCCTTCGGCCGCGAGGAGTACATCAACAAGTTCAAGAAGCTCGCCGCCGGCAAGGTATCGGAGGAGGAACAGGAGCGCTTCCTCGCTGCCGCCCAGAACCTGGAAAACCTCACCGACCTGAGCGAGCTCAACGTTCGCCTCACCGACGAGGCTATCGCCACCGCACCCGAGACCCCGAAGGGACTGTTCTAAATGGCTGGCCTATTTGGCTCTACTACCAGCAATGCAGACAAGCGCAAGAGCTTCCGCGAGGCGCTGAACGCACCGGGAATTACCACGCTGCCGGGCGCCTTCAACCCGTTGACCGCGCGGCTCATCCAGGACATCGGCGGCTTCGGCGGCGTCTATGTCTCCGGCGCGGTGCTGGCTAATGATTTGGGTCTGCCGGACATTGGTCTCACCACCCTCACTGAGGTGGCGCAGCGCGCCGGGCACATTGCCCGCGCCACGGACCTGCCTGTGCTTGTCGACGCCGACACGGGCTTCGGCGAGCCCATGTCCGCCGCCCGTACGGTTGCCGCGCTGGAGGACGCCGGCCTGGCCGGCTGCCACCTGGAAGACCAGGTCAACCCGAAGCGCTGCGGTCACCTCGATGGCAAGGAAGTGGTGCCGACGGACCTTATGGTTCGCCGCATCACCGCCGCGGTCAACGAGCGCCGCGATGAGAACTTCATCATTTGTGCGCGCACCGATGCCGCCGGCATCCACGGCATCGATGAGGCCATCGAGCGCGCCAAGGCCTACGCCGACGCCGGCGCGGACCTCATCTTCACTGAGGCCCTGTACTCGCCGGAGGACTTTGAAAAGTTCCGCGCCGCCGTGGACACCCCGCTGCTGGCCAACATGACGGAGTTCGGCAAGACCGAGCTGCTGTCCGCCAAGCGCATCGAGGAGCTGGGCTATAACGCCGTCATCTGGCCGGTATCCACCCTGCGCGTGGCCATGGGCGCTACCGAAGAATTCCTCCGCGACATGCAGGAAACCGGCCTGCAATCCGAGGAATGGCTCGACCGCATGCAGCACCGCTCCCGCCTGTATGAGCTGGTGCGCTACGACGAGTACAACGCCTTCGACCAGAGCGTGTTCACCTACTCCAAGGACAGCTACAAGCCCACCTTCGACTAGGGCACACGGCCTGAAACTCACACTAGAACCCAATAAAAGGAGAAAACACCATGTCTGAAACCCCAGAAATCCGCAAGGGCCTGTACGGCGTTGTCGTCGATGAGACCGCCGTGTCCAAGGTTGTCCCGGAGACCAACTCCCTGACCTACCGCGGCTACCCGGTCCAGGAGCTGGCACGCTACTGCTCCTTCGAGGAGGTTGCCTACCTGCTGTGGAACGGCGAGCTGCCCACCCAGGATGAGCTGGTTCGTTTCTCCGCTCGTGAGAAGGCATTGCGCCACCTGGACCGCCACCTCATTGACCTGATCACCTCCATGCCGAAGTCTTGCCACCCGATGGACGTTCTGCGCACCGCAGTCTCCTTCATTGGTTCCCAGGACCCGGAGGAGTACACCAAGGATTCTGAGCACATCCGCCGCACCGCGCTGGAGCTCATGGCGAAGCTGCCGACCATCGTCGCCCTCGATATCCGCCGTCGCCGCGGTGAGGGCTACATCGAGCCTTCCCGCAAGAAGGGCTTTGCGGAGAACTTCCTGTGGATGGTCTTCGGTGAGGAGGAAGGTTCGCCGGCCCTGTCGCGCTCCGATATTGAGGCCTTTGATAAGTCCCTCATCCTCTACGCCGAGCACTCCTTCAACGCCTCCACCTTCGCCGCCCGCGTGGTGACCTCCACGATGTCCGATACTTACTCCGCCGTCACCGCCGCCATTGGCGCCCTCAAGGGCCCGCTGCACGGTGGTGCTAACGAGGCCGTGATGAAGAACTTCCTGGAGGTCGGTGACCCGGCCAAGGCAGAGGAGTGGACGCTCAACAAGCTCAAGAACAAGGAGCTCGTCATGGGCTTCGGTCACCGCGTGTACAAGAACGGTGACTCCCGTGTTCCGACCATGGAGGCTGCCTTCCGCGAGCTGGCCAAGGACCACGGCCAGGAGCAGTGGGTGGAGATGTACGAGAACATGGCGAAGACCATGTACGAGAACACCTCCATCAAGATTCAGCCGAACCTGGATTTCCCGGCTGGCCCCGCGTACCACATCCTTGGTTTCGACATTGAGTTCTTCACCCCGATCTTCGTGATGGCCCGCATCACCGGCTGGACCGCACACATCGTGGAGCAGAACGAGAACAACTCCCTGATCCGCCCGCTGTCTGCCTACAACGGCAAGGAGCAGCGCTCCGTTCCGCCGAAGCAGATCTAATTAGCGGTTGCGCTTGACGACGGGCGCTGCATGTGGCGAAGGCATGACATGCCGACGCCACATGCAGCGCCTAATGCTATTGCGCCTGCGGCAACAAGAAGTGCATTCCAATCGATGGCAAAAGTGAGGCCATCTCCCATTGCGTAGACCATTCCGGCAAGCGGGAGGATTCCAGCGAGACAGCCAGTAATGATCGCGGCACATGCCAGTGTGGCCGTAGTGAGTACAACGATTCTTAGGTGCCAGGAAGAATCGAGGCCTAGTACTTTGAAGGTGGTCTCGATTGCTTCGGTGGCGCAAGCAAGTTGCCGCGAGAAAACAAAGGTTACGGCTAACGCGCTGAGCAGCGCGGCTGCCAAACTGATATAGAATGCCCGCGGTGTCGAAGAGGTTTGAATCAGCGGCAGTAGTACGAGCTCGTGGGGGATATGGGCTTGTGCAGCGCTATCAAGAAAGCGCTTTTCTTGGTCTTCCTGGAGACCCGTAAAGACCCATTGTGTCCTACCTGCCGATGCATCTAGTTTCTGCGCCGTGGATGCAAGGATAAATCCTCCAGCTAGCTTCTCCCAGTGTGGCCCGAAGTCCATACTCAGCGCTGAAAGTGATGTGGGGCCTGAGTTCTTGCTTGTGCTGATTGAAACGTGGTCTTGGTTGATGAATCTGTGATCACGGACTAATGCTCCAGTCTTAAGGACTTCTTTTTCTGAGGCAGTAAGCTCTCGATCTAAGAGTTGCTCTACGTCATGAACGGATTCGACGCTCAGTACGCCAAAGGTCCCCGACATCTCCGTGGGCATGTCCAGTGTGGCTTGGACATAAGAAACACGAACTGGGGCGGGCACATCCAACGCAGTGGCTACGTGCTGAACGGATTCAGCACGCGTGGAAAGCCCGTCATCTGTCTTCTCTAAAATGTGTGCCTGGTTTGGGGCGATCGTTGACATCAAGCTGTCATTCTCACTGGCTGTGAAGCTGGCTGACATCGAACTGCTAAACACTGCGGTTCCCATGCACAGGACCAACAACGTCAGACCCGTGCCAATAAGCTGCCGGTGCTTCTCTGCAAGTCTCAGGGCCACGCCTGCTGGAGTGTAGGGCCGGCTGGTTCGCGGACAGCGTGCGAGAAGAAGAGAAAAGACGATGCACAATGCCACGGTTGGCAATGGCGCCCAAGTTTCGAACACGTCTGGCCCCAGCAGTGCTGAAGCGACCGTAAAGAGTGCGGCCACAAGGACAATAGCTATAGCACTCCAACGCAAGAATGATGCCGATAGGGCCGGCAGCGGGATATCTTTCCAGAACGGATGCGGCTGGGTCGACGGCGCGGTGGTAATACCGCCAATCAGGAGTGCTGCAAGCGAGCTAGCGAGAAGAAGCACTAACCATTTCCACGGAATGAGGACTCCAGGATCAGGCAACCCTGCAAGTCCCGAAATGAATGGGCGCACGCATTGCGCCAGGCCTGCACCTACAACGAGGCCTAAGACGGAGTACATCAGGGCTGAACGAAGCAGGGTGGATGTGCTGGACTTCCACAACAGGAAGGGCGAGATTCCTAGCTCGAAGAACCGCCGGTTCAACGGGTGAAGAACTAGGTACGTGACTCGCCACAAAAAGAGGATCAAAGCACACGGTATGACAATGGCGAACAGGCCGAAGAAGAAAGAATAGCTATCGGCGAACCCTGAAGGCGGCGTGGCGAGCAGGCTTTCGCGGGTGAGGAGTGAGGTCGAAAAGGCGTCGTCAAGCGCGGCGCGATCAACGAGGTTTGTAGTTTCGAGCTGACTGCTAATGAAGTCGGTGAGCTCGGCAGGAGTCGTTCCTTCGGAACCGAACACAATCGGCCGGACCGAAGCGGAGGTCATGGAATAAGCGTCGGCGTCGATGGTGTTCCATGTTCCCGATGCGCCGTACACCGCTTTCTCCTGGCTGTGGAAGGAATTCGATACAACGCCAACGATGCGGAGCGGTAGCGTGCCGTTGAATGCGGTTGTGTGTTCTCCGACGTTGAAGTTCACGTCCTCGGTAACTACTACCTCGCCAGGAGCGCTGGGCCAATGGCCCTGAACCAATGCCAACCCAAAATCGGGAGCTTGCTCTTCCCAGTGAGACTCCTTGTAGACAAGGGAAGCTGATGGATTGCTATCGACATAGAGATCGTAAGTCTCGAGTTGGGTAGTAAAGCCCCTCTCTGGGGAATCAAGTTGCGGCAGCGTCTGTTCAACCACGCCCGCCCGCGTGTACACAGGCACGTCCACCCGCACGGCGTTGTTTCCCAATTCTGACTGCGCCTTCTGCTGCGGGGACAACGTCATGAAGAGATCAGCCGAGACAGCAAATGCGAATAATCCTAAGCACACTGCGATTGCCGCTGCGCCGAAACGATACCGTTTCGAAGAATGCACGACTTTCGTGATTAGTTCATTGAGCATTCGGGGCTGCTTTCCCAAGCTGGCCGTCGATCAGCGTGTAGGCCGTGCCGCAATAGTCCAACATGATGGGATCGTGACTGGTCGCTATCACGGTTGTGCCAGTTGATGCCAGCTTCTTGAAGAGTCGAAAAATGCCGTGCGAGTTTTCAGAATCGAGCGCAGCAGACGGCTCATCAGCCAAGAGAATTCGCCGTTTCCCAGACAGTGCTCGGGCGATTCCTACTCTTTGGCATTGGCCGCGCGACATCTCTGCGGGAAATCGTTGAGCGAGTTCTGCAAGTCCTACCTGGGTTAAGGCCTCGCAAGCCTTGTCGTGTGCCGTCGTCTCGTCGAATCCCGCTGCGGCAAGCACAAGCATGACATTTTCGAGCGCTGTGAGTTCATTCATCAACAGGTCGTCTTGATGGACGAAGCCGATTGTGTTGCGGCGCAAGGCGAGTAGTTCCTTGGGAGCAGCGGTGGATACACAGGTATCGAAGACCGAGATTGAGCCTTCATCGATAGGTAGAAGACCTGCAACCGCGCGCAGGAGAGTTGTTTTACCGGAGCCGCTCTTTCCTGAAATGCCGAGAAACTCGCCTTCACCAGCTTCTAGGCTTGCGCCTTTGAGAACATGCGTGCGCTGGGCGCCTTCGCCTAAATACTTGTGGACGTTAGAAATGGTGACTGAGTTCATAAGCTCTTTTCTGTCTTCACCGTGCGGTCTTTGGAGGTGAAGGATGAAGTTGGTTCTTATGAACCTGATTGAAGGATAGAAACGGAGGGTAGAACATGTCAATAGGTTTATATTTTTTTAAAAGCGAAGTAACTCTTCTCCTATTTGGCCGCTGCATGTTTAAAGGGGGGGGGAAGGGGAGCTGTTCATGAAGGGGTGAGTCTTCTAGGGGTGTGCCTAGGAGTCTGGCGAGAACCTATTCGAAATCTGTTGACCGATATGTCGATTTCCGCCCGCATTGTCGCCTCGGACACTATCCTTAAGTTCGTATTGTGCTTATCTGAAAGGATCACTCCCAGTGTCTGATACTGCTCACAAGTCCTTCTCTAAGATCTTGGTGGCCAACCGCGGTGAGATTGCCGTGCGCGCCTTCCGCGCTGCCTTTGAGGTCGGCTCCAAGACCGTTGCAATTTATCCAAAGGAAGACCGCAACTCCTTCCACCGCGCTTTTGCCAATGAGGCAGTGCGCATCGGTACCGAGGGCCAGCCGGTCAAGGCATACCTCGACATCGATGAGGTCATTCGCGCCGCCAAGAAGTCCGGCGCAGATGCCATTTACCCTGGTTACGGCTTCCTATCGGAGCGTGCCGATTTGGCGCGTGCCTGCCGTGACAACGGCATTAAGTTCATTGGTCCGACCCCGGAGACCTTGGACCTGACCGGTGATAAGGCCGCCGCGGTAGCCGCTGCCCAGGAGGCGGGGCTGCCGACTCTGAAGGACTCGAAGCCCTCGACGGACGTCGACAAGCTGGCGGAATACGCCAAGGACTTTAATTTCCCCGTCTTCGTGAAGGCAGTGGCCGGCGGTGGCGGCCGCGGTATGCGCTTCATCGAGAACGAGGCGGAGCTCAAGACCAAGTGTGCTGAGGCCTCCCGCGAAGCTGAGGCAGCCTTCGGCGATGGCAACGTTTACCTCGAGACCGCGGTGATTCGTCCGCAGCACATCGAGGTGCAGATTCTGGCTGACTCCCACGGCAACGTCTTGCACCTGTTTGAGCGTGACTGCTCCGTGCAGCGCCGTCACCAGAAGGTCGTCGAGATCGCCCCGGCACCCACGCTGGACCCAGAGCTGCGTGACCGCATCTGTGCGGACGCCGTGAAGTTCTGCGAGCACATCAACTACGAAGGCGCCGGCACCGTCGAGTTCCTCGTCGATGAGAAGGGTAACCACGTCTTCATCGAGATGAACCCCCGCGTGCAGGTGGAACACACCGTGACCGAGGAGGTCACTGGCGTGGACATCGTGAAGTCCCAGATGCAGATTGCGGCGGGCTTCTCCCTCGAGGAGTTGGGCCTCAAGCAGGAGGACATCCACATCACCGGCGCGGCGCTCCAGTGCCGCATCACCACCGAGGATCCCTCCAATGGCTTCCGCCCGGATACCGGCACGCTGACCCAGTACCGCTCGCCGGGCGGCGCAGGCGTGCGTCTCGACGGCGCAACGGCCGTCGGCGCTGAGGTCTCCCCGAACTTCGACTCCCTGCTGGTGAAGATGACCTGCCGTGGAGTCAACTTTGAGCAGGCCGTGGCACGTGCGCAGCGCGCGCTCAACGAGTTCACGGTGGCCGGCGTGGCCACCAACATCGGCTTCCTGCGCGCACTGCTGCGCGAGCCGGACTTCGTCAACACCCGCGTGGACACCAGCTTCATTCCGGAGCACCCGGACCTGCTCAAGGCCCCACCGGCCGTGGATGAGTCTGGCCGCATCATCGACTACATCGCTGATGTGACCGTCAACAAGCCGAACGGCGAGCGCCCGACCACCCTGCGCCCCTTCGACAAGCTGCCGGATCTGGACTTTAACTCTGAGCTGCCGCGCGGTTCCCGCGATGAACTGTTGGAGCTGGGCCCGAAAAAGTGGGCGGAGAAGATCCGCAAGCAGGACGCTCTTGCCGTCACTGATACCACCTTCCGTGACGCCCACCAGTCCCTGCTGGCCACCCGCGTGCGCGGTACCGCGTTGGTCACCGCCGCTGAAGCCGTCGCCCGCATGACCCCGGAGCTGTACTCGGTGGAGGCATGGGGCGGTGCGACCTACGACGTCGCCATGCGCTTCCTCAAAGAAGACCCGTGGGTGCGCCTGGATCTGCTGCGTGAGGCCATGCCGAACCAGAACATCCAGATGCTCCTGCGCGGTCGCAACACCGTGGGCTACTCGCCGTACTCCAACGACGTGTGCACCGGTTTCGTGCAGGAGGCCGCCAAGTCTGGTGTGGATGTCTTCCGCATCTTCGACGCGCTGAACGACGTCACCCAGATGCGCCCGGCTATCGACGCCGTCCTGGAGACCAACACCACCGTGGCTGAGGTCGCTATGGCCTACTCTGGCGACATGTGCTCCCCGGATGAGAAGCTCTACACGCTGGACTACTACCTCAAGCTGGCCGAGGAGATTGTCAACACCGGCGCTCACGTCCTGGCTATCAAGGACATGGCGGGCCTGCTGCGTCCGGAGTCCGCATCGAAGCTGGTTATGGCTCTGCGCAAGGAGTTCGACCTGCCGGTTCACGTGCACACGCACGACACCGCTGGCGGTCAGTTGGCCACCTACTACGCGGCAGCGCTTTCTGGTGCCGACATCGTCGACGGTGCTTCCGCGCCGCTGGCGGGCACTACCTCCCAGCCTTCGCTGTCCGCCATCATCGCGGCATTCTCGAACTCCTCTCGTGATACCGGCATCTCCCTCAAGGCCGTCTCCGACCTTGAGCCGTACTGGGAGGCCGTCCGCCAGCTCTACCAGCCCTTCGAGAAGGGTATTCCTGGACCGACCGGCCGCGTCTACCGCCACGAGATTCCAGGTGGCCAGCTGTCCAACCTTCGCGCGCAGGCTACCGCTCTGGGCTTGGAGGATCGCTTCGAGATCATCGAGGACACCTACGCTGCGGTGAATGAGATGCTCGGCCGCCCGACCAAGGTGACCCCGTCCTCCAAGGTGGTCGGTGACCTCGCCCTGCACCTTGTGGGCGCTGGCGTAGACCCGGTTGACTTTGAGGCGAACCCCACCAAGTACGACATCCCGGATTCCGTCATCGCCTTCCTGCGCGGTGAGCTCGGTACGCCTCCGGGTGGTTGGCCGCCGCTGCGCGATAAGGTCCTGGAGGGCCGCGCGCCTGGCGACGTCACCGTCAAGCCCGTGCCGGAGGATGAGAAGAAGCACCTGGCTTCGGATGATTCCACCGAGCGCCGCGCTTCCCTCAACCGCCTGCTCTTCCCGAAGCAGTTCGAGGAGTTCAACGAGTTCCGCCGCACCTACGGCAACACCGAGGCGCTGACGGACACGGTCTTCTTCTACGGTCTGGAAGAAGGTAAGGACTACATTGTTCACCACTTCCCGGAGGGCTCCAACGACCGCGCGGACCTCAAGCCCGTCACCTTGCGTCTTGACGCAATGGGTGAGCCGGACGAGAAGGGCATCCGCAACGTCGTGCTCAACGTCAACGGCCAGATCCGCCCGCTCAAGGTGCGCGACAACAACGTCGAGTCCACCGTCGCCACCGTGGAGAAGGCCGATCCGTCCAACGAGGGCCACGTGGCCGCACCGTTCGCCGGCGTGGTGAACCCGACCGCCAAGCCTGGCGACGAGGTCAAGGCCGGCGACCAGATCGCCGTCATCGAGGCCATGAAGATGGAAGCCTCTATTTCCGCCACCAAGGATGGCACCATCGAGCGCGTCGCCATTGGCGCCGCCACCAAGGTGGAGGGCGGCGACCTCATCGCCGTTATCAACTAAAAGTCGACTTAGGTCATGGATGGGTGAGCAGCGTCATTCTTGGCGCTGCTCACCGGTGGTTTTCGGCGGTGGGGTGGGATTTTTCCGCACTGCATTGGCCTAAGTCAGGAGGGCGTGCCTCGTAAAAGGCATCTGGCAGAAGGCATCTTTGGGTCCAAGAACGCCATCTGCAATGAGTAAAAGGCGTTTTTAGCCGTGAAAACGCCTTTTGGCAGATGCCTTTTACCAGACGCCTTTTGGCAGATGTCTCCAGCATGTCGATGGAGGCATGCAGATGCTGTGCGTTGCGAGGGGTGCGAAGAAGGTAATCCGTTTCGCGAAGATACGTGCAGCGTTCTACGGAAACGGTCGTTGTCACCCGACTTGGGTCATGGGTGGGTGAGCAACGTCGCTCTTGGCGCTGTCGTCGGCGCGCCGCCGAAGGCGTCGAGTATAGTCGACACTTTTACAAGAAACCGAGGAAGTGTCGAGTATAGTCGACACCTTTTGTCGGTTTGCGTACTAGAAGCGCTTGAGCATCACGTGAGCATCCGGGCGGCCGGGCACGTCGATGTCGACGAAGCCTTCGGATTCATACAGCTTGCGGGCGCCAGTGTTCTCCGGCTCAATCCACAGCGATACGGCGGGAGCCTGCTGCGCCTCGGCGAGGTCGCAGGCGTTGCGCAGGAGGCGTCGCCCAGCGCCTAGGCCCCTGTAGCGAGACTCCACAGCAATGAAGAGCTCGGGGATTTCCTCCGGATCTAGGTCGGTGGCCCACTGAGACTCATCAAAAGGATCGGCCTCGGGGTTGCCGGTGTAGGCGGCACCCTTCGCTTCAGTGGTGTAGTAGCGCAGCCACGCACCACCGACGGGGACGCGATGGCTGGAGACTGCGATGACGCCGCCGTCGACATGGGGCGACCATTCGTCGATGTACAGCCCCACGTCAGGCGTGTGGAAATCCCCGATATGGGCGTCCTCGTCACCGAGGACATCGGCGAGGAAAAGGAGACGGGAGAGGTAGGTACGGTCGTGCTCCTTGGCCAACCGTACACCGAACTCAGAATCGTTAACGCTCATGCCTTTCGAGGCTACTTGATCTCTGAATCTAGCTACTCACTGAGTGGTTCGAGTGGAGTTGGTGGCGCTATCCTGATGCGCCACTGTTGCATCCCCTCAGAGCGACAAGTCAGCACCCCGGTAAGTTGTACTCAGCGAGTCAGTGACCCGGAGCAGAGCTCCACCGGGGTATCACGTACAAAGAGTATGTAACGTTGCTGACTGAAGCAAGGTTATTGCAGTGCTCCCTGGCCGTAAGGAAGCATCGGCAAATTACTTGATCTCCAGAATCGGCTCGCCCTTGTTGATCTGCGTGCCGGTGGACACCTTGAGGTCGGTCACGGTGCCGGACTTGTGGGCCTTGACGGGGTTCTCCATTTTCATGGCTTCAAGGACGACGACGACCTCGCCCTCTTCGACTTCCTGGCCTTCTTCGACGGCGACCTTGATGACGCTGCCCTGCATCGGTGCGGTCACGGCGTCACCGGACACGTTGGCTGCTGCGCCTTTACCGCGGCGCTTCTTCGACTTCTTGCGCTTGTTGCCGCCACCCAAGAGCAAGTTGCCCGGCAGGGCAACCTCGATGCGGCGGCCGCCAACCTCGACGACGAACTTCTGGGGTGCTTCCTGGTCCTCATCCTCAGGTGCTTCGGCGGTGTCGGTGTATTCGGGCAGCTCGTTGACCCACTCTTCCTCGATCCACTTGGTGTAGACCGTGAAGTTGCCGTCCTCGGCGGTGAAGGCAGGATCGGTGAGGATTGCCTGGTGGAAGGGGATAACCGTGGGCAGGCCTTCGATGCGGTACTCGGACAGCGCGCGGCGTGCGCGCGCGATGGCGGTCTCGCGGTCCGGGCCCCAGACGATGAGCTTGGCCAGCATGGAATCGAACTGTCCGCCGATGACGGAACCTTCGCGCACGCCGGAATCCATACGCACGCCCGGGCCGGAAGGCTCGGAGTAGGAGACGATGGTTCCAGGAGCCGGCATGAAGCCCGCAGCGGCGTCCTCGCCGTTGATGCGGAACTCGAAGGCGTGGCCGTGCGGGGTCGGGTCCTCGGCGATGGAAAGCTCGCGGCCCTCGGCGATGCGGAACTGCTCGCGAACGAGGTCGTAGCCGGTGGTTTCTTCGGTAACGGGGTGCTCCACCTGGAGGCGCGTGTTGACCTCGAGGAAGGAGATGAGTCCATCCGCACCTACGAGGTACTCCACCGTACCAGCGCCGTAGTATCCGGCCTCGCGGCAGATGCGCTTGGCGGATTCATGGATGGAGGCGCGCTGCTCATCGGTGAGGAAGGGGGCAGGGGCCTCTTCGACGAGCTTCTGGAAGCGGCGCTGTAGGGAGCAGTCGCGGGTGCCCATGACGACGACGTTGCCGTGCTGGTCAGCCAGGACCTGCGCCTCGACGTGGCGGGCCTTATCCAGGTAGCGCTCAACGAAGCACTCGCCGCGGCCGAAGGCTGCGGTGGCCTCGCGGGTGGCGGACTCGTAGAGGTCCTTGATCTCCTCGCGGGTGTGAGCGACCTTCATGCCGCGGCCACCGCCGCCGAAGGCAGCCTTGATGGCAACGGGCAGGCCGTGCTCGTCGGCGAAGGCCTCGACCTCTTCGGCGCTGGCGACGGGATCCTTGGTACCCGGTGCCATGGGCGCGTCGGCACGCTCGGCAATGTGGCGGGCGGTGACCTTGTCACCCAAGTCCGCAATCGATTGCGGCGAGGGGCCGATCCAGATCAGGCCGGCGTCGATGACGGCCTGGGCAAAGTCGGCGTTCTCGGAGAGGAAGCCATAGCCGGGGTGGATAGCGTCGGCGCCGGATTTGGAGGCGGCGTCGAGAATCTTGTTGATATCGAGGTAAGACTCAGCGGAGTTTTGGCCGCCGAGTGCAAAGGCTTCGTCGGCAAGCGTGACGAATGGGGCGTCAGCATCGGGCTCGGCATAAACCGCTACGGATGCGATGCCGGCATCGCGAGCCGCACGGATGACGCGGACCGCAATCTCACCGCGGTTGGCCACGAGGACCTTGGTGATGTTCTTGGTTTCAACTGCCACGGCAGGAACCCTCCTCCAATTTTTCTGATAGGACTGCGTACTATTCTTGCACACCAAAACATGAGGATACCGTCACGTCTTGGTTTCGTGTCAAAAAATAAACCCGCACCAGCGAGGATGCGGGCTTATTTCGGCGTGTTGCTAGCGCTCAACGGGCATGCGAACCATGTTGCCCCACTCTGCCCACGAGCCATCGTAGACGCGCGGGGTGTCGAAGCCGAGCAGGTACTTCAGCACAAACCAGGTGTGCGCGGCCTGAGCGCCGACATGCGAGTAAAGGACGGTTTCCGTTGCGGGCTCTAGCTCACCATAGTTGACCTTGAGCTCGCTGAGTGTACGGAAGCAGCCGTTGGGGTAGACCGCGCGATCCCATTCCAAGTTGATGGCCCCGGGAATATGGCCGTGCGTCAAGGTGGTGCCGTAGGCAGACTCGCCGGTTCCGTTCTTGAAGGCGGCTTCGCCGCAGAACTCGTCTGGGCTGCGGGTGTCGACAACGGTGGCGGTGGAGCTGCGCAGCTCATCGACGAAGATGCGAGAGGATTCTTCGCGGGAAACCTCCGGGTAAGAGGAGGCGGATGGTTCGGGGACCGTGAAGGAGGTATCGCGCTCTTCGGACATCCAGGCATCCCGGCCGCCGTCGAGAAGCCGCACGTCCTCGTGGCCGTACAGCTCAAAGATCCACAGGGCGAATGCAGCCCACCAGTTGGACTTGTCTCCGTACAGGATGACGGTGTCATCGCGCTCGATGCCCTTCGAGCGAAGGAGGGCTGTGAAGTCTTCGGCGCTGATGATGTCCCTCGTTGTGCTATCGAGCAGTTCCGTCTGGACGTTGATACGGATAGCGGTGGGGATGTGGCCGATATCGTAGAGGAGTGAATCCTCATCGACCTCGATCACGTGGAGGCCGTTAATGCCCAGTCGCGCGGATAGCCACGGTGCGGACACGAGACGCTCGGGGTGCGCGTATTCCTGGAAAGGGGGATTCGGGTCGAATTCGGCCACGGTCCACCTGCCTTTCTCGTTAAGGGGGAACGTTCGCTTCAACTCTAGCGTGCTTGGCCGAAAAGTGGTCACGGGGGAGAGCCTTTTGTGGTGTTGGATACATTTCTTGGGCGGGTTGTGCCGCTTCGCACTTACTGGTTATAACAAGTATGCAGGTCAGGGGCTGAAAAGTGCGCTAAGCTCGCTTTTTAACCTTCTGTTGGGCCGATTTTGTAGGGGAGCGCGCGGGCCAAACCTGGGTTATTTTAAGTAGTGACACTCATCAACCCCCTAGCGAAAGGGAATTACTGTGCACAAGGCAATCGTCGTCTTCGAGGTTGAGGGCGGATCAGACAAGCAGATCAACGGACACCGTAAGGACACCATGCCAATCGTCGACTGCATCAAGGATGCAGGCTGGCATGCAGAGGTCGTGTTCTACCGCCCTGAGTGGTCCGAGAAGCTCTTCGAGTATGTATCCGAGAATTTTGATGCCTACATCTCCCGCGTGAACCCGGGCAACATCCCGGGCGGTGAAAAGGGCTACTTTGACCTGCTCTCCAAGCTGTCCGACGCTGGTTTGGTCGGCATGTCCACCCCGTACGAGATGATGGCCTACGGCGCTAAGGATGCCCTGGTCAAGCTCAACGACACCGACCTGGTCCCGTCCGATACCGCCGCCTACTACGACGTCGAGTCCTTCCACAACACCTTCCCGACCTCCCTGTCCTACGGCGAGCGCGTGCTTAAGCAGAACCGTGGCTCCACCGGCTCCGGCATCTGGCGCGTGCGCCTTGCCGACGAGAAGCTGGCCGAGTCCGTCGAGCCGGGCACGGCTCTGTCGCTCGACACCAAGATCAAGTGCACCGAGGCTGTGGACAACCACTCCGAGGAGCGCGAGCTGGGCGAGTTCATGGACTTCTGCGATCAGTACATCGTGGGTGACAACGGCATGCTCGTGGACATGCGCTTCATGCCGCGCATCGTTGAGGGTGAGATTCGTATTCTTCTCGTGGGCCCGGACCCGGTCTTCGTGGTGCACAAGAAGCCGGCCGAGGGCGGCGATGCCTTCTCCGCCACCCTGTTCTCCGGCGCCAAGTACACCTACCAAAAGCCGGAGGAGTGGCAGGAGCTCGTCGATATGTTCGCTGACGTTCGCCCGGTCATCGCAGAGAAGCTCGGCGGTGACAACATCCCGCTGATCTGGACCGCGGACTTCATGCTGGCTGACGGCGAAAACGGCGAAGATACTTACGTCCTTGGTGAGATCAACTGCTCCTGCGTGGGCTTCACCTCTGAGCTGGACATGGGCATTCAGGAGAAGGTGGCTGCTGAGGCCATCAAGCGCGTGGAGGCCAAGCACGCTTAAGCGATTTATTTCGCACTAATCCTGTTGAGTTTCCCCTGCCGTGGCGGGGGAAACTGTCGTTTTCTGGGGTGCATTTGCCTAACTCGCGCTGCCGGTGAGCAAGATCTCAGGTACGTTCGGTGGGGTAAAAAATTTATGACAGTATCGTGCTGTAGCGCACTGCGAAAATCAATGATTCTCCGAAAGGTCTAAAAACTATGACGAACCCCAACCAGTTTGGTGAGAACGGCGACAAGAACGATAACAACGCTGGCGACTACAACGCTCACGGTTCCCACGGCGACAACGCTGGGAACAACAGCTTCGGTAGCTTTGGCGGCTACGGTAGCTCTCAGTCCGGCAGCGATAATTCTGCTTCTGGGTGGAACAGCCAGGGACAGAACTCCAACTTCGGCTGGGGCGGCCAGGCCGGCTACGGCGATTACTCCGAGAGCTCCGCTGAGACCTCCTCGTTCGGAAGTGCGTCTTCCCAGAATTCGCAGCCGGAGTCTGAAGGTGAGGCCAAGGACAGCACTTTTGGCTCCAGCTTTGCTGCGTCTGAGTCCGCCTCTGGTTCTGCCAACACGGAGTCATCTGACAACAAGTCTGAAAGCCATGACACCCGCGCTAACCATGACTCTTTTGGCGCCTCCTACGCTTCCTACAACTCCGATAGCAGTGCTGGCGCCGAGCACTCCGCTGAGGCGACGAACTCGAATCAGGGCTACGGCAACCACGGTTACGGCAACAGCGGCTTTGGCAGCGAAGGCTTTGGCGGCAGTGCGCAGGCAGAATCCAACCAGAGCCAGGGTTTTGGGCAGCAGTCTGGTGATGGCTTCGGCGCCCAGGCTTCTCACTCCAACTCCACGTCCGGTTTTGGTAGCTACCAGCAGCAGAACCAGGGCTTTGGTGGACAGGAGCAGCAAGGGTTCGGCTCCCAAAGCCAGCAGGGCTTTGGTACGCAGGAACAGCAGGGCTTCGGTCAGCAGAACTCGCCCTTTGCTGCCTCTCCACAGAACAATCAGTACCCGCAGCAGGCCGCACAGAACGGTGGTTCTTCTAAGAGCACGGGCTTCTTCAAGGCGCTGTTTGACTTCTCCTTCAGCAGCTTTGTCACCCTGAAGTTCTCCTCCTTCATCTACATTCTGCTCGTCATTTTGGCAGGACTCTCCTGGGCAGGATTGATCCTCTTCTCTTTCGTGGCTTTTGCTGACAGCTTTGTCAGCGGAATCTTGGCGTTCCTGGGCGCTGTCATTTTTGGCGGAATCGCGTTCTTTTTCTATGTCATCCAGTTCCGCTTGATCTTGGAGTTCTTCGTGGCAAACATCCGCACCGCGCAGAACACCGGTGATCTTGTTGCTAAGGCAGACGGCGACAAGGCTTAATCGCATACCAATCCCTGCGCTGCTTTAGGGCAGACAGACTAATCCCGCCGGCCTCATTATTTGAGGTCCGCGGGATTTTTGTATTTAAAGCCCTATGCCCGTCGGAGAGGCCCGTTAGCCGCCACGGATGGTTCCAGTCATATGGTTCGGGTCAGAAGGTTCGTGTGCCCCTAAACAAACCATCTGTGGGCACCTAGATGGTTCACCTGCCCCCAGCTAAACCTTTTGAGTAGAACCAGTTGACTAGAACCATGTGGCGGACCGGGGTAGGCGGGATAGCGCGCAACGGCGCTACTGGCTGCTTAGTCCAGCAGCGTGGCGACGGACTCGGGGTCGGCGTCGGAAAGCATTTGACGGATGCGGTCATACTCCGCGTCCTCACCGATGGCCTTTGCAGCATGGCCCAGTGCGGCAATCGCGCGCAGCACGCCTTGGTTAGGCTCATGGGAGAAGGGGACAGGGCCCCAGCCCTTCCATCCATTGCCGCGCAGGCGGTCGAGGCTGCGGTGGTAGCCGGTACGCGCATAAGCGTAGGCGGTGATGAAAGCGGTGGGTTCAGCGCCCTTGTGCTTGTCTAGTTCCTGCTCCGCCAGCAGTGCCCACAGCAGCGGGGAATCCGGGTGGGCGACAATTCCTGCGGTGAGATCGGAGGTGCTGTCAGCACCCGGATCGGCCGACAGCTTGATGGGCGGGGGAGCGAGCATATCTTTCATTTCCATGCCGTCCCACTCTAGCCATGTGGCAGCGAGGGGGCGAACCTAGAAAGGTTCGCCCGCAGCTGGATGGATTCACCCGCAACTAGAAGGGCTCGCCCCGAATTAGGGCTGGGCCCAGAAGTCGGAAACGTTGAGTCCAAAGGAATACAGAGCGCGGCGCAGCACCGGCAGCGAAAGGCCGATGACGGAGGAAGGATCGCCCTCAATGCGGTCGATGAACCAACCGCCGAGGGCCTCCAGGGTAAAGGCGCCGGCGCATTCCAGCGGCTCGCCGGTGCGAGCATAGGCCTCGATATCGGCGGCAGTAGCTTCCGCAAAGTGCACCGTCGTGCGCGAGGCCTCCACGAAGCGCTCCTCGCCGCGCAGCACGCAGTGGCCGGTGATGAGCTCCGCGGCGCGGCCGGCCTGCGCGTGCCAGCGCTCCACGGTGGCCTCGGGGGTGTGGGGTTTGCCTTGGAGGGAGCCGTCGAGAAGCAGCATGGAATCCCCGCCCACCACGACGTCCTCGGGATAGTCCGGGGCAATGGCCTCTGCCTTGGCCGTGGCGAGTGCGCAGACGATCTCGGCGGGCTCAGCACCCGCCAGGCGCTCCTCGATGGCCCGCTCATCCACGTGGGCCGGGGCAATGACGGGTTCCACGCCCGCACCCCGCAGGATGGACAGGCGGGACGGGGACTGAGAAGCCAGAACCAGGCGCATGTGCTTAGTAGTAGCGGACGTTGCGGAAGGCGGACGGGTTAAACACGTCGCCCGGCTGGCCCCACAGGTCGCGCTCGGAGCGGGTATCGGCGGCCTTGGCACGCGCCTCGGAGTCGAGCTGGCTGAGCACCGTGGTCAGGGCCGCCACCTCAGCGTCGGTGGGGTTGCCGTTGAGAACGGTAAACAGGGAAGCGGTCATGGGGAAACCTCTACAAAACGATATTGCCGTGTTTCTTCGGCAGGGTCGGAATAATCTTGCGATCCAGCAGGCGCAGTCCCTCAATGAGGGAACCGCGCGTGGCTGCCGGGGTAATAACGGAATCGACGAGACCGCGCTCAGCGGCTTGGTACGGGGTGAGGTAGGCTGCGGCCTCGTCCTCACTCAGCTCCAGCTCAGCGGCCAGTTCAGGGGCATCGGCCACGGCGATCTCGGCCGTCGGCCACGCATAGGACAGGTCCGCACCGAGCTCCTTGGAACCGAAAGCGATGTAGCCGGTGCCGTGCGCGCGGCGCACGATCACGCTGATCTTGCCCACGCTCGCCGCAGCATAAGCATGCACGAGCTTGGCCAACGCTGCCTTCTCCACATCCAGAGCCGGGGAGTCGACGAACTCGACGATGGGGGTGTTGAAGGCATCGCACAGGCGAATGAAACGCGCGGCCTTGGCGGCGGCTGCGGCATCGAGAGAGTCGCGGTTGGCGATGATGCCCACCGTGCGTCCCTCCACGCGGCCGAAGCCGGTGAAGACCCCGCGCACCCAGGCGCCGAGCTCGAAAACATCCTCACAGGTAGCGGTGACCACGTCGGCGAGATCCACGGCGCCGTCATCGCCCACGAGGGTATCGAGCGCGTGGTCGGCCTCGCTGATGTTGTCTTCCACCGAACCCGCAACGATGGTGGCCTCGGTGCGGGGCGCGGCGGCACGGTTATTGGAGGGCAGATAGGAGAGCACGCGCTTGGCGACGCTCACCTCGTGCTCCCCGTCCGCCTGCACGTCGCCGTCGGGGGCGATGACGACATCGGACAGCGCGGCCACGAGCGAGGCCTCCTTGGACTCCGCGTAAACCGCCGTGATCTGCGGGATGAGGCCGGAGGCGGTGGTGGCGCGGGCGAGGATGCGGGCCTGCATGGCGGAGGAGACGATGCCCTCCTGGGCGCGGGGCTTATCGCTGGCAACGAGCGCGACGATGGGCACGCCGGTCTTAATGGCCAGGTCATAGAGCTTGGTGACCTTTTCGCCATAGACCTCGCCCATGGTGCCGTCGAACAACGAGGCGTCCTGCGCATAGGCGCAGACCTTGCGGCCATCGACGGTGCCGAAGCCGGTGACGACACCATCGGTGTAGGGGCGGATGTGCTCGCGGCCGAACTCGGTGGAGCGGTGGCGAGCAAGGGCGTCGGTCTCCACGAAGGAGCCGGCGTCAAAGAGCGCCTCGATGGCGCTGCGGGCTGCCGGGACTTCTCCCTGCGGCGCCCGGGACTCGGTGAGCTTGGCGCTCAGGTCCTCGATCTTGCCAGCGGTCGTCTTCAAGTCAGTCATGGAACACTAGTGTAATACAGTGCTTCTGCTGCACTGATTTGTGCTGAAACGAGCGCGGCCTAGAGCGGGATGTTTCCGTGCTTGCGCGATGGGCGCGCGACATTCTTGTCCGTGAAGAAGCGCAGGTTTTTAGCGATTGCACTGCGGGTTTCGGAGGGGAGAATGACGGCGTCGATAAGCCCGCGCTCTGCTGCCTTATACGGGTTGAGCATGTGATCTTCGTATTCGCGCTCGAAGGATTTGGTCAGTTCCGTCACGTCGAGGCCTTTCTCATGGGCTGCCTTGATCTCTTTGCGATAGATAAAACCGACGGCACCTGCTGCACCCATGACCGCGATCTGGGCGGTGGGCCATGCCAGGTTGATGTCCGCGCCCAGCCCCTTGGAGCCCATCACGCAGTAGGCGCCGCCGTATGCCTTGCGCAGGGTGACGGTGATCTTGGGAACGGTGGCTTCGGCGTAGGCGTAGAGCAGCTTGGCGCCGCGGCGCAGGATGCCGTCGTGTTCTTGGTCGGCGCCGGGGAGGAAGCCGGGGACGTCGACAAGCATGATGATAGGGATGTTGAAGGCATCGCAGGTGCGCACGAAGCGGGCGGCCTTCTCGGAAGAATCGATGTCGAGGCAGCCGGCGAAGACCTGGGGCTGGTTAGCAACGAAACCAACAGTGCGGCCTTCGATGCGTCCGAAGGCGGTGACCACGTTATCGGCGCGGTCGGCCTGGATCTCCAGGAAGTCACCGTCATCGGTGAGGGCCTCGATGACCTCCTTGACGTCATAGGGCTGGTTTGGGGAATCCGGGATGATCTCATCCAGCATGAGGTCGTCGGCGGTTTCTTCGCCCAGGTCTTCGTAGGGCTCAACCGGGGTCAGCTGGCGGTTATTGGAGGGAAGGTAGGTCAGCAAGTCGTGGACCCAATCCAGGGCTTCCTCGTCGCTGGCGGCGGTGTAGTGCGAGGTTCCTGCTTTGTGCATGTGGACGCCCGCGCCGCCGAGTTCTTCTTGACTGACTTCTTCGCCGGTGACGGTCTTGATGACGTCTGGTCCGGTGACGAACATCTTGGACTTCTTGTCCACCATCACCACGAAATCAGTCAGGGCAGGGGAGTAGGCGTTGCCGCCGGCGCACGCGCCCATGATGACGGAGATCTGCGGGACGATGCCG
This sequence comes from Corynebacterium guaraldiae, assembly GCF_053480195.1. Lineage (NCBI taxonomy): Bacteria > Bacillati > Actinomycetota > Actinomycetes > Mycobacteriales > Corynebacteriaceae > Corynebacterium > Corynebacterium guaraldiae. The sequence goes on along the minus strand of NZ_JBRBAU010000010.1, from coordinate 4,372 downwards.
GAAGCCTTGACGTTCTGGTAGAAGGTCTTGGCAATCCAGTCCAGGGACACGGCGCCGTCCTGGATGCGGGCGCCGGCACCCTCGTATAGGCCGATGAGCGGGCGGCCGGTGGTGATGGAAAGCTCCATGATCTTGATCATCTTCTCGCCGTAGACCTCACCGAGTGCGCCACCAAAGACGGTTCCGTCCTGGGAGAAAATGCAGACCTCGCGGCCGTCGATGGTGCCCCAGCCGGTGACGATGCCATCGGTCAGTGGGCGCTTCTTGCCCATGCCGAAGTCCGTGGTGCGGTGCACGGCGAGCATATCGGTCTCGACGAAGGAGCCCTCGTCGAGGAGATAGTCCAAGCGCTCACGTGCGGTGAGGCGGCCTTGGGCGTGGACCTTTTCGTGGGCTTTCTCGCCCATGGGCTGCGCCGCTGCTTCGCGACGCCTCTTCAGTTCAGCGATCTTGCCTGCGGTGGTGTCGGCGCTCAGGGAGTCAAGCTCCGACAAATGTGAGGAAATAGTCATGTTTGGCAGTGTAGAGAAGTTTTGTATAGGAATGTATAGCGGCGCACGGGTGATTCCGCTCACAATTTACGTTCGGGCAGGTGAGGGGCGGTGAAAAAGATGAGGGAATCCTCGTAAACGGCGTGTTGGGTGCATGGCTGACAGTGTAGTGGGCGCGAAATGTACCGTTTGAAGGGTGGCCGCATGAGAAAACCCCGCCCGGTGGGGGCGGGGTTTGGTGAAGGATTTTATGCAAGCCATCCGAAGCTGTCGAGGAATAGCTCTACCTCGGCAAGGTCGCCTTCCCGGGGGAAGTCGCCCGTGAGGGCGGCGAAGCTTTCCTCGATGTCGGTATGGGTTGCCGGAATGAGATCGTGCTTGACAAGATCTTCTGCCACCTGCGCTGCGATGGGCGCAGCGGTAATGGTGTCAAGACCGGTACCGGTGGCGGTCTTGAATGTGTTAGTAATGGCGGAAATAAAGCCGGAAATGGTATTCATTCGTGCTCGCCCCTTTTTGTCTCTCGTAGTAAAGGTACGGGGTACCGTACCGTTGGTATTCACCAACTATATCGTGTAAACGTCCAAAACGCTACATAGATTTCAAGTTAAGTTAACTTTTTGTTTACCTTGGCTGATGTGTGACCAGGGGCACACATGTGCTTCCTGCGGCGGAGGAAAATGAATAAGGGCAAAAAGGACAGCCCCGCCGTGTAGGGCGACGGGGCTGTTGGTGTTGTCGGTGGGAGGGGGGAAGGCTTAGTGCCCGCTAGCGATTCCGGCAAATGGCTCCCAGCCGAAGTAATGGGCGATGGAGTCCTTTGCAATCCATGTGATAGCGACAAGGATGAGGAGGGCGAGAACGGCGTATACCGTCCAGCCAAGCATCTTCATCTGGGGTGAAGCTTCGGTGTCATCAACGACAACGCCTTCGGCGTTGCGGATGGGGTCGCCCGTCATGCAGCGCATGCCCAAAGCGAAGAGGAGTGGGATGCCGGCGCCGAAGGCGAGCGCGAGTGCGGCCACGCGAATGAGGGCGGTGACGATTTCCATTGCGGTCATGATTGGAATCCTTAGTTGTCCTTGTGAGCGGTGTGGGACTTGACCACATCATTGACGGCGTTTGCGGCGCCAGGGGCGTTGCCGGTCGAAACGCCGGCGGCGACCTTTTCGCGGTGAGACATCGAGGAGTCGACGGACTCGGAGTCCTCGTCCCAGTCGTCGTTGACGTTATTAGCGTCAACCGGGTTGCGGCGAGCGCGCAGGAGGATGAGGGCGACCATTCCCAGCAGGATGATTAGGTCAACGATGGCACCCACCATGGTGTTGGTGGCTGCGCCCACGCCGTTGGCAATCCACCACGTAACGAAGCCGACGAAGGCGGCGCACGGAAGGGTGATGAGCCACGCGGCCACCATGCGCATGGCGACGCCCCAGCGAACCTTCGCGCCCTTGCGGCCCAGGCCGGTACCCAGGATGGAACCGGTGGACACGTGGGTGGTGGACAGTGCCATACCGCCGGTGGCGGAGGTCAGGATGATGGCGGCGGAGGTGGCCTCAGCGGCCATGCCCTGCGGGGATTCAATCTCCACGAGCCCCTTGCCCAGGGTGCGGATGACGCGCCAGCCGCCCGACATGGTGCCGGCGGCAATCGCGACGGCACAGGCCACGATGACCCAGGTTGGGATGCGGGAATCGGAGTTGGCCTCGCCAGCGGCAACGAGGGCAAGGAAGATAACGCCCATCGTCTTCTGTGCGTCACCGGTGCCGTGGGCCAGGGATACGAGGCAGGCGGTTACGATCTGGCCGTGGCGGAAGTGCTCGTTTTTGACCTTGCTCGGGATGGTGTTGGTCACCCAGTACACCAGGGCGGTACCGCAGGCGGAAACCAGAGCGGCGATGAGCGGGGAGGCAATAGCCGGGATGATGATCTTGCCGGCGATGGAGGACCATGCCACGCCGCCGGTGCCCAGGGCTGCGAAGGCAGCGCCGATGAGGCCACCAAAGAGGGCGTGGGAGGATGAAGACGGCATGCCAAGGAGCCAGGTAAATAGGTTCCAGGTGATGCCGCCGATGAGGCCGGTGAAGACGACCATGAGCAAAGCGTCGCCGTCGGCGGGGACGGAGACATCGTACTGGTCAAGGTTGACGATTCCCTTGGCCACGGTGGCGGCCACGTTGACGGAGAGGAATGCGCCGATGAGGTTGAGGAGGGCGGAAATGGCGACCGCGGTGAACGGCTTCAGTGCGCCGGTAGCAATTGACGTTGCCATAGCGTTGGCTGTGTCGTGGAAACCGTTAGTGAAGTCGAAGGCCAGTGCCGTGATGACCACGATGGCCAAGATGATAAGAGTCGCTGACACGAGCGTGATCCCTTTCAGGACTAGGGCAATAATCTACAAAGAGGGGTCAGCGTGTCGGGGCCAAAGGGGTGGCGCGACGACTGCGAGCTAACCGCGGTTGACGATAGTCCCGAAAGGTAATGGTGCCAATTGTTCAGAAGACTGAAATGGTAGCGGTGTGGTGAGTATCTGGTAGCGCCTGAGTGAGTATCCGGTAGCGGTGTCTTACTCAGGCGTTGTTGGTGGTTATGTGTTGGTGGTGAGGCGCATGTTTGGTCCTTCGAGTGTGATGATCTCGGCGCCGGAGACGAGTCGGTTGAGGATTGACTCGGAGATCGGACCTGACCCCCGTTAGGTAGACACCTGATATCCAGCCCGGTTGGGTTGGGAAGAAAGGTAATCTACCACCATGCCTAGGTACTCCGAACAGTTCAAACGTGATGCTGTGGCCCTCTACGAGAACAATGAGGACCTCTCACTTCACGCGGCTTCAGCAGAGCTTGGAGTCAATCTTCCTCACTTTATTCGTGGCTTAAGCAGTACGGCACCGGCAAGCGTGCCCGCACGAAGACCTTGCGCGATGAGGCTCAGGCAACAACCGATTCTGAGCGAATCCGCCAGCTAGAAAAAGAAAACTCAAAGCTACGTGAAGAACGCGACATCCTGCGCAAGGCTGCTAAGTATTTTGCCGAAGAGACACGCTGGTAATCCGCTTCCAGTTTGTCTATGACCACCGAACCGAATACTCGGTCAAGCGGATGTGCCACGTGTTAAAGCTCAATCGCTCCTCGTTCTACAAATGGGTTAACACCCGCGAAAAACGCAGGTTAAAGACGTGTTCCGATGCCCTTATTGGGGCGAGAATCAAGACCATCTTCGATGATGAGCACGGGCTTTATGGTGCTAAACGCATCGCTGCAAGCCTCAACGACGATACGGACTTCGGCCCGATCAACCACAAGAAGGTCGCACGCATCATGAAATCCATGGGGCTGAAAGGCTTTAGTAAACGGCGTCGATGCATCACCACCAGGCGCAAGCCTGGCCACCGAGTCATGCCAGATTTAATAAGCCGCAGATTCACAGCTGACAGGCCAAACCACGTCTACGTCGGCGACATCACCTACCTGCCGTGTAAGGGCGGCAAGAACATGTACCTAGCCACGGTCATCGACGCCTACTCGCGCAAACTCGTCGGCCATGCACTCGCCGATCACATGCGGGTATCGCTGGTTATCGAAGCTTTATCTCATGCCAGAAAAGTCCGAGGAAGCCTTAAAGGGGCAATTTTCCATTCCGATCACGGCAGTGTGTACACCTCACAGGCATTTAGGGACCACTGCGCCAAGCTTGGTGTACGCCAATCCATGGGAGCAGTGGGAACGAGTGCCGATAATGCCCTGGCAGAATCATTTTGAAGCGTCCTGGGTTTAGTTCCGCTTCTTTTACGGCCCTGTGTTGATGGGCTGGGTGAGATAGTACTCGGTTTCTACTTCTTGTGGGGTGGCGTAGTCCAATGCTTCGTGAAGCCGCTTAGTGT